>NZ_QOSA01000023.1:0-373122 GCF_008368795.1 Bacillus sp. BF2-3
GCTACCGGCGCTACTGGACCTCAGGGTGTTCAAGGTAACACGGGTGCTACTGGCGTTACCGGTGCCACTGGACCTCAAGGTGTTCAAGGTAACACAGGCTCTACCGGGCCTCAAGGCATTCAAGGACCAACGGGTGCTACCGGCGCTACTGGCATAGGAGTTACTGGACCTACTGGGCCAACTGGACCTAGCTTCCCTATAGCAACAATTGTTGTAACAAACAATATTCAGCAAACAGTACTGCAATTTAATAACTTTATTTTTAGTACTGCAATTAACGTAAACAATATTATCTTCAACGGCACAGATACAGTTACTGTTATTAACGGTGGTATTTATGTAATTAGCGTATCCATTTCTACAACTGCGCCAGGATGCGCTCCACTCGGAGTAGGAATTTCAATTAATGGAGCAGTCGCAACTGATAATTTCTCTTCAAATTTAATAGGCGACTCACTTTCATTTACTACAATAGAAACATTAGCAGCTGGTGCAAGAATCTCTGTCCAATCTACTCTTAATGAGATTACGATCCCTGCGACAGGAAATACTAACATCCGCCTTACTGTATTTAGAATCGCTTAAATTTCACTATATATTGTTTATGACAAATAAAAAAAGAGCGAGGAAACTCGCTCTTTTTTGTTATGTACAATAATTCATTACTATTCTAATTCAATTGAAACATTTTTTTGTGGTACAAATGTAGAAATTGCATGTTTATAAATAAGCTGTTGCTTACCTTCTGTTTCCAGCAGGACTGTAAAATTATCAAATCCTTTAATTAGTCCACGAAGCTGGAAACCATTTAATAAGTACAGCGTAACAAACGTATTTTCTTTACGGAGTTGATTTAAAAACTGATCTTGAATATTGATTGATTGCTTCATGTCGAATCCTCCTCTTTTTCTCTACTTACTATTATTCGACTTTACTTGTAACTTTCCTTCTATGTATCGTAAAATTTCTGACGTTTTTTCACCGTCTGTAACATCAAACCACGTGACATCCATTTTATTACGGAACCACGTTAATTGACGTTTTGCATAACGACGCGAATTCGTCTTTAATTGTGACACCGCATCTTCTAAAGAGGCTCGATTCTCAAAATAATCATAGATTTCTTTATATCCAATCGCTTGAATAGATTGACAATCTCGTATCCCTCTATTATACAGCCCTTCTACTTCCTCTAATAGGCCTTGTTCCATCATCAAATCCACTCGTAAGTTAATGCGATCGTATAGCATTTCTCGATCCATTGTCAAGCCAATTAATGAAACATCATAGAGTAACTCTTTTTCTTGTTTCTCAATTTGTTCACTCATTTTTTCACCCGTCGTGTGGAAAATTTCTAACGCCCGAATGACACGTCGTACATTATTTGCATGAATACGCTCCGCACTTTCTGGATCTACTTCTTGCAATTTTTTATGTACATATTCCACACCGCGTTCTAAAGCTAACTTTTCCATTTGCTCTCGGTATATCACATCACCAGCATCATCTGTAAACTGATAATCGAATAAAACAGATTGTATATAAAGACCGGTCCCACCAACTATAATTGGTAATTTACCACGTTCTGTAATTTCTCGAATATGCTTGCGAACACGTTCTTGAAATTCCGCGACAGAAAATGAATCTTCCGGATTTTTTATATCGATCATATAATGTGGAATTCCGTCCATCTCTGCTTTTGTTACCTTTGCGGTTCCAATATCCATCGTTCGATAGATCTGCATGGAATCACCACTAATAATTTCACCGTTCAACGCTTTGGCAAGATCGATACTTAACTTCGTCTTTCCAACAGCAGTTGGTCCAATGATGACAGCAACTTTTTCACGTTGCACTTCTCCCATATCATTCAACTCTCTTTATGTAATATACTCCATCTATTGATTATACCCAATCTTACCAATTTTAACGGCATGATTGCAAGTTCTTTCATTTCGGTACATGAAATTATACAGAAAAAAGAACATAGTTTGTCCAATTCTGCATATACATGATAAAAATAGTTTCGAGAGGATGAGTTAACTATGAAACAATCCACCATCAATTTTTCATCTTTGACAAAAGACCTCATTTTAGCCACTTCTACAAAAGAACAAAATTGTTCACAAGAGGAATTATACTTCGCCCTAAATTGTTTACTACGGGCTTTTCATTCTACTCTCCATGAAACAACATTACATCCAGAAAATAAAAATACAGAATATATACAAACGCAATTTTGCAGTGCATATAAAATTATTACAGGTAAAACTATTTATCCATTTCAATAATCCATAAAAAGCGGCTGCTTACATAGTTTCAAGCAACCGCTTTTTATATTAATATCGATAACCTATTGTATAACTTTCACTTTTACAGATTTGCGCCCCCAGCTATTAGCACTACCATCTGAACCGACTAATACATCAATACGATTTCCTTTAATCGCACCACCGGTGTCTCCAGCAATCGCTTCTCCATATCCTTCTACCCATACTTTTGATCCAAGCGGAATTACTTTCGGATCAACAGCAATTACTTTCATATTTGGATTTGCTGTTAAATCATGCCCCATTGCAGTTAATACACGACCACCATACGAACCATTCTCACTCGGATCTGCTGTATATGCCGTCGCTTCTACTGTAATTTCACGACCACCAGTAGGCGCACTTGTTTCAGTAGATTTTGCAACTGGTTTTGCAGCCGGTTTTTCTTTTACCACAGGTTTACTTGATTCTACATTCTTAATAGAATCATTACTCTTAACAGACTCTTTATTCTTAACTACTGTATTATTTTTAACTGGCGTATTTGTTCTAGCTGGCGCTTCTTCTTGAGCTACAACCTCTTTCTTTTCGATTACAGGTGCTGTTCCTGTTAAAAATGGCACGTGAACATATCCAACTTTTCCATTGTAGTCGAATTGTAACCATTCATTTTGAACTTGATTCGTCGTTTCAATCACATCATTTTTATTAAGTTTACCTAAAATTTCAGAATCAGTATTCGCTCCAGCACGAACATTTAATACGCCCGCCGTTACATAATATGTGCTCTTTGTAAAATCGGCACTTACAAACGCTTCCTTACCGTTCAACTTAATTTTTGTCCATCCATTTTCTGTATTTATAACATCTAGTGTATTCCCACTGAACACTTTACCTACAAGCTTTGACTCTACATTTGGGTTTTCTCTAACATTTAATACGTCTGTTGTTACAATTGTTTCCGCTTTAGCAGAACCCACAAAAATCCCAAGACCAAAAACTGCTGCTGTTGCTATACCTAATAATTTTTTCATGAATAGCCTCCATTTGCTTTGTTTTCGTATTTTCATTATAGCAACAGATTTTTAGAATTTTTAGAAATCACACAATTACAAAGCATTCGTAATATACGATTAACGAGTTGTAACATAAATTTCCATATTAATAAAATGCATTTCTAATACAATCTTCAGTGGTTTTCATATATTTTTCATATACGAGCACAAGAACTTTTTCCCAGAAAAAATTACAGTGTTACTTTTTTGTTACAAAAAATTCACAATTCGTTACATCTTTTACCAAAAAACATCAATATTCAATTGTTAACCTATTTTTTTGTAATAAAAAGAGAGCAGCTACTAAAAACTGCTCTCTTTTTATTTGTTATTGAACTTTCTTTTTCCAAACACCTAGCATAACAGCCGAGACAATTGTTCCAATTAATATAGAGAAAATATATAGTAACGGTTTATTTACTAACGCTATTACAAATAATCCACCATGCGGTGCCGGTAATGTAATTTGGAATAACATAGATAACGCACCTGCAATACTTGAACCAACAACACAACTTACGATTACTCGAACCGGATCTGCAGCTGCAAACGGAATCGCACCTTCTGTAATGAACGACGCTCCCATAATATAATTTGTTAAACCAGATTTACGTTCCGCTTCTGTAAACTTTGATTTAAAGAATGTAGTTGCGAATGCAATCGCAAGTGGTGGTACCATCCCACCAGCCATAACTGCTGAGTGCACTCCAAAATTCTGCGCTTCTATTGCAGCAATACCAAACGTAAATGCCGCTTTATTAATTGGCCCCCCCATATCAATTGCCATCATACCACCTAAAATAAGACCTAGTAATATAGCATTCGTACCGTTTAAACCATTTAACCACCCTGTCAACATTTCATTTAATGCTACTACAGGCGGAATTACTACTTTTTGCATTACAACTCCTGTAATCAATAATCCAAAGACTGGATATAACAATACAGGTTTAATTCCTTCTAATTGTACTGGTAGTCCTGAAAATAATCTTTTCAACCCTAAAACAACATATCCAGCTAAGAAACCAGCAATTAATCCACCTAAAAATCCAGCATTCGCATTCGCCGCTAAAAATCCACCTACAACACCAGGCATAAAACCAGGACGATCAGCAATAGAACTTGCAATAAATCCAGCTAAAATTGGTACAAGGAATAAAAACGCACCTGTTTTTCCTCCACCAATTGACATGAACAATTCAGCTAAAGGACCTTCCGCCTTTATACCACCAAACGAAAACGCTAGCGCTATTAAAATCCCGCCACCAACAACGAATGGAAGCATATTACTTACACCGCTCATTAAATGCTTATAAATTCCTAATCCTTTTTCTCCCTCAATACTTTCTGATTTCCCGTCCTCTTTTACACCTTTAAAGATTGGTGCATCTTGTTTGACAGCTCGCTTAAGCAGATTTTCCGTTTTTCGAATCCCATCAGCAACTGGCACTTGAATGACATGTTTACCAGCAAAACGATTCATTTCTACTTGTTTATCCGCCGCAACAATAATAGCTGTTGCACGTTCAATATCCTCTTTCGTTAAACCGTTTTTAATACCTGTTGATCCGTTTGTTTCAACTTTAATCGCTATTCCTAACTCTGTCGCTTTTGCTTTTAAGCTATCCGCTGCCATATATGTGTGAGCGATTCCAGTTGGACAAGCTGTAACAGCAAGTACGTACGGTTCATTTCCTTCTGGTTTTGCGACTTCAATCTCTTCTTCTTTTTCATTCTCTTTTTCATCAAATAGTTGAAGAAGCTCACTTTCATCCTTTGCTTCTAATAGTTGCTTGCGAAATCCTTCATCCATTAATAATGTCGATAAACGAGACAACGTTTCTAAATGAGTATTATTCGCTCCTTCACTTGCAGCAATCATAAAGAATAAGTGTGCTGGCTGTCCGTCAAGCGACTCATAATTGATACCGCTTACACTTCTACCAAAACAAATCGATGGTTGTTTAACAGCCTTTGTCTTCGCATGAGGTATTGCAATACCTTCCCCTATTCCAGTCGTACTTTGGGCCTCCCGCTTTAAAATAGCTTCTTTAAATTCCGTTTTACTATTTAAACGATTTGCCCCGTTTAATTTCTCAACTAATTCATCTATGACAGCTTCTTTATTTGAAGCTGTCAAATCCATAATGACTGTATCCCTTTTTAATAGTTCTGTAATTTTCATATGTTGCTTCCCCCTATCGCTTAGCTACAATTACTTGCGACAATAATTCTTCTACTTTTTCCTTCTTACATAAATCAGCTGAAAATGCTGTTGCACTCCCTGTTGCAACGCCGTATTGAAATGCCTTTTCAATATCTTTTGTCTGTTCATATTTGCCTACAAACCCTGCAACAAGAGAATCCCCGGCCCCAACTGAATTAATTACAACACCTTTTGGAACAGTCGCTTCATATATACCTTCTGCCGTAAATAATAAAGCTCCCTCTCCAGCCATCGATACGATAACGTGTTTTACACCTTGTTCAATTAATTTTCTTCCATAAGGTAAAACGTCCTCTACTGTTGAAAGCTCCACTCCAAACAACTCACCAAGTTCATGGTGGTTTGGCTTAATTAAAAATGGCTTATTTTTAATTACATGTTGCAGTGCACTTCCACTTGCATCTACTACTACACGAATACCTTTTTCAGCTCCAAACGCAGCAATTGATTCGTAAAAGGTACTTGGAATAGAAACTGGTACACTCCCAGCAAGTACAACACAATCTCCAGGTTGCATACTCTCAATTTTTTTCATTAACTGTTCGAACTGCTCTTTTGTTACAATAGGACCTTGGCCATTTAATTCTGTTTCTTCTTCCCCTTTTATTTTCACATTAATGCGAGTATCTTCATCTACTTGGACGAAGTTTGTTGTTACACCTTCCGTCTGTAATACCTCTTTAATAAATTGACCAGTAAATCCACCAGTAAATCCAAGTGCTATATTTTTAACACCTAAACGCTGAAGAACACGAGAAACATTAATTCCTTTTCCTCCAGGAAACTTCATATCTTTTTCCGCTCGATTTATTGTTCCTAAATCAAAGGAAGAAACTTGCACTACATAATCAATAGATGGGTTTAAAGTAACTGTATAGATCATTGTTTATCAGCCTCAATTACATTGGTTTGTTGTTTATATTTTTCTAAATCAATTTCTAAATGGTTTGTAATAATATTTGCATCTTCAACATTTGCAATTTTCGCAAACGCAACTTCTGAAAACTTACTTTCATCAATTAAGAAATATCCTTCGTTTGCTAATGTTAATGCCATTTGTTTTAAGAGCGCTTCTTCTGGATCTGGCGTTGTAAAGCCAAGCTGTTCATGTACACCATTTGCACCTAAAAAACATTTATCAAAACGATACTTCTGCATACTTTCCTGTGCCATAGCACCGATTAAAGCTTTCGTCCTACTCTTCATCATTCCGCCTAGTAAATACGCACGAATATTATTTTCAACTAAAGCTTCAATATGCATAAGTCCATTCGTAACGACAGTAACATCTTTATTTATTAAAAATGGAATCATTTCAAATGTTGTACTTCCTGCATCTAAATAAATACAATCACCTTGTTCAATAACGCTAGCCGCATACTTAGCAATTTGTTGTTTTATTTGAATGTTTTTGGATGATTTTTCGACCATCGTTGGTTCTTGCCCTTTTCCTGTTAAAACAGCGGCACCACCATGAACTCTTTTTAATAACCTTTGCTTTTCCAATTGTGCTAAATCACGGCGAATTGTCGACTCAGAGCTTTCTGTTCTTTCAACTAATTGCTGTAATTTTACAACTTTCTGTTCTTTTACAAGTTGCAATATCATTTGATGACGTTCAGGAGTTAACATTTTATTCACCTCTTCTTTGATTACAGTATAATGAAAACGGTCACAAAAATCAACCATAAACAATCAAAAATAACCAAAAACATCCACAAACATTTATAAACAGCAAAAAAAGAAACCTATTCGATCAAACAATCAAATAGATTTCTTTTCTAAATTCACTTATAAAGAAGCTTTATATATACTTAAAACATCATCTTTATTTAATTTTTTAAAGTTACCAAATTCACCATACGCCATCGCTTTATCCGCCATTAAATCAATTTCATTTTCTCCAATAGCGTAATCAGATAATGTTACTGGCGCCTCAATTGAAGTCCAAAATTGACGTAACGCCTGAATTCCTTCTAACGCAATTTCTCGATCAGTCTTTCCATCTGTTTCTACATTGAATACTCGAATAGCAAACTGTTTAAAACGACTTACATTTCCCTCTACAACATGCTTCATCCAGTTCGGGAATAAAATCGCAAGGCCACCCCCGTGTGGTATATCATGAACAGCAGAAACTGCATGCTCAATATTATGAGTCGCCCAATCTCCTTTTACTCCCATTGCTAAAATGCCGTTTAACGCCATAGTACCACAATATAAAATAGTTTCTCTATGCTCATAATTTTCTAAATCACTTAAAAGCTTAGGAGCTGTCTCAATTACTGTTTTTAAAACAGCTTCACAATAACGATCTTGTAGTTCTGTATTCGTTCCATGATGGAAATATTGTTCTAATACGTGCGACATAATATCTACCATACCGTAAATTGTTTGATCTTTCGGTACAGAAGTAGTATGAACTGGATCTAAAATCGAAAACTGCGGGAAAGTAACCGGGCTACCCCATCCATACTTTTCATTCGTTTCCCAGTTTGTAATTACCGAGCCTGCATTCATTTCAGATCCTGTTGCTGCAAGAGTAAGTACAGTACCAAATGGTAATGCCTCATTAGCAAATGTTTTTTTCGTTACAATATCCCATACATCTCCATCGTACTTACTACCAGCTGCAATTGCCTTCGTACAGTCGATTACACTTCCTCCACCAACTGCTAAAATAAATTCAACACCATTCTCTTTACAAATTTGAATCCCTTTCTTTACAGTTGATACACGTGGATTCGGTTCAACACCTGTTAATTCAAATACTTCTGCATTAATATCCTTTAAAATAGAAATTACATTATCATAAATACCGTTTCTTTTAATGCTGCCTCCCCCGTATACGAGAAGAACTTTTTTACCGAACTGTGGAATTTCAGTTTTTAACTGTTCTAATTGACCTTTACCGAAAATAAGTTTCGTTGGATTACGAAATACAAAATTTTGCATATTTCTTTACCATCCCTTCTATATGAAAAGCAACTATACTTTTGTATACCATATTTTTTTCATTTCACAAAAATATTTGCCTAATAAAAAAATCCCAGCCTACAGGCTGAGATTTTTTTATTGGTAATAAGGTGAGATCATTAAGTAAACAATAACACCAGATAAACTTACATATAACCAAATCGGCATCGTCCAACGTACAATTTTACGGTGACGTGTTAATTGATTTGTAAAACCAAATACAAGCGCAAACAATGCAAGTGGTACGATAATTGCTGCTAGGATAATATGTGTAATTAAAATGATGAAATACACATATTTAATGAATCCTTCTCCGCCAAAATGTGTTGCCGGTGCTAAGTAATGATACGATAAATACGACACACAAAATAGTAAAGTTGTCGTAAATGCTGCAAGGATAAAACCACGATGCATTTTCACATTCTTTTTAATAATAGAGAATAACGCTGCTAATAAAAATACGAACGTAAAGCTATTAAAAATCGCGTTTAACATTGGTAAAATCGTTACATCAAAATGTACTTCTCCTTCATAGCCAACAGGTCCAAAGAACAAAAATAAAATAATCGCATTTACAATTACAGAAAGCGTTATCACAATAGGAGCATAGCTTTTCTGATTTGTTGATTGATCCACCAAAATGGTCACTCCCTCTTCCTTCAAGTATGTATACATAACCTCACTATTTTAACATATTATTCACAGTGTAAATGTGACAATAGTTTGACACAGCAAGACCAGACAAAGAAAAAAATCCTTCTTAATAAAACTTCTTAAGAAGGATTTTATCGCTTTATTATTCAAATAGCAATGCGATTAGTTTTTGTTAAAAAATGTATCGCTATATGCTTGAAAAATTTCAGACACTTGATATCCCATTAATGAAATTGCTGTTAATGAAAAGAAACCAATCATAAGAAATCGAAACCACATATAAATCTCCTCCTTGTATTTAGCTTAAAAAACGTTAGCTACCTTACAAGTTGAGTGGCACTCTTCATCATCACTTTCCTTTTTCCTTACAATTGCTGTAATAAATCGAATCATAAAGAAAACTACAAAAGGAAATTGTTCGTAATTCACATTGGCATAGTTTAGCAACGGCTCGCGCTGCACATCGAACGGAGATGAGAAGGAATAGAACATACCTTGCTCTTCCATATATACAATTACAATTTTCATGCAAAATACGATTCCTAGAAACGAAACAATATCTTGCCATTCTGTCGTATATAACAGGTTATACAGCTCTAATACGTACTCTTCCATCATCATCCCCCCTTCCTTTTTTACCATTTTGCTCGCCTTCGTATAAAAAGTCAAGAAAAAAGTTTATATCCACTATGACAATAGTAATTACTTGTTTCTATGATTATATATGATTCTTTTATAGCAATGACTGGGTGTAACTCTCTTCGAAAATAAGAAAATTAGAATCGAACAGATTCCTCATTCTTACTTTTAGGATTCAAAACTGTGCTATTTTTATTTCTATTAAAAATAAAATAAGAAAGTATGATAAGAACTGTAACAAACATTGTTAAAAGTGCTTGTGAACGTAAAGTATCAATTGCGAACATCGCAACTAAAACTGCTATAATAGCAGCAATTGTAACATACGTTACATACGGAAAAAGCCACATTTTCACTTTCAAATTTTGTTGTTCTACTTTCCCCATTTTTTTACGCATCTTTAAATGCGAAACTGCAATAACGAGATAAACTAGTAACGCAATCCCGCCAGATGCATTCACTAAAAACAAAAAGACTTTATCTGGAGAAATGTAACTAAACACAACTCCAATATAAGCGAAGAAAGTTCCAAATAAAACCGCTCGAACGGGAACACCACTACTGTTCAATTTTAAAAATGACTTTGGAGCATCTCCTCTTTCTGCCATTGAAAAAAGCATTCTTGAATTTGTATATAAGCCTGAATTTAAGCAAGAAAGTACAGCTGTTAAAACGATAAAATTCATAATTTGTGCTGCCGCTGGTATTCCTATATGTTCAAGTACAGCTACAAATGGACTTTTTAATATGTTTGCTGAATTCCATGGCAGTAGCGTAACAACTACCGCTATAGACCCAATAAAAAATACAAGAATACGCCAAATCACACTGTTTGTTGCTGTTTTTACTGCTTTTACAGGTTCTGCAGATTCACCAGCCGCTACTGCTACAATCTCTGATCCCATAAATGAAAATATAACAACAGTAATTCCAAGCAGGACCGAACTTATACCGTTTGGCATAAATCCACCTTGTCCAATTAAATTCGAAGTGCCGGGTGCTTCTGTTCCTGGAACAAATCCTAAAATAACAGCAAGACCTAGACAAAGGAACAAAACAATACTTATTACTTTAATAAAAGAAAACCAATATTCAAACTCTCCAAATGATTTCACCGAAAAAACGTTCGTCAGCGTTAATAAAATTGTTAATATTAAACTTAATAACCAAAGCGGTATTTGTGGAATCCAATATTGGATAATACCAGCACCTGCTGTGGCTTCTATTGCAATAACAATTACCCAAAAAAACCAGTATAACCAGCCTATTGTATAACCCGCCCAAGGACCAATCGCTTCTCTTGCATACGTTGCAAATGAACCACTTGTCGGATTAACAGCTGCCATTTCTCCTAGCATTCTCATGACGAAAATGACTAGAAGTCCTGCTAATGCATATGAAACGATAGAACCTGGTCCTGCCGAATGTACAACTGCACCACTTCCAACAAACAAACCAGCCCCTATTACGCCGCCAATTGAAATCATTGTAATGTGGCGTATTTTGAGGTCTTTCTTTAGATTTTTATCCAAATCTTGTACATCCCCTTCCAAACTAAATTTTGAAACTTATGTAAGAGTACTGTGCGAAAGATTTTGTTCTATACGTTAAAATATATCAAAATATTCTGAATTTAACAATTACAATTCAACCTTCTTCAAAAATTATTACATTAGGTTTAATACTTTCCCATACACAATTGTTGAGAAAATTATAGTTCCTTTACAAAAGAAAGAATTTTCAGATATTATTAAATAAACAAGATTATACATCTAGACAACTTTTTGTATAGGAGTGTTGATATGTTAAACAAGTTCAAATTTTTTTGTTGTATTTTAGTAATGTTCTTACTTCTACCGCTATCCCCTTTCCAAGCACAAGCAGCAAACAATTTAGGTTCAAAATTACTCGTTGGATATTGGCATAACTTTGATAACGGTACTGGCATTATTAAATTAAAAGACGTTTCACCAAAATGGGATGTAATCAATGTATCTTTTGGTGAAACTGGTGGTGATCGTTCCACTGTTGAATTTTCTCCTGTGTATGGTACAGATGCAGACTTCAAATCAGATATTTCTTATTTAAAAAGTAAAGGAAAGAAAGTAGTTCTTTCAATAGGTGGACAAAATGGAGTCGTTTTACTTCCTGACAATGCCGCTAAGGATCGTTTTATTAATTCCATACAGTCTCTAATCGATAAATACGGTTTTGATGGAATAGATATTGACCTTGAATCAGGTATTTACTTAAACGGAAATGATACTAATTTCAAAAATCCAACTACTCCCCAAATCGTAAATCTTATATCAGCTATTCGAACAATCTCAGATCATTATGGTCCAGATTTTCTATTAAGCATGGCTCCTGAAACAGCTTATGTTCAAGGCGGTTATAGCGCATATGGAAGCATATGGGGTGCATATTTACCAATTATTTACGGAGTGAAAGATAAACTAACATACATTCATGTTCAACACTACAACGCTGGTAGCGGGATTGGAATGGACGGTAATAACTACAATCAAGGTACTGCAGACTACGAGGTCGCTATGGCAGATATGCTCTTACATGGTTTTCCTGTAGGTGGTAATGCAAATAACATTTTCCCAGCTCTTCGTTCAGATCAAGTCATGATTGGGCTTCCAGCAGCACCAGCGGCAGCTCCAAGTGGTGGATACATTTCGCCAACTGAAATGAAAAAAGCTTTAAATTATATCATTAAAGGAGTTCCGTTCGGAGGAAAGTATAAACTTTCTAACCAGAGTGGCTATCCTGCATTCCGCGGCCTAATGTCTTGGTCTATTAATTGGGATGCAAAAAACAACTTCGAATTCTCAAATAACTATAGAACATATTTTGATGGTCTTTCCTTGCAAAAATAACAAAGTAAAACTATAATTAGCCCCCATCAATCGGACATTTATGGGCAATCAATGCAGGATAAAAACAGCAATAGGACCCTTTATAGGTCCTATTGTTGTTTTTTATTTATGAAAATTACTTTGTCACATCTAAAGTTTTAAGAAACTGTTTTCCATCGCCCAACATCGCACGTTCCTCCGAATCATATTGTTAAATATTCTAGTCACTCTTTTGCTTCAACACAAAAACTGAAAGTTCAGGTACACTACAAAATCTAACAGGCATCCTAGTAGTCCCAATACCACGATTTACATATAAATATAACTGCTTACTCTTCCCCTCCACTTCATACATACCTTCAACATAACTCTCAGCTAGTTTGGTAGTAATTAACGGACCTACAAAAGGGATTTGGACTTGTCCCCCGTGACTATGTCCTGACAGTTGAAGATCAACTGGGTAACGATTTATTTTGGTTACAACATCCGGCTCATGTACTAATAACATGTTGAAATCATTTTGTTTCAAGTTTTTTAAAGTTGAATCTATTTTCGGCTTCCCTAATAGAAAATCATCCAAACCTGATATTGTAATATATTTGCCGTTTTCCACTTTAATTTTCTGCACTTCATTTACTAATACAGAAAAACCAGCTTCCTCCATATATTTTTTGTAAAATAAACTACCGCCCCCGCCCCTATCATGATTCCCAAACACAGCATATTTCCCTAAGGGAGCATAAATTTTCTGCAAAATAGCCTTCGCTCCCTCTCTTTCTGCACTATAAGAACCAAATTTATCTATTAAATCTCCGGTAAAAACTACTATATCTGGATGTAATTCATTCATCTTCTCCACCAAATGTTCAAGTTGCTTCAATGTAAACTCTGGCCCTAAATGTACATCTGAAAACTGTAATATTTTTTTATTATTAAATTCTTTAGGAATTGCAGAAGCTTCTATTTCATTCCATGTAACTGTTACTAGTTTTCGTTCTATTTCTGTCGCATAATAATACAAACTTACTAGTATCATTAATATACTTATAAAACTAATAATAAATATCTTTACGATTGATTTTTTTCGTTCTTTTTTTACATGATTCGTATTCATGTTTTCACCTCTAGAAACACTTTAAATCCTTATTGTTACATTAATGTGACAACATGAACAATGTTATTAATATGTAATTTCCTCCCTATTCACTTTGACAATTTTATACAGAAGTCATACCATATTTTTATAATATATATATTTTCGAATCTTTTTCTATTCATTCCATCATTTTATTACGGAGGGGTTATTCATGTCTGTATTTACACCAGAAGAAATTACGGAACTTGCTGCGAATTCCGGAAGGAAAAAAGCTCATTTATCATTACTCCCTATGCTAATTCTCGGTTTTTTTGGCGGTGCTTTTATCGCATTAGGGTATTTACTCGATATTCATGTTATTGGAACAATGCCAAAATATTGGGGATCATTTACTAGTTTTCTAGGCGCTGCTGTATTCCCTATCGGTCTTATTCTCGTTATTCTTGCAGGCGGTGAACTAGTAACTGGTAACATGATGACAGTTTCTATGGCTTGGCTTCAAAAGAAAATTACTTTATTTCATTTCATACGAAATTTAGTTATTGTTACGTTTAGCAATTTCATAGGGGCTGTATTTGTAGCCTACTTTTTTGGCCATATCGTTGGCTTAACTGAAGGAGCTTTTTTAGCGAAAACTATTTCTATCGCTCAAGCGAAACTACAAGATACACCATTGCAAGCATTTATTTCTGCAATCGGATGTAATTGGCTCGTTTGTTTAGCTGTTTGGCTCAGTATGGGAAGTAAAGAATTTATCGGAAAGATTATCGGTATTTGGTTCCCAGTTATGACTTTTGTTACGATTGGATTTCAACACGTTGTAGCAAATATGTTTGTCATCCCAGCCGCAATTTTTGCCGGTCATTTCACTTGGGCTGAATATTTTCCAAACTTTATTTTTGTTTTCTTTGGAAATTTAGTAGGAGGTATGTTATTTGTAGCACTACCTTACTTCATATCTTATAATAAGAAACTATCTTCTTATCAAGAGAAGACTGAAATGAAGAACAAATCTCTGTCGGCTTAAATAGAATGTCTATAAAGAACCCTAAAAATATTACAAATTTCATTTTTTTTGCGAATATATGTACGTACACTTGTTCTCGAATGTTTTATACGTTATAATAACAACTTAAATAGCATTATTTACATATGAGGTGAAAAACATGAACAAAACAGAATTAATTAAAAACGTAGCACAAAATGCTGAGATTTCTCAAAAAGAAGCTACTGTAGTTGTACAAACTGTAGTAGAATCAATCACTAACACTTTAGCTGCTGGTGAAAAAGTACAACTTATCGGATTCGGTACATTCGAAGTTCGCGAAAGAGCTGCTCGTACAGGCCGTAACCCACAAACTGGTGAAGAAATGCAAATCGCAGCTTCTAAAGTACCTGCTTTCAAAGCTGGTAAAGAACTAAAAGAAGCTGTAAAATAATGAAAAATATCCTTCTCATTTATGAGAAGGATATTTTTTCATAACATAATTAATAAAAATCTGACCATTATGCTGTTTCTTTTGTTCTTTTATGCAAATAAAATCTTTACTTTCAAAAAAAGGTTTTGCGGTAATGCTCGCCTCTGTATATATCTCCCTATGTCCCAAGTTCACTGCTTCTTTTTCTAACTTCTGTAGTATGTATGAAGCGACTCTTTTCCCTTGATAATCTTTATGCGTAAATAAACGATCTACGTAACGATCATCGTTATAATCCCCAAACCCCACAATCATACCTTTATGATCCGCTACATAGCTAATATTCTTTTCTAAAGACTGTAACCAATTTTCTCTATCTAGTCGCTCCGGTGCCCACGCCTGTAGCTGTAACTCATTATAATCTTTTGCATTAACCGTATGAACTGTTTCATAGAACAATTGTAATACTTGATCTAAATCTTTTTTCTGGAATGTTCTAATTATAATATCTTTTAACATATATAAGTCTCCTTACCAAACTACCTCTTAACTTTTCTACTACATACGATTCTATATTTCTGCTTTATTATATCGTTTTAATTTCTATACGAACAAAAAAACAATACTTATTCAAGTATTGTTTTTTAATTCTATTCAATTACTTAATGTAGCTTTTTAAGGTTTTAATTTAACTCTTTGTAATCGTAATGCATTTAATACAACGGATACAGAACTAAATGCCATCGCTGCTCCAGCAACCCAAGGGGCTAAGAAACCTAATGCCGCAATTGGAATTCCTAACGCGTTATAAGCTAATGCCCAGAATAAATTTTGTTTAATATTTCTTATCGTCATTTTACTCATAAATATCGCATCAGCAATACTATTTAAGTCACCGCGGATTAACGTTATATCCGCTGCTTCCATCGCTACATCCGTTCCCGTTCCAATTGCCATACCAATGTTCGCTGTAGCAAGAGCAGGAGCATCATTTATCCCGTCTCCAACCATCGCTACTTTCTTACCATTTGCTTGCAGTTTTTTCACTTCTTCTGCTTTTCCTTCTGGCAATACTTCTGCAATTACGTGATCAATACCAACTTGCTTTGCAATTGCCTGAGCAGTTTGTGTATTATCTCCTGTAATCATCACAACGTCTAGCCCCATTTTTTTCAGTCTTGCGATAGCTGCTTTTGAAGTATCTTTCACAGTATCTGCAACGGCAACTATACCAGCATATTCTTTATCGATTGCAATAAGCATTGCTGTTTTTCCTTCTCGTTCTAGCGCTTCCATTGATTTAGAAACTTCTTCAATATCAATATTGAATTTCTTCATTAATCGACGTGTACCAATTAATAAGTGTTTTCCTTCTACAACTGATTCGATACCAAATCCCGGAATCGCTTCAAACGTTTCTGAACTCGGGATATCAATTTTCTTTTCTTTAATTCCTTCTACAATCGCTTCTGCAAGCGGATGTTCAGAATTTCTTTCTGCTGCCCCTACTAATCTAAGCAGTTCATTTTCATTGAATCCATCTGCTACAATTACATCTGTTAATACCGGCTTCCCATTTGTCACTGTACCCGTTTTATCTAGAATAACCGTATCTAATCGGTGCGTTGCTTCTAAATGCTCTCCACCTTTAAATAAAATACCATACTCAGCCGATCTTCCTGATCCTGCCATAATAGATGTAGGCGTTGCAAGACCTAATGCACATGGACAAGCAATAACAAGTACTGCTATCATTTTCTCAAGTGCTCCGCCAAAATCACCAGGTGTAACAAATATCATCCATACTGCAAATGTGATAATCGCAATCACAACTACAACCGGTACGAAAATACCTGAAATTTGATCTGCTACCCTTTGAATAGGAGCTTTTGAACCTTGTGCCTCTTCTACTACTTTAATAATTTGAGCTAATGCAGTATCTCTTCCTACCTTAGTTGCTTTCACTTTTAAAAATCCATTTTTATTTATTGTCGAACCTATTACTACATCCCCAATTGACTTATCAACAGGAATACTTTCACCCGTTAACATCGATTCATCAATTGCTGACTTTCCTTCTACAATCTCACCATCTACTGGTATTTTTTCACCAGGCTTTACATAGACGATATCACCAGCTACTACTTCTTCAATCAAAATTTTTATTTCTGTTCCATCTCGCACAACTGTAGCTGTCTTCGCTTGTAAACCCATCAATTTTTTAATTGCTTCTGATGAGCGCCCTTTTGCTTTCGCTTCAAATAATTTACCTAAAATAATTAATGTAATAAGTACCGCACTCGTTTCAAAATATAAATCTGTCATATGTTCCGAAGAACCAATAGATTGAATACTTAAATATACACTATAGAAGTACGCGGCCGACGTTCCAAGCGCCACGAGAACATCCATATTAGCACTTTTATTGCGTAACGCTTTATAAGCCCCAACATAAAACTGTCCACCAATGATAAATTGAACAGGAGTTGCAAGTGCTAGTTGCACCCAAGGGTTCATTAACATATCCGGTAAATAAATAAATGACGTAAATGAGAAATGACTAACCATTGCCCACAATAATGGGAAAGATAAAATAAACGAAATAATAAACTTCTTCTTTTGTCTTTCAATTTCTTGTAATCGATGATCAGTTGATGCATCTTGATTATCTGGTTTCACTTCTAATTTATATCCTAGCTTCGTAATCGCGCTCTTCATTTCATTTACATTAACTTCATCAGGGTTAAAGTCTACTGTGGCTGATTCTAAAGCAAAATTTACTGTCGCCTTGTTCACACCATCTAACTTATTTAAACGCTTTTCAACTCTATTTGCACATGCTGCACATGTCATTCCTGAAACAGTAAATTCAGCTTTATCACTTACAATTCCATATCCTAATGATTCAACTTTTTCTTTAAATTGTTGCGGATTTGTTTTAGTTGGATCGTACATTATTTTTGTTTTTTCAAGCGCAAAATTTACATTTGCCTCATGAACACCTTCTACTTTTTTTAGACCTTTTTCAATTCTATTTGCACATGCCGCACATGTCATTCCTGATATTTGAAGATTGGCCTCTTTTTTTTCATTCATGTCTCTCACCTCTATATACCCTTATGAGGTATAATGATTAGCAAAATAAATCGTACTTCATTTAAAGTACGATTTATTTCCATATCTAAAAATAATTATTGAACATCGTATCCTTGATCTTCGATTACAGCAACGATATCTTTTAATGTGACAGCAGACGAGTCGATAGTAACTTCAACAGTTCCTTCTGCTAATTGAACCTTCACTTGTTCAACACCGTTTAGCTCTTTCACACTGCTTTCGATAGCATTTACACAATGTCCACAAGACATACCTTCAACCTGTAATGTTAACTGTTCCATTTAAAATCCTCCTCTTGTTTATTCATTGTTTGTTAATCACAATTACATCTTACCATACCCCCCTAAGGTAATCAATGGTTTTGTATCATGATTTTTCAATTATTTTCTAAAAGTTTATTTTACACACACTTTTTCACTACAATACACCCAAATCCAATATGAGGGTAAACAAAAAAACAAGCCAGTTAAATACTAGCTTGTTTTTACGCTTTTGAAAAACGTTCAAATACTGTCATTAATTCTTCAATTGCTTCGTCACCATTTCCATTTTTAATAGCTCCTGAAACACAATGACTCGTATGATTTTTGAGAACGCCCATTCCTACTTTTTTCATCGCTGCATTAATCGCTGAAATTTGCACTAAAATATCTACGCAATAACGATCATTTTCAATCATGTTTTGAATACCGCGGACCTGTCCTTCAATTCTCTTTAATCTATTTATAATCTGTTCTTTTTCTTTTTCTGATCTATGTGTTACTGCTTCATGCTCTTTATGATCCATATTATCACCTTCTTAAAGTTTCTCTTCATCCAATAAAACAATTGTTTTTTATGAGTATATCAATTATAGCATTAAATATCTACGCATGATACCCCATAAGAGTATATTTACACTTTATGATTATTCTTAACAACGCATTAGCTTCTTAATCTCAATTTTCAGTATACCCTTTCCTTTTTGTCAAAAAATCATTATATCTCTCATCAAAATTCAATAAAGTGAAACAAGAATAAGCGGGGATTACCCGCCCCCGCTTATTCTTCATCTATAATGTTTTAATTTAAATTTTCAGATATTTAACCTGAGAATTTTTTCTTTCCATATATAATTATTGCTGATCACATACTTTTGTATCATTCACTACTGAAGTTCCTTCAACGGTTACCGTATGAAAACAGTCATTTACTCGAACTGTCACAACATTATCTTGCCGATCAATGATATGATATTCATTAAAATTTTTATTTAGAGCACTGCGAATTTGTTCTCCTTCATAAATTGGAATGCCATGTGATAGAACCCAAATAAGTCCAGCGATAGCAAGAATAGTTTTCATACGATCTACCTCCTTGGGAATATAGTGAACTTTTCATCCATACTTTTTCAGCTCTACAAATCATGATCGGAATAAACCAAGCCTTTTTGGAAATAAGTTCATTTCGTCTATTTTATGTTTATGCTAATTGTGACCGTTTTGTGACAACTTTTTGTCTCTTTAGACGAAAAGTTGAAACAAAACTTTCGAAAAGGACAATTCTACACATTAAAAAAGGTTATGGAATGTTTCATCCATAACCTTTTTTCCTATACGTAACTAATAAACCTCAATCCTTTACTTAAAGACGTCGGCACAACAGATGCATGATTCTCCCCTTCAGCTTCATAAAACTTAAATTTAAGTTTATCGTGGTTTACTTGGAGAAGGCGCTCTGATAATTCATTTGCACCTACAACCATATGCTCTCGTTCAAGTGATCCAACTGTAAGGAACACTCCTGTTTCAAACTTAGCATTGTTTAATTCATGTATAAGGTTCTCTTCTTTTTCAAGAACGGATTTATTATTCCACCATATAGATGGACTACTAATAAAATAATTTTGAAAAGCGTTTAAGTTTGTAAATAGTATATGCAAAGCAAATAGTCCACCTAAAGAATGTCCAAATAACGTTTGCTTACTTTTATCAATCTCAAAATTCTTTTCAATTTGTGGTTTCAGTTCTTCTTCAATAAAAGTAAAGAAATTATGTGCTCCTCCTGTTTTAGGCCACGGTTTACCGTCTGGTTTTAAAGGGGCATCTTTTGAAATTACGCTAGGCGTAAAATCATAGCACCTTTCTTCCCCTGAAAATGCGCCTTCAATCGGATAACCCACTCCAACTATAACAGCTGGTGAAACACCAGTTTTTTCCGCTCTTACTGATTGTATTTTAACTGCTTCATGAAATGTTTGAAAAAAGGCATTGCCATCTAATACGTAAATAACGGGATATCCTGAATCCGGTGCTGGTTGCCTCGGCTTTGAAATATGAATTTGATATTCCTTACCTTCTAATTTTGAATACATTTTCCACTGCTCTGTATTAGATGTTATAATCTGCTGTTTTTCAATTGTAGTATTCACCCTATCCCCCCCTTTTAACTTGTTACATATATTTCGATTTTTTCTTCTTGAGATACAACGCTATCATAACCGAAACAAACAGGAGCCCCATTATGCGGATCAATCATGACACGCGCATCAATATGAAATACTTCTTTTAACACTTCATTTGTAATGATTTCTTCTGGGCTACCAGTTGTAACAATTTCGCCTTCCTTCATTGCAATAATTTCATCTGAAAACCTTGATGCATGGTTAATATCATGTAATACCATAACAACCGTACAATTATGTTCTTTATTTAACTTCTCCACAATTTGTAATACATCTAATTGATGAGACATATCAAGGTATGTAGTTGGCTCATCTAATAGCAACACTTCTGTCTCTTGTGCTAATGCCATCGCTAGCCATACCTTTTGTCTTTGACCACCTGATAAATTTGCAATTTGTCTCGTTCGAAATTCAGAAGTTTTCGTTATATCTAATGCCCAATCAATCATTTCTTTATCTTTTGTCGTTAACTTATTTACGTTATTTCGATGTGGATAGCGTCCATAAGAAATTAATTCTTCCACTTTAAGCTCACCTGGTGCAATTGGAGTTTGCGGGAGTAAAGCTAACTGCTTCGCAATTTCTTTCGTTGGAATTGTATGTAAATCCTGTCCTTGCAAATATACTTTACCGCTTTTTTGTTTTAAAATTCTTCCCATTGTTTTTAACAATGTCGATTTACCGCAACCGTTTGGACCTATAATTGTCGTTACTTTTCCTTCTTGTATTTCCACATTTAAATCGCGAAACACTGTAAGCTTTTCATAACTTGTTTCTAAATTTTTTGCACTTAAAATACTCACTTTTATTCCTCCTCTTACGCTTTCGCCTTATAAAGTAAATATAAGAAATACGGTACACCGACAATAGAAATAACGATTCCAACTGGTAGCTCTACAGGTGTAAAAACTGTTTTCGCAATAAAGTCTGAAGCAATTACAAGAAACATTCCGATTACGCCGCACGTAGGAATTATATACTTATGTTGAATACCGACAAGCCTTTTCGCTATATGCGGTGCCATTAAGCCAATAAAACCGATACTCCCTGAAACAGCAACACATGCGCTCACAAGCCCGATACTACTTAATAGTAAAATCGATTTCTCTCTTTCTACTGAAACACCTAAACTTGTAATACTCGTTTCTTCCAATTGAAATAAATCTAATAAATAAGCTTTCTTTTGTATAAGCGGAATTAAGATAATAAGCCATGGTAACATAGCCACAATATACTTCCAGTTTGCACTATATATGCTTCCAGACACCCACACTGCGGCCATTTCAAAATCAGTTGACTTCATTTTGAGTGATAAGTACATAGAAAAGGCTCCAAATCCTGATCCAATTGCAATCCCTGTTAATAAAAGTCGCTGCGAATCTAATTTACCGTTTTTCCAAGAAAACAGATAAATGATGATAGCTGCACCTAATCCGCCTACTAAACCAAACATTGGCATCATCATAATAGAAACCCAGTCTGTGCTTTTTAATTGCCCTTGAAAGAAAAACATAAAAATGACAATCGCTGTTCCTGCTCCGGCATTTACGCCTAAAATACCTGGGTCCGCCAACCCATTTCTCGTAATCCCTTGAATAACGGCACCCGCAACACCAAGGCCTAATCCTACTAATCCAGCAATTACGATGCGCGGAAGGCGAAACTCAAAAATAACTAAATCATGTTCTGGTACTGGATCAATTCTAAACAGTGTTTTAAATACATCTGTAATCGTAATGTCGAACGTACCATTTGTTAAACTAATATAAATAGCACATAGTATTAAAAATATAATAATCCCCATCGTCATTCCGAAACGTTGACTTGAACTTTTAAGCATGTCTCTCTCCTCCTCTAGTACGGATTAAATAAAGGAAGAAAGGAATTCCAATTAAAGAGGTAACGACTCCAATAGGTGTTTCAAATGGATAGTTTACAAATCTACTCAAAACGTCACATAACGCTAAGAAAACGCCACCAATAACACCTGCACATGGCAAAATCCACTTATAATCTACCCCAATTATAAAGCGCGTAATGTGCGGAATAATTAAACCTACAAAACCAACTTTCCCCACTAAAGCAACTGCTGTTCCTGTTAAGAAAATTACCGATAAAATTGCCATCGCTTTAACTAGTTTTGTACGTTGCCCTAAATTAATAGAAACCTCTTCGCCTAATGAAAGAATGGTAATAGATTTTGATATTAACAATGCTAAAATTATTCCAATTATCCCAAACGGTATCGTGATTTTAATGATATTAGGATCTACTTGATCTAACTTTGCATTAAACCAAAAACTAACATTTTGAGAAATTTGGAAATACGAAGCCATTGCAGCCGATACACTACTTAAAAATGTTCCAATAACTGTTCCTATAATCGCTAACCTAACTGGTGATAAGCCATTTTGAAGGAGCGAACCAAAACCAAACACGATACCGGCTCCTAGTGCAGAACCAATCATTGAACATACAACCATACCAATTGATGACATTCCCGGAAGAAAAATCATGCTAAGTGTAATAACAAAGGCAGCGCCATCCGTCACACCCATAATAGAAGGGGATGCAAGATAGTTTCTTGTCATCCCCTGCATAAGTGCTCCTGATATGGCTAGAAATGCTCCGACTAAAAGAGCTGCAACTACCCTTGGTAAACGTGAAGTAATAATAATATTATGATTTACATCGCTTGAATCAAAATGAAATAATGCGTTCCACACTGTTTCAGCGTCAATACTTTTTGCCCCATACAAAATCGAAAGTATAATTGTAAATAAGATGAGTATGGGTGCTATACATAATATAGTTACTGGTACTGCATTTGTTTTCTGCATATCATTCAACGCACCTTACTTATTGTATTATTTAGATAAATTTTTCACGGCTTCTTTTAAGAATGCTGTTTTACTCCAAGCTGTACCACCTTGTGCCATTGGATCTACAACATTTACAAATACTTTCTTTTCCTTCGCAGCATTCATACTTTGCCAAATTGGATTACTTTCAATTTCTTCTAACACTTTCGGGTTTTTATTTTCACTTGCCTCATATTGTAAGAAAATATAATCTGGGTTAAGTTCAGCAAGTTTTTCAAATGAAATTTTCTCTTGTGCTTTTACAGTTTTCAATTGTTCTGGAGCAGTTAGTCCAAGATCTTTATAAATTACAGGATTGAAGTATACTCCTTCTGGATATAGGAATAATTCGTTTGCTCTTAGTCTTATGACAAGTACTTTTTTATCTTTTAACTTATCTCCTAGTTTTGCTTTTGCTTTTTCAGCGTCCGAATTGTAATCCTTAATAATTTTTTCGGCTTTATCTTTTTTACCAGTTAATTCTCCCATTAACTTTAAGTTATCTTCCCAATTTGTTGAAACGTGTGATACCGGGAATGTAGGAGCTACTTTCGTAAACTTTTCAGCTGTTTCTGCTGGGAATTTCGTACTCGATGTAATAACATCTGGTTTTAATTGTAGTAATGTTTCGAAATTGGGTTGCATTTTCTCACCAACAGATTTAGCACCTTCTAACTCTTTTTCAAGATATTTTGGTAATTTACCACCTACAGTAATGGCACCAACTGGTTTAATTCCAAGTACTGCCGCATCTTCCATTGACTCTAAACTAGCTGTCGCAATTTTATCTACTTTTGCTGGCACTGTATACTCTTTACCTAAATATGTGATTTTTCGTTTTTCATCTTTTTTCGTTTCCGTAGCTTTTGTCTGTTGTTTTTGCTCGCCTGAAGTTTTATCCGCACTATTACATGCCGCTAAACCTACACTTAAAACTGTAACCATCCCTAAAGTAAATAATTTCTTGTTCATCTTTATATGTCTCCTCTCGAATTTTCAAACTATATTCTCAATAAAATTTAACTATATGAACCTTGTCCCATATATATATTTCATTAGATTAATAATTTTATCCAGAACTCATTCCCGTTCACTTCCCCTAGACTATAATTCTTTTACGCCTTCATCACTTGATAATCATTTTCACTGATAATGATTATCGTTACTAAGTATATATTTAATATGAAATTATTTCAAGAATGATTTGAAAAATTTTAACAAACTGAATTAAAAAAAGAAGTATCTCCCTGGGAGATACTTCTTTTTTTTTAGAAATTTATATGTATATGAAATTATTTCAAGAATGATTTGAAAAATTTTAACAAACTGAATTAAAAAAAGAAGTATCTCCCTAATATTAGGGAGATACTTCTTTTTTTTTAGAAATTTATATGTAATTCAACTGGACAATGGTCTGACCCCATTACTTCACTATTAATTTTCGCTTCTGTTATTTGGTCTTTCATTCTTTCCGAAACAACAAAATAATCTAAACGCCATCCGATATTTTTCGCTCTCGCGCCCATACGATACGACCACCACGAGTATGCACCTTCTTGATTAGGATAAAGGTAACGATATGTATCAATAAATCCTTCTTCTAAAATACATGAAAATTTCTCTCGTTCCTCATCAGAGAATCCAGGATTTTCACGATTACTTTTCGGATTTTTCAAATCGATTTCTTTATGAGCAACATTTAAGTCTCCACAAAAAATAACTGGTTTCTTCTCATCTAATCGTTTGATATAGGACCTGAAATCATCTTCCCATTTCATTCTGTAATCTAATCGTTCTAATCCACGTTTTGAATTTGGTGTATATAACGTTATCATGTAAAAATCTTCGAATTCTAAAGTAATAAGTCGCCCTTCTTGATCATGCTCTTCAATGCCTAAACCATATGTAACTGAAAGCGGTTCTTTTTTCGAAAAAATAGCAGTTCCTGAATATCCTTTTTTCACAGCATAATTCCAGTATGTATAATATCCCTCTAAATTTAAATCAATTTGCCCTTCTTGTAATTTAATCTCTTGTAGACAAAATATGTCAGCACTTGATTCCTCAAGATATTCCAAAAATCCACCTTTTGCGATAACAGCTCGCAAACCATTTACATTCCATGAAATTAACTTCATTTATAGTCCTCCTCTTGATGTTTATTTCCAAATTTCATGCTATCACAAAATAGAAAACAATCATATTTTCACCTTTGTAATCTTGCTCTTACATTTATGAATACATACATACGCACTTTATTCAGGTTATACTAATTTCAGAGGTGATGTTCTATGCACAATGAAGGAGTTACATTAACAAATGAGTATTGGCAAGCAATTATTCATAATGATTCTTCCTATGATAGCAAATTCTTTTATGCTGTGAAATCAACTGGAATCTTTTGCAGACCATCATGCAAATCAAGAATACCGAATAGAAACAATGTACGAATTTTTCATCATGCAGAGCAAGCATTAAGTGAGAACTTTCGCCCGTGCAAACGTTGTAAGCCAAATGGGATCACTTTACCTAATGAAGAGTGGGTAGAACAAATTAAAGACTATATCGAAAAGCATTATGACGAATCCTTAACTCTCGACATGCTTGCGGAAATGTGTCACGGTAGCCCTTTTCATTTACAACGTACTTTCAAAAGAATAATAGGGTTAACTCCTATAGAATATATACAACAATTCAGGGTTCTTAAAGCAACCGAATACCTTTTACACACAAATCAATCTATTAAAGAAATTAGTACTGCTGTCGGGATAGAAAACCCAGAGTATTTCGCAACTTTATTTAAAAAGAAAACCGGATTTACTCCTACTGAATATCGAAAAAAGAACGAAATGAAAGAGGGATACGATAATGAATTCCTACAAAAATAATTATATATATTGGACGCTACTTACACATAAAAATTGGCGATTTCATATTGCTGCAACTGAAAATGGACTATGTTTCATTGGATCACAAGACGAAAACTTTGAAGAATTAAATATATGGGCTAGAAAAAAACTGCCCCAACATATATTGACCCATAGTCCAGGTTACTTGCAAATATATACGCAAGAAGTTATCGAGTATTTAGAAAACAAGCGAGAAACTTTTACATTTCCTATCGATGCTTATGGAACTAATTTTCAATTATCTGTTTGGAATACGGTACGTGAAATTCCTTATGGAAAGACATATTCTTATACAGAAATTGCTGAAAGAATTCAAAAACCTAAAGCTGTGCGCGCCGTTGCTTCTGCTATTGCTGCTAACCCTCTTCTTATTACCATTCCTTGTCACCGCGTTATTGGGAAGAATGGGAAACTAACCGGATTTAGGGGTGGATTAGAAATGAAGAAAAAATTGCTTACATTAGAAAAGTTGCAGGTGGAATTCATATGACAGCAGAATATAATAGCGCATTATCTATAGCAGTTCCAAAAGAATTTTGTTTCCAAGAAAATTTACGTTATCTATCACGCTCTAACAATGAATGTATGTTCCATATTGAAGATAACAAAATTTATAAAGTTATCCCTGTTCAAGATGTAAATCCTTTAGTTGAAATTAGTGTGAATACAGATGGGAATATTCAAATACGTTGTTTAGAAGAACCATATACATCTGAAAAATCGATACGTGAAGCTGTAGTTAACTATGTAAAAGAATGGTTTGATTTAACTACTGATTTAGCCCCATTTTATACATTAGCTAAACATGATTTACTCCTTCAAGGACCAATTGAACAATATTATGGCCTTCGTACTTTAGGCATTCCAGACTTATTTGAGGCACTTTCCTGGGGAATTATCGGTCAACAAATTAACTTAACATATGCTTATACACTAAAAAGGAGATTAGTTGAGCAATTTGGAAGTTATGTAGAATGGGACGATAGAAAACATTGGATATTCCCATCACCTGAAACAATTGCAAATCTACATGTAGAAAATCTTCAACAATTAAAAATGACGACTAGAAAATGTGAATATTTAATCGGTATTGCGAAGCTTATTACAGAGAGAAAATTATCAAAAGAGGATTTACTGCAAACACAAGATGTAAAGGTTGCTGAGAAACAATTAACTGCTATCCATGGTATAGGACCATGGACTGCCAACTATGTTTTAATGCGTTGTTTAAGATTTCCTTCGGCTTTTCCAATTGATGATGTTGGTCTGCATAATGCAATTAAATTTATAACAGGTTCCGAAAATAAACCGACAAAAAATGAAATAAAAGATTTCGCGGCAAACTGGGCTAATTGGGAGTCTTATGCGACTTTTTATTTGTGGCGAGTACTATATTAAAAGAACCAAGTAGCACATTCGTACTACTTGGTTCTTTTTTAAGCTTGCTCCTCAAAACGTCTTGCAATTTCCACAATAACTTGAACGGCTTTTTCCATAGTATCTACCGAAACATACTCAAATTTACCGTGATAGTTTTCACCACCAGTGAAAATATTCGGCGTCGGTAATCCCATATATGATAATTGTGATCCATCTGTGCCTCCGCGAATCGGATGAATATTTGGTTCAATGTCTAAACTTTTCATTGCTTCATATGCAATATCAACAATTTCTCTTACCGGTTCAATTTTTTCAAGCATGTTATAGTATTGATCATTCATTTCTAAAACGACTGCATCTTCGCCATATTTTTCTTGCATAGTCTTCACAATATTTTTAACGTTATTTTTACGTGCCTCAAAATTTTCACGATCAAAGTCTCGAATAATATAATATGCTTTACTTTGCTCAACATCACCATTTAAAGAAAGTAAATGATAGAATCCTTCATAGCCTTCTGTATATTCTGGCGCATCTTCTACTGGTAAATACCCATTAAACTCCATAGCAAGTTTAGTAGCATTGCGCATTTTATTTTTTGCTGTTCCAGGATGTGTATTCGTTCCGTTAAACGTTAACTTAGCACCTGCAGCATTAAAACTTTCATACTCTAAACCACCTAATGGACCTCCATCCATCGTATAAGCGAATGATGCACCAAACGCTTCTACATCAAAATGCGCTGGCCCACGACCAATTTCTTCATCCGGTGTAAATGCTACTCTTATTTTCCCGTGCTTAATTTGTGGATTATGTATTAAATGGTTCATTGCAACCATAATTTCTGTAAGACCAGCTTTATCATCTGCTCCTAGAAGTGTTGTACCATCAGTTGTAATAATGGTATGTCCTTTATATGATGGTAATTCCGGGAACTGCTCTGGTGTTAACACAACATTTAGCTCTTCATTTAACGTAATTGCATTACCATCAAAATTTTCATGAATTTGTGGTTTGACGTTTTTCCCTGTAAAGTCTGTTGCCGTATCTAAATGGGCTAAAAATCCGATTACAGGAACATCCTTGTCCGTATTAGCTGGAAGTGTTGCCATTACATAGCCATTATCATCCATCGTTACTTCTGTTAAACCAATTTCTTTTAGCTCTTCCACTAATAACTTACCAAACTCAATTTGTCCTGGTGTTGTTGGTACTGTATGACTTTCTTCATTTGATTGCGTATCAATTTTTACATATCTCGTAAATCTTTCAATAAGTTCTTGTTTCAAGTTCATTCACTCCCTTTTATGTTCCTCCCTCCATTATAATCCTTAAAACGAAATATTTTAACTTTTTTGACTGTGAAGATGTATATTTCATTTACATTGTTAACACTTTTACATAACAAAAAGAAAATTAGTGAACATATTTAAAGTACAGCTTAATACAAATAAATTCACCCTATTTACGACTCTCATCGCAAATAGGGTGTTTCTGTTTTTATCTCGCAATTTAAGAATATATACTACTCATTTACAATAAAAGTATATACATCATCATAAATACAGCCATTTACTTTAATCACATACTTCCCAGGTTTATTAAAACTAATTGTGTATTTATTTAACTGAATTGCTTCTTTATCTCCAGAAAGAATATCAATGCTTCTGCCACTTAATACATACAATTCATTTAGATTCATCGTTACATCAATTGTATTGAAATTTTCTACTTTCACTTGCTGTGCTTCCGCAACGCTTACACTTGGTTCTAAAAACAGTAATCCACTTAATCCAATCGTCCCCGCTAAAGCAACTCCCGCAAACTTTTTAATCTGTTTCATTACAATGACCTCCTTATAGATTTTACGTAAAGGCAATGTCCTCCCTTACACCACAAAGCCTATATGTAATGAAATGAAAAGTAAACGGGGACTGTAAGACAAAATTCTACATCTTTTTCTCCTATTGAATATAAATCCAACGTTTGGAATTTTGACACATTTAAAATTGTTTCCCTAAACCAATTTCTCCATAATTTATTCAAAGACTGAATAATTACTTATTTATTTAACATTCTAACAATAGTTGATAAAGATGCTTTCTATTCAAAAAAAGACTTTGCTATAAAAGTAACTTTTACAACAAAATCCATGCAACTAATTTTATTCAGCTTTCCATAATCTCTCTACATTCATTAATTGTTCTTCTTTAAATTCCATCTTATATATATCCGGTTTTGACGTATTCATTAAAAATTCAAAACCATATTGTTTATCAAAATAGTTCATCATTAATGTCATGACAAGCCCATGTGTACCAATTACAATTTTGCATCCTCGAAAATCCATTAAGATTTCTTTTAATACTTTCACTACTCTTCTCTGGCAATCTGCATATGACTCTCCTTGCGTTCGTGCAAAGTCCGGATTAGAGAACATCTTCTGTACAAGTGGATACACCTCTTTGTCTGATATAACCTGCTCCTCACTTGAAAACATACACTCTTTAAGATTTTCATATACTACTATTTCTTTTTCATGGAAATTAGCTGACTCCTCTATCGTTAGCATAGCCCGATTATAAGGACTGGAAATAAAAGTATCAATCCTCTCCGCTTTTAATATGTCAGTTACTCTACGGGCATCCATATGTCCCCTCTCAGTTAATCCACGCATTCTTTCATTTCCTTCTAGTTTTGGTGATTCACCGTGTCTAACCATATAAATATATGTGCTCATAATTTCTCCTTAAAATTTTTTATAAAGTGAAACTTTAATCAGCCCTCACTAATCGGGCTGCCCGGCAAATAGCAAGATAAGTTAATAAATCACGTTCATTTATCCCATTTCAACACTTAGGGGTAATACTAAAATACTTTATAAACTGTGCTGATTTGTTCGTCTAATCCATTCTCCTACTAAACTCTCAAATAATTCAGGCTGCTCAATTTGCAAATTATGCCCTGCCATATCTAACACTGCTAATGTTGCCCTTGGATATTCTTCAATAATTTCTATAATATTTTGATAACCTACTGATATATCTTGTCTTCCAGTCAGTAAAAGAACGGGATTTTCATATTTTTCATGCTGAAAATCCATAGTAAGAGAGTAATTCTTTTGCAACCTTTCAATAAATTCATAATTAGCAACATCTAACCCAGGCTTAATTTCTTCTTTAAATCGCTTATATGTATATTCATTTGCTATTACAGCTAACTCACAAAACTCCTCTCTTTCTGCGGAAGTGAGCGTATTTAAAAATTCCTCATCTTGTACAATTACCTGTTTATCTGGAAGAATCCTTTTTTCTGGCTCCGCTACAACAACAGGACATACTAATAGTAATCCGCTAACTCTCTCAAACATCTTTGCAAGTATACCTTTGGCTAAATAGCCTCCATATGATTCTCCTACCAATAAAAATTTTTCAGTAGAAATGATTTCCTCAATAAATGTGATAAGCACTTCTACTATACGATCTGAACTATTTATCCAATTTGGAGCATTCGATTTTCCCATTCCAGGTAAATCAATATATATTCGCTTATAACCTTCATATTTCTGAAATACTGATTCCATACATTTCATCATTAACCTATGGTCAGGGGCGCAGCCATGTATGATAATGACCGGTTTACCCTCTCCCACAATTTCATAGTATATTTCTGCATCTTTAATTCGATATATCATAAAAAAGCCTCCCTATTTAGTGGCAATACTATTCCACTCTGTAAGAATACACGTTCTTATTTTATATCTTTTCTCAACATTTTCACAAATATTAATCTTCAGATTAAAAATAAAAAGCTCACCAAAAAAAGATACTCATCATTTTATATGCAATTTTGCATCTCCACTTACAAATCACTAAAAAAACTTTACAATTCAAAGGATGACTAAATATACAATTTCTATTTAAAGTCTTGATACAGTCTATACTATCAACCGTAATATTTTTTCAACCTTAAGAATACTTACACTCTTTAACACTTTCCTTATAAACATGATTTTTATAAGGAAATCTGATACAATTCTTAAATAATATTATTATGTATAGATATAACGAACATAGTGCATAATTAAAGAAGGTGATTTCATTGAAATTAAATAAAAATTTACAATTATGTATATTAATCGGAACATTAATATGCTATTCAATCTATTTTATGTTTTTCTATCTGTTCCCTACTCATTTTTCAAATTCAGATGTACGCTTCGCTTCACTTGTCGTTGAAGCCATTACATTTGTATCACTGATTTACTCTATATATTCTAAAAAAGTCAGTTCAAATCCGTTTTGGATATGTATTACAATAGCAATTGGTAGTTTTTTATTAGGGAAAATAGTATATACATATCAAGATAGCTTCTTCGAAATTCCAATACATCGTTTTACGGTTTCTGATGTATTTTACATGTTTTTTCTATTTTTCTGTCTTATCGCTTTCTGCTATAAAATCTTAAAGGAATGCAATAAATGGGAAAAAGCGTTCTTTATTTGTGATATATGCATAGTGCTTACTTCCATATTTACATTAGAATGGTATTTATTTAATCAACCAAATTTAAATATATTCGCTCTTTCACTAGGAGATGTTTTCCTTTCATTTTTATACCCAATTGCAGATTTATTATTTCTACTGCTAGGTGTTAGTCTCTTTTTCCGTCCAACAATTTTTAATTCCAAACGGAAAATTTATATCTTTATTTTTGTATTAATAAGTTCTGCAACTTTTAACTATATTTATTTTTACTTAAATAACCACTTATCAACTGAAACGATAATATTATTACGTCTTTTATATAGAATACCTATATTACTTATTGCAATAGCTGGCTCTATTTCAGAAGATCACAATAGCCATAAAAATTATTTCCTTGTAAACCCTATAATAGGAAAAAAAGCTTTAGTTGTATTTCCCTACCTTGCTGTTGCAATACTAATCGGGTTTACATTAAAAGAACAAACATCATCTTCAACTCTCATTACAGGAAATTGTATTACTTTTATTTTCGTACTCATTCGTCATTCTATCGTACGTATGCAAAACAATTCCTTAACAAAACGTTTGCAGGCATTTAATGCCCAACTAGAAGAAAAAGTTACTTTACGGACTTCTGATTTAGTTCATAAATCAGAGGCTCTTTCTCAAAAACAGCAAAAGTTTAAATCATTATATGAATATCATCCTGACCCTATTTTCACCATTGATTTAAATGGAATATTCTTAAATGTAAATAAGGCTGGGAGTGTACTACTTGGAGCACCAACAGATGAGTTACTCGGTGAAACTTGTTTTTCGATTATTTTAGATGAAGATAAGCATAAGCTAGCATTGGCGTTAGAGAAAGTGAAACAACAAGAATCGGCATCCTTACAACTTAGTTCTCAATATAAAGATGGCTTTACTTATTTTTTATACGTTACAATCATTCCTATTATAATAGACGGACAAATTTCAGGAAGCTATATTATGGTGAAAGATATTACTGCACTAAAAAAACAGCAAGAAGAAATAAAATATTTAGCATTCCATGACACTGTAACGAAAATTGGTAACCGTGCCTTTTTCCATAAGAAATTAAAGAGAGTTATAAAAAATGCTGAAATAACAGAAAGCGAGTTTGCATTATTATATTTAGATTTAGATCGCTTTAAAGCAATTAACGATACACTTGGACATTCATCAGGAGACTACATATTAGAAGAAGTAGCAAAGCGCTTCCAATCATGTCTTCCATCACATACTCATCTTTCAAGAATCGGTGGCGATGAATTTACAATCATAATTGAAAACTATACTGACGAAGATTACTTATTCCAATTATGTAACCAATTATTTAAATGCATGAAAAAGTCATTTATCATACATGAGCATAAATTAACTTTATCACTGAGTATCGGCATCGCTATTTATCCACATTCCGGAATCGATACCGCTACACTTCTGAAAAACGCTAATGTTGCAATGTATGATGCAAAAGCAAAAGAACTTAACTCTGTATCTATTTATGACGATGTAATCGCTAAAAAAATTGAAAGACGATTGCGATTAGAAAAAGATTTACCAAACGCACTACAAAATGAAGAATTGTTCCTTTTGTATCAACCTCAAGTTGATAGTGAATCTAATAAAATTATCGGTGCAGAAGCTTTAATTAGGTGGAATCATCCTGAATTAGGTATTATTTCTCCATACGAGTTTATTCCGATTGCAGAAGAAACACTACAAATTATTTCAATAGGTAAATGGACATTAGAGCAGGCTTGTAAACAAATGAAACGTTGGCACGCACTCGGATATTCACATTTAAAAATAGGTGTAAATTTATCTGCTAAGGAATTTGAACAAGAGGATTTTGTAAAATCTATTTCTTCTACTTTAACAAATACAGGTTTACCAGCAAGCTCTCTTGATCTTGAATTAACAGAGCGAATTGCAATGATGGATGAGCGAGAAACATTGATAAAACTGCGTACACTAAAAAGTTTAGGGATTCACATTTCTATCGACGATTTTGGTACAGGTTATTCTTCGCTAGCCTACTTACCTTTGTATCCAATTGATACGTTAAAAATCCCGAGAGAATTTATTACAATGTCTGAAACATGTGATGATGGAATGGAAATTATTAAAACGATCATCACATTAGCAAATACATTAGGAATGTCTGTCATTGCTGAAGGTGTAGAAACGAAAGAGCACGTAAATTTCCTTCAAAAAAATAAATGTCAGTTTATTCAAGGTTATTATTACAGTAAACCTATTCATATTCATGCATTTACTGAGCTATTAGAAAACGGCATTCACCCATAGTACATAACTAATTAGAACAAATATAGCAAAAAGGAAAGAAGATACCTTCTTTCCTTTTGTTTTTCTATTTACATTTCTATTACTTCACCACTTCATTTATTATATCTATTATTTGATGAATTCCCTCATCATTTGTTTTCTTATATCCATTCATGTTTTGAATATATTTCTCCTTATTTGTATACAACTTATTTACTGCATGTATAAATGTATTCGTACTTACTCTGTCTTGGAGTATAACTTCCGCATATCCTTGCCGTGAAAAATATTCAGCATTTAAAACTTGATCTCCCCTACTGGAACTGTTAGTTAACGGGATAAGCAACATCGGTTTCTTCAAAAATAACAATTCAGAAATAGCAGTAGAACCCGCTCTAGAAACTACAACACTTGCCATATTTAGTATATGCGGCAACTCGTCGCCTATATATTCAAATTGCATATATCCCTCCATGCCAATAGATGGGTCTATCTTCCCTTTACCACATATATGAATAATATTAAAGTTTAATAGTATTGTATCTAAACATTCCCTTACCATATCATTTATCCACTTAGCACCTTGACTCCCACCCATAATTAATAATACTGGTTTATCTTGCTGAAATTCACAATATCTTCTTCCTCGTAATACGTTACCCTTCTCAATTTCTTCCCTTACAATTGGTCCTACATAAACCTTCTTCTCATTACTTACATTCTCTCCTGTCTGAGGAAATGTTGTGCATAGCTTTGTAGCAAAAGGTAATGCTATTTTATTGGCAAGCCCTAATGTGCTATCTGGTTCACGTATAATTATAGGCACACGATTTAACCATGCTCCTATAGCTACAGGAACTGAAACAAATCCTCCTGCTGAAAAGATAACGTCAGGCTTTGTTTTCTTAATTAAATTATAACTTTGTAAACAACCGCGTATAATTTTAAAAGGATCTTTAAAATTCTCCCAATCCCAATATCTCCTAAGCTTTCCCGTTGAAACACTATTGTATTTAACATTTTGCACTAATGATTTTTCAATTCCATTTTTGGATCCAATATACTCGACTCTCCAGCCTTTCTCTATAAATTTAGGAATTAATACAATATTAATCATAACGTGTCCGGCTGTACCGCCCCCAGTAAAAAGAATCGTTTTGCTCATAACTTATACCCACCTTTATTATTAAAAATCTAGCTTTCTCTTTACCTTTTAAATGTAAATAAACTTATTATTTTTTATATAAATCTTTAACTCCACCTCTATATCTTGTAAAAGATCGTTAATGAGTTCATAAAAATCATTTCCATACTCACTACACTCGTATTGAGCAAAGATTTGAATCACATATCTAGTTTCCGTCTCTAATGCTGACTTTATTCGATTAACCCTTTTTTCTTCTACATACGCTTGATATTTATGTATTGCCTCATAAATAAGCAATACATGCGCTTCTTCATCTCTCCAGTCCAGCGTATCAACAATTGAAAGAAATAGCGTATTTTGATTATCTATTACTTCATAACCATTCATATATTTCTTACACCCTTTTTTGTTTTTCATTGCACGCAGATGTCACTACACTTCGCATACTCAAGTACATCTTTTAATGATTGATGAAATTCAATTTCTGGGATCCAACCTAAATTTTTTATTTCCTCTGTTGCTAAACTCTCATTTGAGTCGCTCCCACTTTTCTCTGTTTCCTCTATAAAAAAATTTAGCTGTGTTAATTCTTTATATTGTTCTAGTACATCTAATAAAGATCGTTTTACTCCTGATCCGATATTATATTGTTTTCCATTTATTCCATCTCGTAATAACACATGATACGCTTTGACCGCATCACGTACATCTAGAAAATCTCTACTATCTTTCAAACTGTTTACTTCGATAATAGCCTTACTTCTACCTGATTCTATATCTATTATTTTCTTTGCGAGAATCGAACAAATACCATTCGATACCCCTGGACCAATTAAGTTTGAGGGCTTTGCAATGATAATATTTGAATCCATTAATCCTCCCCAAGCCTCTGCAATAATGACTTGCATCGTTTTACTTAAACTATATGGATTTGAAATTTTCATTTCGTTCATACTATCTGCTTGCAAAGCAGATCCTATAACTAATGTTCTACAATGCGAGGCTTCTTGCTTAATTGCTTCTAATAAATATAACGTTCCTATTACATTAATCTCTATATACTCAAGAGCAGCTGTCCAAGATTCTATAACCGAATTCCTTCCCGCTAAATGCAATACGTAGTCTGGCTTTATTTGTTTCATTACCTTCATTACTTCGCTCTTATTAGTTAAATTACACGTAATACCATTTCTAATTTTTTCTCTATGTGCACGATTTTGAAACATAGGAATTACATGAAAGCCCTGCTCTAAAAAATAGTGGCAAGCATGGCGGCCTGTGAAACCATTTGCACCAGTTATTAAAAGGCTCGCATTTTTTTTCATCGCAAAAACCCTCCTTTTAATAGCATTTGTTTCACCTCATGTTTTGCAAGTAAATCTTGTTGAGAACTAAAACTCTTCACATCCACTAGCGGATAGCTAGAATAATATTCTTGAAGTCCTTCGATAGGAATCGTCGGTAGTACCACAAAATAATTTTGATCAAAACTTATACTTGTTTTACTCTCTACCTCAGATAGAAGCATTTCACTTAATTTTTCACCCGGTCTTATCCCTACCTCTTTCACCTTAATATTTTCTTTTTTTGAATCTTCAATTAATATTTCCGCTAAATCTGTTATTTTACATGCCGGCATTTTCATAACAAAGATTTCCCCGCCTCTACCTTGATATACGGCTTTAAATAACAATCCAACAGCATCTTCAACTGTTAAGAAAAATCTAGTCATATTCGCATCGGTAATCCCTACTTCTGAAGATCTTTTAATTTGTTGTTTAAAAAGCGGTACTACACTTCCACTCGTTCCTAAAACATTTCCACCACGAACACAAATGAATTTTGTTTTCTTCGTTTGTATATTCGCATGAACCATTAATTTTTCACCAATTGCTTTTGTCATCCCATACGTATTTGATGGATCAGCTGCTTTATCCGTTGAAACATATATAACTTTTTCAACTTGCATCTGTGTAGAGGCTTCAATTACATTTTGCGTACCATGTATGTTAGTTTTTATAGCTTCATAAGGATAATACTCACATACTGGAACGTGTTTTAAAGCTGCAAGATGGAATACATAATGTACACCTTGGCATGCATAGACTAGTTGATCTTTATCACGAATATCTCCAATAATAAATTTTAGCCTATGATCATTTATAAACTGTTGCTGCATTTCAAACTGAACCGTTTCATTTCTTGAAAAAACTCTAATTTCTTTCGGTGATTTTTCTAATAGTTGTTTTATAAGTTCATGCCCCCACGAACCTGTACCACCAGTAATTAAAATTATTTTATTTAACATTCCTTTTCCTCCTACGAAACATCTCAATTTAAATAATATTTATTGAATTATTTTCAATTGATTCAAATCATAATCGTCGTTTGTTACATTTAATTGACAAAATAAAAAAACAGAAACTATTAAACTTAGTTTCTGTTTTTCATTTCACCTCACAACAGTAAGATTTTCCATACTGTTTGCATGATAAATAAATTCCTTGTAAAAAAACACCGCTCATTTATTTCTTATACTCGTAATAAAATAAATAGAATGATTCATAGCCAATAATCATGTTTAAATTTATGAAAAAGGGAGGTAACGGAATGGACCGAAGCAATTCAAATCATACATATAACGGACCTTCCAAAGCACTGCCTCTCTCCCTATTCGACGTAAAAAATGAATTAAAACAAAAAAGCAAACTTATTCCTTCTGATACCATGTATAAATTAACGAAAGAAGAGCAACTCATCATCAACAAAATAAAAATACAAACAGAACAGCTAAATAAAAATAATGTTACAAGAACACGCGCATACTACCAATTTTACATTCAATATCCAGAAATACATTGGGCACTGCTTGGACATATGGTATCACGTAACGGCGGTTGGAATATGACTGATTTAAAGGGGGATTTATATACGAGAATTTTATCAGAGAAAGATCAATTCATATTTTTTTCTTTTTTAGAAAAAGGGAATTGGCTTATTTTCCAAGATGTATACCCTCAATTTTTACTTTACGAACAAAGTGTAAAGAGATCACAAAAGTTATTTCACCTTCTCCCTCACCTAAATGTTTCTACATTTATGGAAACGATGTGGCACCATTTTTGGAAAACAGGTAACAAAAAAACTTTAGCGATTGCCACTATTATTAATGAACAAAACTACTTAGAAAAAAGAGTGATTCAAAATGTACAATTTAAAAAGACTGTACTAAATAGTATTGGATTTAAACTCTTTGATTTCTTTCAGTTTAATCATATTCTTTTCCCATTCTACGAAAATGATAAGAAACAAAAAGTATTACTATTTGGTGATACAATGAAACATTTCACTTCCTTACATGAACGGATATTAATTGGAAAAAGATTGTACTCATTATTATTTCGAGATACACATGTTTTATCTCAAATAATAAGCTGGGCTCAACACCATCCACATACAGGATCAAGGAAAGATTACTGGCCCCATTTATTTTCAAGTGTAAATGAATCTTTTTCCCGTGAGTTTTATAAGCGCCGAATAAAGAAATGCCAGTTACGAAATGGCGCTTATCGCATATACAGCCCTGCACTCATCTATGCATGGCGAGATATTAAGCATGAAGAAGTTGACAGTGAAGATTGGTTTACCGATTGGCAAGTTGTAAATTACTTAGTTGATAAGGAGGAAAATATAAATGGACAAATTACAGAAGACTACTGCAAAACACTCGAAAAAATTGAACTCGCCATTCTCGCAAAGAAAAATGTCCTCCTCCGAGAAGAAGAATGAGTTTCTAGCATTAGTAGTTACAATCTTTCTCTCTTCTATTATTGGAACTTGCTTAGATGCCTTTTTTGTTCATAAACAAATATATTCCTTTCCGGCTAGGCCCTTCTCATCCACATTTTCGGTTAATATAGCTTTTACATTGTTCGTACTGCCGATTTTAACAGTTATCTTTATACACATTTCAAAAAAATTATCTAACGTTTCTAGAATTTTATTTATTATTTCAATCGGTATTTGTGCTAGCCTTTTTGAACAGATTGCTGAAAGTTTAGGTTTATTTGTACATAACGCGAATTGGAACCATACATATTCTTTATTTGGTTATATGATTTTTCATTCTTTTATTTGGAACGTATATAATTGGATAAAAAAATAAAGAGACCATTATAGGTCCCTTCTTAAGCATACTCTTCCGTTATTGCTAATGGTGCCAATGTTTGAAGGCTTTTAGAGCGTAAACGATAGGCAACGACTTTCTTCTTATATTGCTTAATGACATCAACATGTTCTTCATAGCTATATAGCGAAAATCTAATCTCTTTATTCCCTTTCTTCGTATCAATGACTATGGGTGTCCCTTCTCCGTGCGGCGGGAAATAATGTTTATCTAAAAACAAAGCCTCATTAAATTCATGAATAACTTGTAGTTTCATTTCTCCCTCTATATTTTTTCCATCTATCGATATAGAAGTATTTTCCGCCTCAAGCTTTTGATGCAATTCAAATTTACTAATAATTGATTCCACAACAGAAGTGGGCATGCTAGAAACTAATACTTTAATAGCTCCAAAAACAAATAATGTAACTATAAACCATGTTGTCATTGTTATCATCTCCATTACATTTAAAAAATAAATTTCGTTCCATACGGTATTAGTATACTAATGAGTATTCCAGTTACAATCATCGTTACCGAACCGATTGTCGCCTCTTTCTCGCCTTCCTTCACGAGACGGCTCACACCGATAATATGTGATGCACAGCCCATTCCAACTCCTTTTCCAATCGTACTTGTTATACTGAAAAACTTAAGTACTGTTGGTCCGATAATAGCGCCTGTTATTCCTGCAACAACTACAAAACTAGAAGTCATAGATGGAATACCACCAATTTGATCCGCTAATGATAGGGCAATAGGCATCGTTGCTAACTGTGGTAAAGTAGTTAATATAAGTTCCTTATCTATATTTAAAATTCCGCCAATCACTACATTCATACTCGTTACAGCCACTATACCTATCACTACTCCAATAAGTATCGATAAAAAATTTTTCATAAGTATCTTTCGCTCTTTAAATAGAGGTATGGCTAATGCTACAATTGCAGAGCTCAATAAGCTTGAAAGAATGTCTCCTCCATTTTCCCTATACTCATGATGAGAAATACCAAAAATGAAAAATAAACAAATCATAATTGCCGTAACTGTTAACACCAGTAACGTAAATGCAAACGTAAATTTTTTATATAGCTTTGTCGCCAAGAAATAAATTGCTACAGTAATAATAATTAAGACCATTTGAATCGTGCACCTTGTCGATTTTATTTTTTTGTTGTTATTAATAATTGACTTATATACCCTGAAACAATCAAAGTTACTACAGTACTTGCAACTACTAAAAGGAATATAATACTCTCCTTACTGAAAAGAAAAGACCCGTATTCCATGAGCCCTGTTGTCGAAGGGATTAAAAATAACGGTAAAAATACGATTAACTTTTCCGCACCTAACTCAAACCATTTTAACGGTAAAACGCGAGTGGAAAGGAGCAGGAACAGTATTAACATCCCTATTAAACTTCCTGGCATTGATAGATGGAATACTCCTTGAATCCACGTACCCACTAGGCTAAATACATATAGCACGCCTACTTGAAGTAAAAGCGTCACGTACTTCATTTCTTTCCCTCATTTCACTATCACACATCCATATTATGAAATCTCATTTAGCGTGTCGGCAAACCGTTTAATTCCAAGTTGAATTTGTTCTATATTCGCTCTACCAAACGTAAATCGTATATATTCATTTTTCGAACCTAAAACACTGCCCGGAACAAATGCGACACCATTCTGTATAGATTCACCTAATAAGTGATATTCATCAAACTTTCCTTTCACTTTACACCATACATGTATTCCACCCTCTGGCACGAAACATTCAACTCGGTCTCCCAATGTTCCTTCAAGCTCTGCAATTAATACATCTCTTCTTTGCTTCAATTGTCCACGAAGTATCGTAATATGTTTATGGAAATCCTTTGATTCTAAAAATTGATTTGCTACCCACTGCGTAAATACACTATGGCCAAAATCAACTTGTTGCTTTGCATCTGCTAAACGCTCAATTACACGTGTAGGACCAATTATCCATCCAATACGTAATCCTGATGCAACAATTTTTGATAATGAACTTATATAAAGAACATTTCCATTTTGGTCCATTGATTTTAATGTCGGGTTCACTTCTCCATTAAAAGAGATTAAACTATACGGATCATCTTCTACAATTGGTATACCGAACTCAGAAGACAGTTCTAAATTTTTTTTACGTCTCGCTAATGAAAGCACAGTCCCCGTCGGATTCTGATAATCTGGATTCAAAAACACCATACGAATGCGATGCTTTTTGTGCAAATCGATTAAGTCATCTGGATTCATTCCATGCTCATCAACAGGTAAATGAAATATGTTCAAACCGGCCGATTTAAACATTGGAAGCGAAAAACAATACGAAGGATCTTCAATCGCGATCGCATCACCAGGTTTTAATAAACATTGAACGATAAGATTAAGCGCCTGTTGTGCTCCTGACGTAATAAGAATAGAGCTTGAATCTGCTTCAATTTGTTTATATTGCTGAACATGTGCTGCAATTGTTTTTCTCAACATCTCATTTCCAAGTGGATGATCATAACCGAGGTTTTCCATAAATGTTTTCTCCGACAAAATTGTTCGAAATCTATCACTTGGAATTAATTCTGGTGACAGTTCACCGCTTGCTAAATTAATTAAATCATCTTTTTGTGTTTCCGTTCGAATTTGTTGAACGAGTGGTACGTTAGGTAAGAACGATCCATCCTCCACGTACCTACCCCAGTTCGGTATTCGTTTATGTGAGACACCCCATATGTCTGTATTGACCCGTGTTCCGCTTCCCTTTTGCCGTTCTACTACTCCAAGTGATTTTAATTCTTCATACGCAGCTACTATTGTACTCCGGTTCACCTGTAATTCCTTTGCTAACATACGCTCAGAAGGTAACTTACTATCAGAAGGAAATTCACCTGAAGAAATGCCTCTTTCAATATAATCCGCAATTTGTTTATATACAGGTGTCTTATCTGCACGATTTGGTTTCCATTCCATCTAGTTTCCTCCTTTCAAAACGAACTATCCTCATTTTTTACTAACAGTATTCACCGTAAAAATAGTATTAATTAGTCACATTTTCTTATCCGTAAATGGATATATCCAAAATGGTTCTCTTTCTGATTACTCAATAGCTTCTGAAATTCCAACTTCATACTCTCATTTCAATTCTTTTACAAACTATTAAATCATTACCGCGTACCATGTTACCCCGGCCAGTAGAACAAAAAGAAGAAGAATATAGATTGCAGATAAGTTTTTCACATTTCTTTTTGTAGACTTACCGTAATTCTCCTCCACGTTTCTTGCAACTAGTACAGTCCCAAATAGCGATACAATTACAATAATAACGACTAGGGAAATTGCAAAACTCATTGTCTTTTCACCTCTCTAAGACCCATCTATTTTAATTAAAGAACTTACATAAAAAACCTTCCTCTTTAAAACGTCGATAACATACTACCTTTCTTCTCTTATCATAATAGATGTTTACAAAAAGCGGACCAACCACTTTCATGTTTTTTTGCTCATCCACTTAAAAAATAAAAAGCAACTGATTACTTAGGACCAGTTGCTTTTTTCACACGATAATTTTTCATTTAAAATTAATTCGATTTAAAAGTTTCGCCTTTTCATAATGAAACATCGACTGAGATAACTCAAAAATTGTTCCATTTACAAGATACACTGTATTTTCAATAAGAAGCGCCGGATCACCTTCATTTAATTCTAAAAGCTGTGCATTTTCTTTATTTACTTTTTCACAACTAATAACTTTATCAGCAAAACCAATATTTAATCGTAAATCTTCAATGAAATAACTGTATACAGAGCTTAATGCTATTTCTTCGTTCAAATATGGAATAATATCCTTTTTGAAATAACTTACTTCAATAGAGAATGGTTTAGCATCTACAATTCTTAAGCGCTTCAAAAAATACAACCTAGTTCCAGCTTCGCATTGCATCCGCTTTGCTATCTCTTCGTCCGCATCTATTACTTCCAGCTCTAACACTTTCGTTTCAATATTTTGTGAAACAAGATTTTTCGTTAATCCACGTAAACTTCCTAAATTAATGTAATCTGTTACAGAAGTTTCGCGTAAAAACATGCCACTACCTTGCACTTGAAAAATATAACCTCTATTCACAAGCTGACTAATTACTTTACGTATCGTATTACGGCTTACTTCAAATCGATTCATCAACGCTTCTTCTGTAGGTAGTTTTTTCGTTTCATTAAAAAGCCCATCTCGAATGTTTTGCTCTAACACATCTGCAATTTGTTTATACTTTGCACTCATACACTTTCTCCTAAAATACGCTTTTATCTGTTATAACTCTTCCCCTCTCGTTTCGACCACACGTTTATACCAATGAAACGAAAGTTTCTTCTTACGTTTTAAGTTATCATTATGATCGACAAAAATAAAGCCATATTGCTTTTTATATCCATTTAACCAACTTAAAAGATCAATCACTGACCATGCATAATAACCTTTTAAGTTAATTCCCTCTTCAATTGCACGCTTCATTACTTTTAAATGCGCTTCAATAAATTTAATTCTCGGAACATCTACAATTTCTCCGTCAATGATTGGATCTTCATCACCAAGTCCATTTTCCGTTACATACATCTTTATGTCACCGTAACGCGCTTTCAACATATGCAATCCCTCTAAGAAACCTTCGGGAGATATTTCCCATCCCCATTTTGTATATGTTTTATCATCCATTTTAACTGTTCGATAAAAACCATCAAAAGAAGGGTTACCTGGAGCAAGCGTTGAGTTTTCTCGAGAATGTTCCTCACTCTTTATATCCATATCGTATCTTTCTACTCGTATTGGTTGATAATAATTCAAGCCAATAAAATCATTTTCTTCTGCATTTTGTTTAATGATTTCTAATTCTTCAACCGTCCAATTAGGAGTCCATCCTTTTTCCTTTAATTGTTGTACAACATAAGACGGATACTCGCCTTTTAAAATTGGATCATAATACCAATACGTTTCATATTCATTCGCATGATTTGCTGCTTGTATATTTTCTTTTTGATCATCCACACTATAAGCTGGTAAGAAAACATGTGTAATCCCAATCTCACCATATTGTTTCAGCTGCTTGTACACCGCAACTGTTTTCGCGTGTGCATAAAATACATAATGAGTCGCTTGAAAATACTTTGGAACATCATTTTGTATTCCTGGTGGATGTGCACCTTTTAAATAACCTAATCCACAAAACATTACGGTCTCATTAAAAGTAATCCAATGCTTAACTCTGTCACCAAATGCCTTAAAACAAGTTTCTGCATATTTTACGAAAGCCTCTGCTGTTCTTTTATTCGTCCATCCACCATCTTTTTCTAACGGTAATGGTAAATCCCAATGATATAAAGTGACAAACGGCACAATCCCGTATTTTAAACATTCATCAATTAAGTTGTTATAAAATTCAATCCCTTTTTCATTTACCTTTCCATCTCCAGTCGGCAATATTCTCGCCCAAGAAATAGAAAAACGATACGATTCTAATCCCATCTCAGCCATTAAGCGAACATCTTCCTTATATCGATGATAATGATCAACAGCTACATCACCATTTGTTCCATTGTATGTTTTGCCAGGAATTTTTGAAAACTCGTCCCAATTCGTAACACCTTTTCCATCTTCATTCCATGCACCTTCTACTTGATAAGAAGCTGAAGCAGCTCCGAATAAAAAATCATGTGGAAACTTCATAGTATATACCTCCATTTCATTACAACAAATCAAATTCAATCATACATATAAAATTTATAGGTACAAATTTTATATGTATGATTATATCTTATGTTTTTATTTTTTTCTATTATAAAAGTACAATTTATATTGTTGGTTATTGGAAAAGAAATAAGAAGCGATATATTTTATCGCTTCTCACTCTCATCATCTTTATTCTTTTATTAATGACTTATTCGCTCTTATAACTTCTTGATACAATAATGGTGACCACTTTTCATTTATGTAGTCTTGAATTACCCAGCCTACTCTCGCAGGATTCTTTTGTTTTATATGGTTTGCAATTTCAGGATTTATATAAGAGGCATAGTAATATGGACTATTCCATGCTGTACCACCAGAAGACAAGCTTGTAAAATTTATATATAGATGATTTAAATCCTCGCTATTGTTCATCGTTTCATTCATTGTATCTTTAATAGATTTTACTTTCTCATCATAACTCACTTTATATTTATCTTGTACTGTTACATTTACATTTTGATTTACAGTTGTGGTAAACGTCTCATTATCTGGCCAATAAAAATTATTATATCCTCCAGATTCATTACTACCACTATATCTTTTTAGTAGTACAATTTTCCCACGAGCATCTCCAAGTTTTATATTTCCTTCTGTTTTTAAAAAGATAGGATCAACAAAATAATTTTTTTCAAACGTACTACTAAATGAACCTTCTGCCCCTTTCATATCCTCATACTCTTTTTTTAAAGACATAATAATCGTTTCACTCGGGTTATCTCTTAAAAATTGTTTCGCTTCGTTTATGAATTCATGCAGTGTTACATAAAGATATAATGGCCCATGATGAAGAACTATCGTATTATCATCTGTTAAACGTCCTCTTATATCAAAAATGCGAGCTCCATGGTCCATTTGATAGCGAAAATCATATTCTTGCGTCATTCCCCATACTTGCTTAATCGGATTTTGCAACTTGAACGTCCCACTATCGTGTGTTCCTGGAATTGAAATTCGTGCTAACGGGATATTATCAGGTATAGGTTGCATCCATTTCGACCAATTTTCAAGCTCATTAACAGAGCTAGCTGCAACTACTTGCTTATCATGTAAAGCAAATACAAATGTGATAAATATTGTACTACATATGAATAATTTCAAAATTAACTTCTTATTGCTCATTATTATCCCTCTCTTTTTCTGTTTTTATATCAAACTTATTGAATATAATATAAGCTAGTTCAGAAAAAATAAATAACATTTCATCAATATGAAATATTGCATAGAAGTAAAGTTAAAAAATCATTCACATATACTAAATTAGAAAAATTTAAAGGAACTTCATCTGAAGTTCCTTTTACTTATTTTATGTTCAATACGTATGAACCATCTGTATTCTCATATTTATAGACGTATAAATAATATTTACCTGGCTTTGCATTATAAGTTCCTTTAACTACATTGCCTTCATTTTCACCATATGCTACATAGTTATTTAAATCTGATTCATGATGAAGTACCCATGTCATTCCGATATTTTGTTCATTTAGTAGAGAAATATTAATATTTTCCGGCGAGTCAATTTGGAAAGTAAATACATCTACTCTATCACTATTATGTAGCATTCCTTTCACCGGTGTATGAAAGTTAACTTTATTTGCCTGTCTAGGCTCATTATTTGGTTCATTTTCTGTTACTTGTAATTCATTCCCACCGTTTGGTTTTCTTTGTTCATAGCCTAAGTTTACTAGTATAGACTTCAAATCTGGTAAAACACCAATTTTATCTGCATATGGATCTTTAGATTTTGTTCCTGTGCTCTGGTTGCTTAATATTGCTCTTAGTTCACTAGGTCTATATGGTTGTCCTAAATTTTCTTTAGCAATGCTTTGTACTAAAGTCGCTGCCCCAGCAATAATTGGCGAGGCACTAGATGTTCCGCTAAAGCTTGAAGTATATAGATTTACAGCACTTCTACTTTGTTCAGCTGTAGTTGTATCTACATTTTCTCCCCATCCGTACACATCAATACGGCTTCCATAATTCGAAAACCACATACGTTCATGAGGGAAAGATGAAGAGCCAGCGCCTACCATAATTGCACCCGAATCTTTAAAATCTTTACTATTACGATTTAAGACTTGCTTACCTTTTCTATCTTTGAACTGGTCTAAATCATTCCACCCATTTGCTCCAGCCTCTATAATTACAATCCCTTTATCTGTACCAGCACGAATTGCATCAAAAATATCTGGTTGTACTTCAACAGGTAAATATTTATCACCATATCCATCAAAGGATGCTTGCGCCTCTAATAATAAAACATCCCCAGCTTCTAACTGATTTACAGCGCTTAATATTGCATCAGCCGTATTATACTGTCCGTTATCTCTTATTTGAGAGATAACCTTTGCTTTCGCTTTTGGCGCAATCCCAATATTCCCGACTTCATTGTCCTCAGAGGATACAATTCCTAGTACAGACGTCCCATGACCGACATGCTGATCTATATTTCTTCCAGACATTAATTCAATATTTTGATGTAATAAATCCTCATGATTTAATAGCCATCCGTATTCCATATCAACAAAAGTAATACCATTTCCATTACCGCCTTGAATTCCCCAGGCGAAAGGCGCATTAATACCGTATGGGGCTGCTTCAAGATAACCTTGTTTTTTAAATCTAGGATTGTTATTAGGATTAAGAGCTACACTTGATGATTGCACTTCAGGTGGCATTATTTTCTCTTGTTTCTTCATATACGCATCTTCTATTAAAGAAGATGCCTTTAACTTATCTACTATTTCTTCTTCATACCCACTATTTTGATTTTGAAGAATATAGTAGTTTAATAGACTTGTAGATACATGATTAGGTGCTTTCACTTCAAGGTTTTGTATTTGTTCCGGGCTTACAGATGTGAATAAACGAGTAAATGTTACATCTGGATATTCTGTCAAAAGATCTTTTATTATTTTATCATTCGTTTGAGATTGTATTTGTTTTTCAATACCATCTTCATATGGCAAATCCAAATCCGCTTTAAATTTTACAATGATTTGCTTATCTGTTTCTTGTTCTATCCCTAATTTACTCTGCTGTTCTATAGAATCAGCATATACACTATTGATAGTGCCTCCTGTTCCTAAAAGTGTTGTAATGATTACAGTTGACGCACACATTTTTTGAAATATTTTCATTACATCAATCCTCCTATTAATAATTATTAATCATTATATTAATCTATAATGATTAATTCTATAACGTATTCCCTTTCTACTAAATAGATTATAGTAATCAGAAATATGAACTTCAATGTATTTTCATATGCAATATTTCATATTCTGACTCTACACTAAACGAATATGAAACTTATAGTGATTATTTATTTTATATGTGCTAATATACTTACATTAATATATTACGCATATACACATTTCAAACTACATTACTTAATCGTTTCACCTTAATTTTTTCTTAGGAGGATTTACAATGAAATTACTAAAAATAAAACATATAATTCCTTTATCTGCGGCCGCAATTACATTCGTATGTAGTCAAAGTACAGCTGAAGCTTCTACCATTCATACAGTAAAAAAGAACGATACACTTTGGGGCATTAGTAAACAATACGGAGTTTCAATACAATCCATTAAACAGGCTAATAATAAAGGAAACGATAAAACCTTTATTGGCGAACAGTTACATATTCCAGGGTCCGTGAAATCAAATGAAATCACTGTTCCTCAAAATGCCAAGCCTGCGAACATTTCTGAACAAATTATTTATCAAGTACAACCGGGAGATTCATTAGAAACGATAGCAAAGCGTTACAATGTCACTGTCCAATCTATAAAACAAATGAACAATACAGTCGGAAACAAGCTTTATACAGGACAACATTTAAAAATCAACTCAAGTATTTCACAAAAAGAAAAAGACTTAATGGCACGCTTAGTTACCGCTGAAGCAGGTGGCGAATCCTATAAAGGAAAAGTAGCAGTAGCCAAAGTTATACTAAATCGTGTAAATGCAAAAGGTTTTCCAAATACAATAACAGGCGTTATTTATGAACCTATTAAATACGGATATGCATTTACTCCTGTTACAGATGGAAGAATTAATCAACCTGCAAGTGCAGAAGCAAAAATGGCTGTAGAAGAGGCTATCTCCACAAATGGAGTAGATTCAGACTGGATTTATTTCTACAATCCAAAAACATCAACGGACAAGTGGATTACGACACGTCAAACAGTAGCAGTAATTGGTAATCATGTTTTTGCTAAATAAGATTTAAAATCATTAACAGACCTCTTCACTTAAAAGGTCTGTTTTTTTCTATGTAAGATGTTATTAATCATATGACATAGTTATTTTTTAAACTGTTTCTTCTTTCAAATAAAAATTTTTGTATTTACTCCACCACTCGTAGAAATTAATAAAGCATCAAGTTCAAAAACTCCCACTTTATTAATAAAAGCTATTTCTTAACTTCATAAAATTGTTATACACTAGAAAAATAAAAAACAAACTATTCGTTAGCAGGTGGAAGAATATGTATGATGTTACGATTATCGGCGCTGGAGTAAGTAGCATTTTTATGGCTTATTCACTAGCTAAAAGTAACAAAAAAGTTTTAATTCTTGATAAAGGTAAAGCGCTAGAAGATCGCCATTGTCCTTTAGACGAAGGAAAAGTGTGTAATTGTACTACATGTGATAAATATTTCGGGTTTGGTGGTTTAGGCAAATCTGAAGGGAAATTTAATTATACAAACGGATTTGGCGGAGAACTTGAGAAAAAAGTCGGTAAAGAGGGTTTTTTACAACTCATGGCTGAAGTAGATGAAATTCTATGTCAGTTTGGTGGAAGTTCGGTTTCAAAATATTCTACTGAAAATTCAAGTCTCACTAAGAGAGCTGAAGCGTGTGGTTTACAAATGCTAACAACAGAAGTAAGACATCTTGGTACTACACTTTCCAGTAACATTTTTCAGCAGCTCTATGAATTTTTACTGACGAAAATAAAGATTCAATTTCATATAGATGTACAACATATTCTGAAACAGGAAGATCATTTTACAATAGATACAAATCAAGGAACAGTTCAAACTAAGCAACTAGTATTTGCAACTGGGCGCTCTGGGGCCGATTGGTTAAAAGAAATGTGCAGTTCCCTAAATATTTCTCAGGAGCAAACACGTGTAGATTTAGGAATTAGAGTAGAAATGAAAGAACATCAATTACGTTCTATATTAAAAGATACTTTTGAAACAAAACTTTCTTATCAAGGTGAGCATTTCACAGCAACTACTTACTGTATGAATCCAAAAGGACGCATCATTCGAAAGTACGAAGAAGGTTTAGTTATGCCTGACGGTCAAAATTTTCGAGAGCAAGGAACTGGCACTTCTAATTTAAATTTCACTTTATTTATTCCTAGCTATTTTCCAACTCTCAAAGAAGCAAATGTATACGCAAGTTCAATTATTAAAGGCATTAACCAAGGACGAGATCGGATTGTTATACAGCGCTTAGAGGACTTACTAAAGAAACAACCTACGGCGGAAAACAGCATGGAACATAGCCGTATACAGCCTACACTACAGGGGGATTATGGAGATTTGAATCAAGAAATTCCTCAATTATATATTGAAGGGCTCAAAGAATTTTTATTACGTTTAGAACAATTTATACAAGAACCTATTGATCAACATACTTTACTATATGGAATTGATGGAAAGTTCTATGCTCCTACGATAAAAATTAATAATCATTTTGAAACTAGTATACATGGGCTATTTTTAATTGGAGATTGTTCAGGCGTTACGCATTCATTATCTCAAGCAGCTGCAAGTGGTCTGTATGTTGGAAAGTACTTATCTGACATTTAATTTCTATCATTAAAATGTCAGTCAAATATTTTCAATTTCAAAACACTTTACTTACATATAGTAAAATTATATTAATAAACCCCCTATCCTTCCCTGCTAATAATTAACCGACAAAAAATCGGGATTTTACAAAATACATATGTAATATAACTGTATATTTAAAACGATTGACATTCAATTCTAATAAATTGAATGTCAACAGTTTTAAAAGTCTCTATCCATTTTCACTTTTATTTGTTCGATATTTTGTAACATCATCATAGTGTTTAATATGGTAGGATGTCTATAAGTCAATTTCACTACAACTATGACTTGTTCTGCCCGTTTCTCAAAAAGAGTTATATTTATGCTACTACGCTTTAAAAATCCCCATTGTATATATATGAATACTTCAAATTATTCCCTTTAGAAAACAAAGTCTAAATGGTTCATTACACTCTAATAGTTATAAAAACATAATATATAACTTTAGTTAAATAAATTATATAAAGAAGGTGTAAAAATGAAGAACAAAATAAATTTACAAATGCAAAATATAAGTTTTGTTATAATAATGGCTTTAGCGGTATGGTTAAAAACATATCTTATTACGCGATTCAGTTTTGATTTAAAAATCGAGTCTTCAACGCAAGAGCTCATTTTGTTTATTAGCCCTCTAGCCGCATCATTAGCATTTGTTGGATTAGCATTATTTGCAACTGGTGAAAAGCGAAATTATATAGCGCTCTGTATTAATTTCTTATTAACAATCGTGCTTGTTGGAAATGTAATGTTCTATGATTTTTATAGTGATTTCGTTACATTACCAGTACTTGGACAAACCTCAAACTTCGGCCAATTAGGCGGCAGTATTATAGAAATATTAAACTACAAAATTATACTCGCATTCGTAGACATTGTTTTCTTCTTTATTTTATTAAAAAAGAAATCATTGGTCTTTAAAACAGAACGTGTAACTCATTCTACGCGCTTGTTATACTTTCTTTTAACGATTGGTGTATTCTTTGCGAATCTACATCTTGCAGAAAAAGAGCGCCCTGAATTATTAACAAGATCATTCGACCGAGTCATGCTTGTCAAAAATTTAGGCTTATATACTCACCAAGTATATGACTTAACACTGCAAGTAAAAGCTGGGTCACAAAAAGCACTTGCTGATAGTAGTAAATTACAAGAAACTGAAAACTACGTAAAAGCAAATCAAAGCGAGCCAAACCCTAATATGTTTGGTGCAGCGAAAGGAAAAAACGTAATTGTCGTCACTCTTGAATCCTTGCAGACCTTCTTAATAGGCGCATCAGTGAACGGGCAAGAAGTTACACCATTCCTAAATGAATTCATAAATGAAAGTTATTACTTTGATAACTTTTTCCATCAAACTGGTCAAGGGAAAACATCTGATTCTGAATTTCTAATCGATACGTCGTTGTATCCATTAAATCGAGGAGCTGTATTCTTTACACACGGTAACAATGATTATACTGCAACTCCAGAAATTTTACGTCAGCAAGGTTATTTCACTTCTGTATTTCATGCGAATAACGCAACATTTTGGAATCGTAATATCATGTACTCTGCTCTTGGTTATGATCGTTACTATAATGAGCTTGATTACAAAATTACACCAGAAACAAATTTAAATTGGGGATTAAAAGATATCGAATACTTTGATCAATCAGTAGATATATTAAAAACTGTTAATCAACCATTCTATGCTCGTTTCCTTACTTTAACAAACCATTATCCATTTACGTATGATGAAGATACAAAATTCATTGAACCATACAACTCTGGTAATGGCGTATTTGATCGTTACATCGTAACAGCACGTTACTTAGACGAATCCATTAAAAAATTTATTGAGCGTTTAAAAGCTGAGGGAATGTATGATGATTCTATTATTGTTTTATATGGTGATCATTATGGCATTTCTGAAAAACATAATCGTGCAATGGCACAGTTTTTAGAAAAAGATCAAATAACAGAATTTGATACTCTGAATTTACAACGTACACCTTTATATATTCATATGCCTGGCCAAACAGAAGGTGAAACGATTTCAAAGCCTACAGGACAAATTGATATAAAACCTACTATTCTAAATTTACTTGGGATTGATACTACGAATGATATTCGTTTTGGCCATGATATGTTTTCAGATGAATATACTGGCTTTGTTGTTTTACGTGATGGTAGCTTCGTTACAGATAAGTATGCATACAAAAACAACACTTTCTACGACCGTATAACAGGTGAAATTGTAGATTTACCAAAAAAAGAAGCTCAAGCCCTCATTAAACGTGCCCAAAATGAATTACGAATGTCTGACAAAATTATTGAAGGCGATTTATTACGCTTCTCAGAAAGTAATAAGATTAAAACTGGTGAAGTACAAACTAAAATTAAAGAAACAGAAAAATAATCTATATATGAAAAAGGAGCAACTTATTACAGTTGCTCCCTTTTACTTTTATTCTACGCTTGTTTCTAAAGCTACATCCGTATAGGTGTTATCATTACCTATATTTAAAATTACTTCACATTGACGCAATCTCAATTCAAAGAGCATGATAGAATCATGATAGATTTCAGGATTTGATTTCATCTTATGTAATATCTCTTGTTTTTCTTGTATTTCTAAATGCGTGTTTTCTACAGCTTGCTTTAAAGAGTTAAATGGATTCCTAAAGAATATATTAATATCTCGCTCTTGTGTGTTTTCAAATAGCTCAAATTGCAAGAAAAATTTCTTCATAATAGAAGCCGTTACTTCAGTATAATCTTCATTTTCTACATACTGTTTGTATTTGTTATATAGCATAGATTTATTTTTAGGAAGAACTCCAAATAATTTACCAGCACTTTTCAGTAAAAATTGTGCTGGCGTAAATCGACGTAAAATATTTACTTCATCCATTTGTATTCTAGTCGTCATCCTGTCAGTATCTCTGCGCCAGTCATCAAGCACTTTAAAGTCACATTCTAACTGTATTCTATTTTCTCCAAATAGTGAATTAAGCCCTTCACTAAGTTCTTCTAAATACGTTTGACTTTGAAGAAGCTCATTATTAGAAGTTGCAATCCAATTTTGCATAGAAAGAGCCAGATTAGGTAACACAGTTTGTTCTAAATATTTATGCACTCTTTCATTCATTGCTTTATTTAGTTCCGTATCCATGTGCCCGAAATCACTTTCTTCACTAATTAAATTAGAACAGCTCTTTAATATCTTCGGAATATTTTCAGTAAGATCATTTGTAATTTCAGTCTTCATTGAACGATATGATTGTGTAATGAAATGAATTTTTTCCCTCTCAAATGTAGTAAGGTTATTAATGCTACCGTTTAGTTTCACTAGCATATCTTCATTCCAATTAATAGCATCTACCAGATTATTTTCTTTCTCAACACGTTTATCCAAAAGATATGTAATTGTTTTTCGAATGAAAAATAATAACTTTTCAGTACGTTCTGCATCGATATTTTTATGATTAAAGTTAAAATGAATAAACTCAGTTAAATCATTTAATTGTTGACTACTTGTATATAACGAGGAATAAGGGAAAATTCTCGCATACGGGAAATATGTGTTTATTCTCGTTGCCGTATCATGTAATACCCTTTTCACTTCTGCTTCACTGTAAATGTTATCGATTTTATTTAATAAGAAATGAATTTGTAAATTTGGCGTATGTTCTTGAATACTTAATAGAATGTCACGTTCTTTATCAGTAAAAGGTGAATCCGCATTCAATACGAACAGTAATTCGTCTACAGAATTTAAATATTCGAATATCTCATCTCTAGTGTCGTTATTCCTATTAAAGCCAGGTGTCACTACAAATGCAAGTTTATTTTCATTTAAAAATCTGCATGGTAATTTAAATTCAACACACGCTCTATCTCTATATGTTTGATGGTGCTGAGACATCATATTATGGTAATCAGAGACATCTTCCGTTGTTGTAATTGCTGAGTCTGTTATAGCGTTTATTTCTATATGAGCATCATTTTTTAAAACTACTACATTTGAAATTGATTTTTCTAATATATTTTCTCCTAATATAGAGTTAATAAATGTAGTTTTTCCGTTCCCTGAAGTTCCCGTTACTAAAATACGATTTGTTCTTAAATCTGCGAGCTCGTCAACTAACCATTTAAATCGGTGACCTATTTCTATATTCTGCTTTTGTGCCCACTGTGTAATAGATTCAAAAAGGTGTAAGCTGTACTCTAAGCCATTTACATGATTAATAGAATGTGACAGTAAGTTTTCCGCATGTTCTATATTTGCTGAATCTATTTTGGAAGGGAAAATCTCATCCCATGCCAATACAGCTGCAGATGGAAATACAGCATAAGATGGATTGACTACCTTTAACCAATTTGCTAACAGATTTGGTATGATATCGTTTAATTGTCTAAGCGTATATTGACCTTGAATTAATGCAAAGTACGTTTCTTCGTAAAGAGCAGAAACTTTGTTCCATATATCGGACGAATGTATTTCAATATGTAAGAAAAATTCATTTATTGTGTTAAGCCACAATAAGTAATTTTTTTCATTTTTATAACTGTTCCAGAGTGATGAAACCATTTGCGTAAATTGTACTTGATCTACATTATTTAATGTATCTAATGCATCATAAAAATAGTCTGGTGAAATATGTTTAGTAAACCCTTTATCGATATATCCTTTTAACACCTCAAACCAAGGATACGATTCTATGCGAATTAACTCATTCACAGCAAGCTCTACTGCACTATCAAAATCTTGCTGTTCCTCATAAAAGGAACGGGCAATTTTTGTGACATTCGGATAATCAGGATTTAAAGAAACTGCTTCTTTAATAACACCGAAAGCTGAGTCAAAATTATTTTGCTCAATGTAAAGAGAAAGTAATTGTAGTCTAATTTCGGTCATCAATATTTTATTATCAGTAGTAATAGAAGTATAAATATTTTCAGCAAATGATAACTGATTCAGTTCGAAATAAGCATCCGCAATATTTTTTTGTGCCCATGGTGCTAATTCATTACTAACCTTCTCCCATTTAAAAATAGCTGCTTCAAAATCTTGATGACGATAATAAAATTCACCTTGTGCAAAACGAATATAAGACCCATCAGAAATCTCATTTTTTTCTTCGTTTACATAAGCTTGTCCAAGTACGTCAAGAGTTGGTTTTGTTTCATTCTCCATTAGGAATGTTTCATAATACATCTTTTTTATTAATTGTTTTTCTAATCTCATCTTTTCCCCCACTATATCTTGAAAATACATTTTTAAGATATGTCAATACTTTTTGTATGTATGCTTTTTATCTTAACAAAGAATATCTTTTGGAAAATTTCATTTTCCTTTCATTTTTCAAGTTAGATTGAATTTTTATGAGAAAAGTTTCAGTTTTTTTTCAATTACCTTTCAGTTATGAAACAGCATTAAATGTTCCTAATAACCTAATAACACTATAATATTCCACATTATATTATCAAGAAAATCCCATATAAACCATATTATAAAAACAATCTATATTGAATTTATATACATAATTAACTGTGCTGTCAAACAAAAAAAACAACAATAGGAGCCAACAGCTATTCATACCATTTCTTTCTCAAATTGTTTTCCTTTAAAATGTTTCAGTAGTTATGTAATTAAATTCCATTAACCTATATAAATAACTAGTCCAAAAAATATCTATATGCATATCATGTTATAGTAAAGAATTTAGGAGATCCTAAAAGGAGGCATTTTCATGTTTGAAGATAAATCTAAAATAAATTACCCATATGAATTTACTGAAACTACAACAGTTCCTCTAAAGAACCCCATTGATAAAAAATTCAAGAACGGCACAGGTACACATAACTTCCCAATTAAGAAGCACTATAAAGAGCAAGTTCTATACACTGAAAAAATTAATAATAATAAAAATAAGTAATTGTATAGATCTTTATAACAATTAGCTAAATAAGAAGCAACATTCAACCATGCATAGTTATTTAGTTAGTAATGATACAATTCATGCACATTTTAAAAAGTGCTGTATACAGCGCTTTTTTATACATAGATAAATTTAAGCTAACACAACCAAGAAATAAACGGTAAAATTACTCCACCATATTCTCGTTTAACTATTAAATCTACATATGAAAAGGGAGCAACAGTAAATGTTGCTCCCTTTTGAAATATAATTTATTCACTCTACATAACCCTCTTAAACATCTTCTCCAACTCATAAGTAGAATGATGCACAAGAATCGGTCTTCCGTGTGGGCATGTGTATGGGTTTGTTGTTGTACGTAATTCTTCCAGTAAGGCAAATATTTGATCGTTCGTTAAATATTGATTCGCTTTAATGGATGCTTTACAGCTCATCATGATGGCTGCTTCTTCACGTAACTTTTTAATATCCACTTTTTTTAGTTTGACAACTTGCTCCATCATTTCATCGATAATTTCTGTTTCTTGTCCTTTCGGGAACCATGTTGGATGCGAGCGGACGATAAAGGATTGATGGCCGAATTGTTCTAAAAATAGCCCAACTTTTTTTAGTTCTTCTAACTGTTCTTCGACACGTAAAAATTCAGTAAGAGATAGATCAATACGGTACGGTACAAGTAACTCTTGTACTTCTTGCGCTACCCTTCCTACTTTATCACGGAAGTATTCATAATTAATACGTTCCTGCGCGGCATGCTGGTCAATCATATATAAGCCTTTATCATTTTGAGCGAAAATATATGTTCCATGCATTTGTCCAATTGGATAAAGCGGTGGTAAGTCATTCCCGTTCATTTCAATCTCTTTTATTTCCCGAACTTCTTCTTCTAATTCCTCTAGTTCAAAATCCTCTTCATTACTGTCCCACGATTTCTCTTCTTGAATTGGTTCTTCGATTATCGGTTTAGTGGATGGTTGCCAACTTTGTTCTTCTCTTATGAGCGACTGTGGTGGTTGCCATTCTTGTTTCGGCGGTTGCCACAGTTGTGGTGGCTGTTTCACAGCCTGCGGTTCTTCTTGTTTTGCATCCATGCCAGTTGGTAAAACAATGTCCGGCATAGATGGTTCTTTCGGCTTCGCATGCTCAAACTGGAACTGTTCTTGCACACTTTCGTCTTTTTCTTTTTTCTTCGTTGTTACGCCTGCATCTGGAATGAGCTGTATTTTTTTAAATGCAGCTTGCAATGTTTCTTCGATCAGCTTTAGCAATTCTTGTTCTTTACTAAAACGAACCTCTAACTTCGCTGGATGTACGTTAACGTCAACTAGCATTGGATCCATTTCAATCGATAAGAAGCCAATTGGATACCGGCCAACTGGCAGTAATGTATGGTAGCCTTGCTGAATTGCTTTCATTAGTACAAAGTTTCGAACGTAACGACCATTTACGATCGTTGACATATAATTACGAGATGCTCTCGTTACTTCTGGTAATGTTACATAGCCTTTAATTGTAAAGTCTAAAGATTCAGCTTCAATTGGAACAAGCTTCTTCGCAACTTGAATACTGTAAATCGATGCAAGTACTTGTCTTACATCACCGTTACCTGATGTATGAAGCAATTTCTTTTCATTATGAAACAGTTTTAACGATACTTCTGGATGTGACATTGCAATACGATACACGATATCTGTAATATTCCCGAGCTCCGTATGAATGGTTTTCATATATTTAAGACGCGCTGGTGTATTAAAGAATAAGTTTTGTACTGTAATATCTGTTCCTTTTCGGCTCGCAGTCTTCTCTTGCTTTATAATGTCTCCACCTTTAATTATGAGGTGTGTACCAGGCGCATCACCTGTGCTAGTAATTAATTCTAATTCACTAACAGAGGCAATACTCGGCAATGCCTCACCGCGGAAACCGAGTGTTCTTATGCGAAACAGATCGTTTTCATCTTTAATTTTACTCGTCGCATGGCGTTCAAAAGCGACGATACAGTCTTCTTCTGCAATACCATCACCGTTATCAATGATACGAATTTTCGATAACCCAGCTTCTTCTAAGTGGATTTCAATAGATGTACTATTCGCATCGATAGAATTTTCCACAAGTTCTTTTACGACTGAAGCAGGGCGCTCTACTACTTCCCCTGCCGCAATTAAGTTAGAGAGTTGGTCATCGAGTTTGCGAATTTTCCCCATCTACTTACTCATCCTTTCTTTAACTTTTTCTGTAAGCGATACAATTCGTTCATCGCTTCTAAAGGTGTCATATCAAGTAAATCGATTTTTTTAATTTGCGCCAATACTGCTGTTTCTTTTTGATCTAGCAGAGGTTTGTCTTGTTTCTTCGAAGACTGTTCTCCTCCAAAGAAAGATAGTTGCGATTCTTCTTCAGTCTCTACTTTCGTTTCCTGTATTTCTGCTATTTCCTCTTTTACAACTACAGGTTCTGGAGCAGCTTCTTGTACTTTCACTTCTACTCGTTTTGGAATAATAATTTCTTCCTGTCCTTCTAGCTGTGCTAACACTTCTTTCGCGCGGGCGATTAAGCTATCTGGAAGCTCTGCAAGTTGCGCAACGTGAATTCCGTAACTTTTATCAGCTGCCCCGTCTTGAATTTTATGAAGGAATACTACTTTTCCATTCTCTTCAATTGCTGAAACGTGTACATTTTTCAGTTGATCTAAACTCTCTTCTAACACAGTCAATTCATGATAATGCGTAGAGAATAACGTTTTTGCACCAATTTGGTCATGAATATGTTCAATGATTGCTTGTGCAAGTGCCATACCATCATAGGTAGATGTACCTCGTCCAATTTCATCGAATAAAATTAAACTTCTTTCTGATGCGTTTGCAATTGCATTTTTCGCTTCTAACATTTCGACCATAAATGTACTTTGACCTGATATTAAATCATCCGCTGCACCAATTCTCGTAAAGATTTGATCAAATACAGGTAATACTGCTTCTGTTGCTGGTACGAAACAACCGATTTGCGACATAACAGTTACAAGTGCTAATTGTCTCATATACGTACTTTTACCAGACATGTTCGGTCCTGTAATTAAAAAGACATCCATCTTCTCTGGCATAATACAATCATTCGGTACATACAATTTCCCGTTCAATACTTTTTCAACGACAGGATGACGACCATCTTTAATAAAGATTTCACGCTTCGTTGTTAGTACAGGTTTTACAAACTGTTCTTCTTCACTAACTGTCGCAAAACTTTGCAGTACGTCTAATTCACTAATTACTTTTGCTAAATGTTGTAATTTCGGAATAAATACTTTTACTTCTTCACGAAGCGCTGTAAATAAATCGTATTCTAGTTGTACAATTTTTTCTTCTGCTTCTAAAATTAACGTTTCTTTTTCTTTCAGTTCATCTGTAATGAAACGTTCAGCATTAGCAAGCGTCTGTTTACGTTCATAGCGACCTTCTGGAAGTGCTGCAAGATTCGCTTTCGTTACTTCAATGTAGTAACCGAAAATACGGTTGTATCCGATTTTTAACGATTTAATTCCAGTAATATCACGTTCTCTTTTTTCAAGCTCAGCAATCCACGTTTTCCCGTTTTTACTCACGTAACGATATTGATCAAGCTTGTCATTATAACCATCTTTAATAATATCTCCATCTTTAATTGAAAGCGGTGGGTTTTCTTGAATACTTCTTCCTAGTAATTCTGTTAAGCTTTCACATGGATCTGCACCTTGAATTAATCTCGATGCATAAGCGTTATCTAACAAACTAATTGCTTCTAAAATAGCTGGCACTTGAAGTAATGAACGTCTTAATTGTAATAAGTCTCTTGCATTTACGTTACCAAATGCAACTTTTCCTGCTAAGCGTTCTAAATCATATACTTCTTTTAACTTTTCTTTTAAATCTTCACGTAAGAAGTAATCATTTACAAACGTTTCAACCATTTCTAAACGCTCTTCAATTCTTTCTTTCTGTATAAGTGGACGTTCCATCCACTGTTTTAACATACGACCACCCATAGCTGTTTTCGTCTTGTCCAATAACCATAATAGTGATCCTGTTTTTTCTTTCGTCCGAAGTGTTTCTGTCAGTTCTAAGTTTCGCTTTGAATGTACATCAATTTTCATAAATTGATTCGTATAATAAATTTCTACTGGTTGCAAATGATCTAAAGAACGTTTTTGCGTTCTTATTACATAGTTAAATAAACGTCCAACTGCTTTAATTAATTTTGCTTGTGAAACATTTTTCACAAGATGTTCTAATCCTTCCGGAATTGCCGTTGCATCTTCATACGAAATCGTCATTTTCAATGTTTCAGTTAACTTGTTTAGTTCATCTTTAGAAAATGAAGAATCAACAACAATTTCTTTCGAACCAGTTGCATACACTTCTAATAAAATATCTTCTACTGAACCAGTCAGTAACGTTACTGTATTTTGTCCAGTCGTTAAGTCGTTACAAGCTAATGCATATGATCCATCTTCAAAATGTGTTAATGCGGCTAAGAAGTTGTTTTCTTTCTCATCAATTGTACGCCCTTCCATCATCGTTCCTGGCGTAATTAATTGTACTACTTCACGACGTACTACACCTTTAGCTGTTTTCGGATCTTCTACTTGCTCACAAACAGCTACTTTATATCCTTTTTCAACAAGTTGTTCAATATAGTTTTTAGCCGCATGATATGGTACACCGCACATTGGTATACGTTCACTACTACCACCATCTCGGCTCGTTAATGTAATTTCAAGTTCATGGGCTGCTTTAACAGCATCCTCAAAGAACATTTCATAAAAATCGCCTAAGCGAAAAAATAAAAAGGCATCTTGATAATCTGCCTTAACCTTTAAATATTGCTGTATCATAGGCGTATATTGAGTCATACTTTTCCTCCATAATTCTTACATGATAATCTATTTTCATATATGTCGCATTTCACGGACACTCTTATCTCCTATTTCAGGAGTCTTTCTTCATTATAACATATTTCATAAAGAATCATGTTCATTCAGCGCCACTTATGTAAAGTAAAAAGCTAGGAAGAACTTCTCCCTAGCTTTCTATTACTCTTCTTCTGCATCAACGATAAAGTTCGGATCTAATTCTTCAAATTCATCATCAGCAATTTGGAAATCATCATCTGATTCTACGCAACCTTCAGGATTTACACTTACACAAATTTTCGTTTCTCCAACTACTTCTGTTACAAATTCACGTTCTACAGTTACAACAATTTTATTACCATTTGGTGATACAAGTGCTTCTAAACAATTTGGCGGCTGAATAACACGAGCAATAATTTCTAAATCGTCACCAGAAAAGTTTTTATCACGATAACCAATACTTACTTCGTCCGTGTAGTTCACACGTTCTGTTACAACTTCAGTCTTTGTATTTCCATCAAATGAATACCAAGTGTTCACATCATAGAAACCTTCAATTTCCACATGTTTTCCATTCTTTCTTGCTTCGTACGAGTGGTTAATTACCCAGCACCCTAAAATACTTGTTGGCTCATTATTCGATTCACATGTATGCGTTGACTTTGTATACTTACGTCCTTTTCCAACCACTGCTTTTGTAATAATCTCTCTAAATTCGGACATTCGTAACCCTCCTCAATCACTATTCACTTAATCATATGCGTGACAATAGCGGAATGTGTCATTCTTTTTTTTGAGAAGACCTTACGTTTAATCCACAAAAAAAGAGATGTCAATATGACATCTCTTTAACAACCACAATTTCCTTTTTTACTTTCTACTGCTGCGCCAGTTTCACCCTTTAGTACATCGCCACCAGTTGAAATTAATATTTCATCTGTTACGTTGTTAGAAATTGTACTAGCAACTAACTGTAATAAGTCATTTACGTATGTTTGTGAAGATTTAAATTGTTGTACGACTGGAATACTGTCTAACTTATCTTGCAATGCATCAATTTCAGCTTCTACCTTTTTTAAAGCTTCCCATTTCCCGTAATGTTGCAAGTTTACTGCTTGTTTTTGCAGTGCTTTAATTTCATCGATTGCGCGCTTTACATTTTCATTTTTATGAATTTGCGCCTCTGCTTTCTTAAAAAAATCAACTTCTTCTGTTTCAGAAATCATTTTTGCTAATTCTTTCGCTTGTTCAACAATGTCATCTTTCGAATATACTTTCATCTATTATTTCACCTCAATCGGCTCTTCAACTAATTCCCCGTTAAGAGACCAAGTTTTTGCTTCCGTTATTTTTACTTTCACAAGCTGACCAATTAAAGATTTTGAAGCGACGAAGTTTACAAGTTTATTCGTACGAGTATAACCTGCAAGTACTTCCGGATTATTTTTACTTTCCCCATCAACTAACACTTCTACAATTTGACCTTTGTAACGACTATTCTTTTCAATTGCCAACGTATTTACTAGTGTATTTAAGCGTTGAAGACGTTCTTTCTTTACTTCCATCGGTACATTATCTTTCATTTTTGCTGCTGGTGTACCTTCGCGAGGAGAGTAAATGAATGTAAAGGCAGTATCAAACCCTACTTCACGATATAACGACATCGTTTCTTCAAATTGCTCATCTGTTTCATTTGGAAAACCAACGATAATATCTGTTGTTAATACTGCATCTGGAATTGCTTCTTTAATTTTTCTTACAAGTTCTAAATAATGCTCACGCGAATATTTACGTGCCATAATTTTCAGCATATCCGTACTTCCAGATTGAACTGGTAAATGGATATGTTCTACTAGGTTGCCACCTTTGCCAAGCACTTCAATTAAGTGATCATCGAAATCACGTGGATGGCTCGTTGTAAAACGAATACGGGCAATATCAACTTTACGAAGTTCGTCCATTAAATCGCCAAGACCGTATTCTATATCTTCAAAGTCTTTACCATATGCATTTACGTTTTGACCAAGTAAAGTAATTTCTTTATAACCATTTGCAGCTAAATGACGAATCTCTTGGATAATATCTTCTGGACGTCTACTTCGCTCTTTTCCGCGTGTATACGGTACAATACAATACGTACAGAATTTATCACAGCCATACATAATATTTACCCAAGCTTTAATATCACCACGACGTACTTTCGGAAGGTTTTCAATTACGTCACCTTCTTTTGACCATACTTCAACTACCGTCTCTTTCGAGAACATCGCATCTTTTAGAATGTACGGTAATCTATGAATATTATGCGTTCCAAATACCATATCTACATGCTGATTTTTTTGCATAATTTTATTTACAACAGATTCCTCTTGAGACATACAACCACATACACCAATTAAAAGGTCTGGATTTCTTCGTTTGAGTGACTTTAAATGGCCTAGCTCACCAAACACCTTATTTTCAGCATTTTCACGAATTGCACAAGTGTTTAATAAAACTACATCTGCATCCTCAGTTGAAAAAGTTGGTTCATATCCAAGTGCGGTGAAAATGCCTGCCATTACTTCCGTATCATGCTCATTCATTTGACAACCATATGTACGAATATAGAACTTTCTTCCTGTACCAAAATTGCGAAACTCTTCAGGTAAGCCAAAATCCCGTTCAATTTTAACTTCTTCTTTCCCGCGCTTTTTCGCATCCTTTAAGGAAGGTGGTTGATATACACTTTCAAAGTATTTACTATAATCTTTCTCTTCTTTTTTCGTAGAGGAATTTGCTTGTTGACTTGCTAATCGTTGTTGCTCGTTCATTGGTAATCTCCTTTCACCCTTAACTATACATACTCTATAGTCCATTTTAATGCGCCTAGACTCACCTCAAAAATGGTTAGATAGCTTGAGAGATAACTTGTCCTTTGAAACTTGAGTAATCAATCTAATCATTCATAAGAATGAAGTCTTCCCCACGCAAATAGACATTCCCTTTTTATCATTTCTTGTTGTCCTACCAAAAAGCATATTGCTTTATCCCTATAAACATTACCATAGTATGATGTATTTCGCCAATTTTAACAATAAAGAGGCCCTTTATTATCTTACATTTCATAAGCAATGAACTTGCCATTTTCATACAACGATTTATATATTATTTTATCATTCTGAATTTTCTAAGTAAATAAGACTACCCTATATTTTTGTACATAAAAAAAGGTTACCAAATCGGCAACCTCCTCTTCTTACATTACATAAATTCAGCAACAAGCTCATCAAACATTTTCTGATCCATATTTAAATCAGATTTCACTAAAGGCTCTTCACTATAGCCTTTAACAAGTTCTTGATATGATGGTTGCTTAGTATTTTGATAAATTAACCCTGTTACTAAACCGTTATTTTCCATTAAAGTTTGCATAGCCATCATGCGATTAGATGGATCATATCCCTCTACTGTGCTTAGTTTCGTTAAATTCTCTTTAAACCAATCGTAAGTATTTACTTTATTGTAAGTAACACATGGGCTAAATACGTTAATTAATGAAAATCCTTTATGGTTAATACCAGCTTCAATAATTTGTGTTAATTCTTTTAAATCACTCGAAAAGCTTTGCGCCACAAATGTCGCACCAGCTGTTAAGGCCATTTCCATTACATTTAGTGATGGTTCAATTGAACCTTGTGGTGTGCTTTTCGTTTTAAATCCAGCTTCACTACGTGGTGAAGTTTGCCCTTTTGTTAATCCGTAAATTTGGTTATCCATTACGATGTACGTAATGTCGATATTACGACGAATAGAATGGATTGTATGACCCATACCAATCGCAAATCCATCACCGTCACCACCTGAAGCGATAACTGTTAAATCACGATTTGCCATTTTCACACCTTGCGCAATTGGAAGGGCACGACCATGAATACTATGCACACCATATGAATTAATATAACCTGAAATACGGCCTGAACAGCCGATACCAGAAATAACAGCAAGTTCATCTGGATTTAGGCCAACGTTAGCTGCCGCACGTTGAATTGCAGCTTGCACTGAGAAGTCTCCGCAACCTGGGCACCAGTTTGGCTTTACACTGTTACGAAAGTCCTTAAATGTTGCCATTTAATACAACCCCTTTTTTGCATTCGTTGTAAATCTCTTTCGGCAAGAATGGGTTTCCATCATATTTTAAAAGACTAGAAATTTTCTCACCATTACCAAGATTCATTTTCATAATGTTAGCAAGCTGACCTGTTGCATTATTTTCTACTACTACAACACGCTTCGCCTTTTTCACAAGTGGATCGATTTCAGCTGTTGGGAACGGGTGAATTAAACGCACATGAGCATGGTTTACTTTCATACCCTCTTGTTCTAAACGCGTCATTGCCTCTTCGATCGCACCACGAGTTGAGTTAAATCCAACAAGCAATACGTCTGCTTCTTCATGCTTAACATTTTTATAAACAGGGGTATTAAACTTCAAGTTCTCCATTTTACGGAAACGTTTGTCCATTTGATCTTTACGGTTTATTGCTGATTCCGATGGTTTTCCAGTTTCATCATGTTCTACACCTGTAACATGGTGAACACCATTTTTCATACCAGGTAAAACACGTGGTGAAACGCCGTCTTCTGTTACTTCATAACGCTTGAAGTATGCTTTATTTTCACGTTCTGGTAATTCTACTTCTAAATCAAGCTTACCACGACGAATTTCCACTTTATCTAATTTAAGTGGTTCTACTGTTTGTTTTCCTAAAGAAAGCTGTAAATCTGTTAAGAAAATAACAGGAACTTGATATTCTTCAGATAAGTTAAATGCTTCTACAATGTCATAGAAAGCTTCTTCAACTGTACTTGGCGCCATTACGATTTTTGGAATTTCACCATGCGTACCGTAAATCATCGCCATTAAGTCAGACTGTTCTTGCTTAGTTGGTAATCCTGTACTTGGGCCGCCACGTTGTGTATCAACAATTACTAATGGAGTTTCTGTAATACCTGCTAAACCGATTGCTTCCATCATTAATGAAAGACCTGGACCAGCAGATGCCGTTAATGTACGAACACCAGCATAGTTTGCACCGATTGCCATTGTACAAGCTGCGATTTCATCCTCAGTTTGGATTACTGTTCCGCCGACTTTCGGTAATTTTTTAATTAAGTATTCCATAATTTCTGATGCAGGTGTGATTGGGTATGCTGACATAAAACGAGCACCACCAGCTACCGCACCAAATGCGATTGCATCGTTCCCAATCATAAACATGCGTTTTTTACCATCAGCTTTTTCAAGCTGCATCATGTTTACTTTCTCACCTAGTAATTCTTTCATATATTGAGAGCCACGTTTAATTGCGTCCATATTCTTTTGAACGACTTGCTCTCCTTTACGACCAAAGATTTCTTCAACAACATCTAAATAAGCTGTTTCATCTAATCCTAATACTGCACTTGACGCTCCAACAGCAACCATGTTTTTCATTAATGATGTGCCTAATTCTGAAGCAATATCTGTAAACGGTATCACATATAGATTTACATCTGTATTGTCGGGTATTGTTGGATTAAATTTCGCATCTGCAACTACAATTCCACCTGGACGTAGTTCGTGGAAGTTAAAATCAATTGTTTCTTGGTCAAAAGCAATTAAAATATCTAAATCATCTGAGATCGCGCGTACTTCTGTTGTACTTACACGAATTTTATTATTTGTATGGCCGCCTTTTATACGTGATGAGAAGTGGCGGTAACCGTATAGGTAATATCCTAATCGGTTTAATGCAATACAGAAGATTTCTCCTGTACTTTCAATTCCTTCACCTTGTTGGCCTCCAACTTTCCATGAAAGTTGACTAATCATCTCCTACACCCCTTTTGGCTGCATTCATTGTAGTGTATTTTTTTACAGTAATAGTTTAGCATTTTTTATGCAAATAAACTACAACGGACGCAAATTATGCCTCTTCTGATTTCCCTGAATCTTTAGTATAAAGCTATTTTGTTTTTCATTCTAGTATTAGGTCTTAAAAAAAGCAATAAAATCAAATGAATTAATTTTAATTTTTCTGAATTTTAAACCAAAACTTAAAAACTCATATGTTCTACAAAATTATCATATAAAAATCGTTCTACAGTAGATGCAGCATAGTGTTTACAAAGCTCATTCATTACATTTTCATAATCTCGATAAACTGATACATTTACAACTGTTTCTAAAATCCCATCAAAATCTGAACCAAATCCTATATTGTACTCTCCACCTAATGAACAAATATATTCGATATGTCTTACTATATCTGTTATATTTGCTTCATTTTCATTCGTTAGAAACTGCGGTACAAAAGTGACACCGATCATGCCATTTTTCTTTATAAGAGCTTTAAGTTGTTCATCGTTTAAATTACGTGGGTGCTCGCAAAGTTTCATACAATTTGAGTGGGAAGCAATAGGATTTTTTGCAATCTCTATAACATCCCAAAAACTTCTTTCATTCAGATGAGACACATCAGTCCATACATGTAGCGCATTCAGTTCTTGTACAACCTGTTTACCAAAATTCGTTAAACCCGCCCCACGTGTCTCTAGCGCACCATCAGCTAAGAGATTGGCATAATTCCATGTTAGTCCAAAAGAACGTACTCCTAGGCGATACAACAACCGTAATTTCATTGCTTCTTTTCCAATTGCTTCGCATCCTTCTAGTGTTAATATCGCTCCAACCTCGTCCTGTTTTAACATGTTAATATCATCTTTTGTCTGAATAAACTTTACACCTGGTAGGGATAAAATTTCATTATAAAAAATATCTACCATTTGTAATGCTGCTTCAAATCGGTTTTCATATGCCACTGTTTCTGGTACATATATAGCAAAACATTGTATACTTCCTTTTCTTCTCTTTAACTGTTCAAATGTAATATGTAATTGTGAATCATCGTTAAAATTCCTTTTCCCTTGTGCACTCCATAACTGAAGAAGCACGTCACAATGAGCATCAAAAATTTTCATTTTCATTCCTCCATTATAAAAACAACCTGTTTGCATACTGCAAACAGGTTGTTTAAAACTTAACGAGGTTCTACAATTAATTTTATTGCTGTACGCTCTTCGCCATCAATCATAATATCTGTAAACGCTGGGATACAAATCAGGTCCAAACCACTAGGCGCTACAAATCCTCTTGCGATTGCTACTGCCTTTACCGCTTGGTTCAATGCACCTGCACCAATAGCTTGAATTTCTGCTGTTCCGCGTTCGCGAATAACACCTGCAAGTGCACCAGCTACAGAATTAGGGACCGACGTTGCTTTAACTTTTAATATTTCCATTCCGCGTTTCCTCCTCGTTTCTTTAAAAAGTATTAGCAATTATTTCACTTTAACTTATATTCACGAGGAATGGCGCGTATTCCTGCTAAATTTTCGTAATTTTTCTAAAAAATTAAAATATAATAACTTATCTAAAATTCAACGGGAATTTACTCAAAAAATGGTTGATCGTCATTAATTAAAATACGTTCAATTTTCTTTGCTTTTCCTGTATTTGGATCCACATCAATTAACACTGCACTTAATTGCGTTCTACCATTTGTTACTTCAAATCGTACTGGTAAGTTTGTTAAAAACTTCTTCAATACTGCTTCTCTATCCATACCTAATATTCCATCATACGGCCCTGTCATTCCAACATCTGTAATGTATGCCGTTCCGCTTGGTAAAATACGGTTATCTGCTGTAGGGACATGCGTATGCGTACCTACTACTGCTGTAGCACGTCCATCTACATACCAACCTAGCGCTTGTTTTTCACTTGTAGTTTCCGCATGGAAGTCAACAAAGATAATATTCGTACGTTTTTTCGCAATATTAATTAATTCATCCACTTTACGGAATGGACAATCAATCGGAGGAAGGAAAGTACGTCCTTGTAAGTTAATAACTGCAACTTCTGTTCCATTACAGTTCACAAAGATAAGTCCTTTTCCTGGAGTTCCTTCTGGGAAGTTAGCTGGTCTTGCAAGATATTTTGCATCATCGATGAATTCAAATACTTCACGATTATCCCAAGCGTGGTTTCCAAGTGTAACTGCTTGCGCCCCACATTCTAAAAAATTTCGATATATTTTTTCTGTAATCCCACGGCCACCTGCTGCGTTTTCTCCATTAATGATTGTTACTGTAGGTGTATATTTTTTCTTTAATGCCGGTACGTATTGCTGAATCATACCTCTACCAGGAGATCCTACTACATCCCCAACAAATAATATTCTCATATGTCTTACCCTTTCTATGTACTGCATTTTTTATTGCTATAGCATCAAGTAAATTCCTTATAATATGTTTATTGTAAGTTTGTTTCACTTTTATACTATATAACTAACTGTCTTTATTTTATCCAATTCCAACACAAAAAAATAAAGTGGTGTTTCACCACTTTATTTTGCGTATTCCACTGCACGTGTTTCACGAATAACAGTTACTTTAATATGTCCTGGGTAATCCAGTTCATTTTCAATACGTTTTCGGATATCACGAGCTAAACGATGAGCTTCTAAGTCATCGATTGTATCTGGTTTTACCAAAATACGAACTTCACGTCCTGCTTGAATTGCAAATGACTTTTCAACGCCTTCATAAGACTCTGAAATCTCTTCTAACTTTTCAAGACGACGAATATAGTTTTCAAGTGTTTCACTACGAGCTCCCGGTCTTGCAGCTGATAAAGCATCTGCTGCTGCAACTAAAACTGCAATGATAGAAGTTGGTTCTGTGTCACCATGGTGAGATGCGATACTGTTTATAACTACAGGATGCTCTTTATATTTCGTTGCAAGTTCAACACCAATTTCAACGTGGCTTCCTTCTACTTCATGGTCAATCGCTTTTCCGATATCATGTAATAGACCTGCACGTCTTGCTAGTTTTTCATCCTCGCCAAGCTCTGCCGCCATAAGTCCAGTTAAATATGCAACTTCCATAGAGTGTTTTAAGACGTTTTGACCATAACTTGTACGGTATTTTAAACGACCTAAAATTTTAATTAAATCTGGATGTAATCCATGAACACCCACTTCAAACGTTGTTTGCTCTCCGACTTCGCGAATATACTCGTCCACTTCACGTCTTGATTTTTCGACCATCTCTTCAATACGCGCTGGGTGAATACGTCCGTCCTGTACTAGTTTATCAAGAGCGATACGAGCTGTTTCACGACGAATTGGGTCGAATCCAGAAAGGATTACTGCCTCTGGTGTATCATCGATAATTAAGTCAATACCCGTTAACGTTTCTAACGTACGAATATTACGACCTTCACGCCCGATAATACGTCCCTTCATTTCGTCATTTGGAAGATTTACAACCGAAACGGTTGTTTCAGCAACATGATCAGCTGCACATCTTTGCATTGCAAGAGATAAAATCTCTTTTGCTTTCTTATCCGCTTCTTCTTTCGCGCGAACTTCACTTTCTTTTACCATAACAGCGATTTCATGAGAAACTTCACTTTCTACTTTACCAAGAATAATTGCTTTCGCTTGTTCGCGTGTCAGATTGGAAATGCGCTCTAATTCTGTTTGTTGCTTTTGAACTAACTCTCCCACTTTGCTTTCCAACTCTTCAATCTGTTGTTGTCTCGCTACAAGAGATTCCTCTTTCTTCTCTAACTGTTGCTCGCGTTTATCGAGCGTTTCGTCTTTACGATCAAGGTTCTCTTCTTTTTGCATTAAACGATTTTCTTGTTTTTGTAATTCGCTTCTACGGTCACGAATTTCTAATTCAGCTTCTGTACGAAGTGTATGAATTTCATCCTTTGCTTCTAAAAGCGCTTCTTTCTTAAGTGCTTCAGCATCACGATTCGCTTCGTCTAAAATACGTCTCGCTTCATTAGCCGCACCATTAATCTTCGCTTCAGCAATAGACTTTCGAACAAAAAAGCCAACAACTGCACCGACTGTTGCAAGCAAAATGGAGATGAGTATCCAAACTGTACTCGTCATGATTTCACCTCCCCTTGCTATGAATGAAAAAAGACTGTCGGCATGTACATTGAATTACAACATACAGCAAAGACCGTCGTCCCGCTTTTTTAAGGGACTTTCTTCATTTCACAATTAAAATGTCATATTATTATTTCGGTAAGATTTAAACCTTACTCCGAATATTACTTCTCTTCTTGAGAAGAGTATATTGTATATAAGAAAAAATATACATTCTCATTGTATCTATCGTAATTTTCATTGTCAAGCGTTGTCTACTTTTACTTTCTTTGCCTTCAGCCTTGAATGTGACCTAAATTTTAAAAGTAAGGAGCCTACTATACTGGAAAACCTTAGTAATTCCCATTTCTTTTACTTAAAATATTTATATATCCCTCTTTACACAACGCATTTGAAGTAAAAAAATATTTTTTATCTATAGTATTATGCTCCTTAATAGTAGATAAAAAAATAAAAGACACGAGGCCGTGTCTTTTATTTTTTTAATCAAGAAGAGTTGAATCTTCTGCGCCCTCAGCACCAGAATCTTCACTAATTCCGTGATGCTCACGAATAAAGAAAGCAATTTCTTCTCTTAAATCTGTATTTTCTTTTAAGAACTGCTTCGAATTTTCACGACCTTGTCCTAGGCGTTCTTCATTATAAGAATACCAAGCACCGCTCTTTTGAACGATATCAAGCTCAGAAGCCATATCCAAGATTTCACCTTCTCTTGAAATACCTTCTCCGTACATAATATCAACTTCAGCAACACGGAATGGTGGTGCTACTTTATTTTTCACTACTTTTACTTTTGTTTTATTACCAACGATGTCGTTACCTTGCTTTAATTGCTCCGCACGACGCACTTCAAGACGAACAGTTGAATAGAATTTCAACGCACGACCACCTGGAGTTGTTTCTGGGTTTCCGAACATAACCCCAACTTTTTCACGAATTTGGTTAATAAAGATTGCAATTGTTTTTGATTTGTTGATTGCTCCTGAAAGCTTACGAAGTGCTTGTGACATTAAACGTGCTTGTAAACCTACGTGTGAGTCACCCATGTCGCCTTCAATCTCTGCTTTCGGTACAAGAGCTGCTACAGAGTCAATTACGATAATGTCAACCGCACCACTTCGTACAAGTGCTTCCGCGATTTCTAATCCTTGCTCCCCTGTATCAGGCTGTGATAATAGTAATTCATCTATGTTAACGCCTAATTTTTGTGCATATACAGGATCCATTGCGTGCTCCGCATCGATGAATGCTGCTTGTCCACCTTGACGTTGTACTTCTGCAATTGCATGTAATGAAACTGTCGTTTTACCTGAACTTTCAGGTCCGTAAATTTCGATAATACGGCCACGTGGATATCCGCCTACCCCTAGTGCCACATCAAGTGCTAAAGAACCACTAGAAACCGTAGAAACTCTACGCTCCGCTTGTTCTCCTAATTTCATAATTGAACCTTTACCGAATTGCTTCTCTATTTGTTTTAACGCCATATCTAACGCTGCTTGACGATCACTCATTCAAAATTCCTCCTTAACTGAATTGCTAATCTTATTATACCTATTTTCAATTCAATTTGCCAACAAAAAATCGAACATTTATTCGATTTTTTTTATTTTCTATCAAATAATATCTAAATTTAACCGTAAAAAAACTAGAAGAAACTTATATCTCTTCTAGCTTTTTATATAAATGATAAAATCCATATTTTGCTGTTCGTTCTCTAATTTGTTGACGACTTCCGCTTAAATTAAGAGAAAAGACTACAGTTGGTTCATCCTTAATCGAAAGCCCAACAAATACTGTTCCTGGTTCTTTCTGTTCTGAAGCATCTGGCCCTGCTACCCCAGTGAAACTAATTCCAATATCCGCTTTTAGTACATCCTTAACATTTTCAGCAAGATAACGAGCACATTCTTTACTAACTGCACCATCAGTATGCAACACTTCTTCAGGCACACGTAAAACATATTGCTTCACATCATTATGATAACAAATGACACCGCCTTTAAACACAGAAGAAACACCAGCGTTTTCAGTTACTTGATTTCCAAAAAGACCACCTGTTAAACTTTCTGCACACGCTAAAGTTAACCCTTTTCTCTTCAATAACTCGATTGCCTTATAATGCAAAAATTCTTGGTCATATCCGTAGAAAAATTCTCCTACTCTTTCTAAAATCAAATCTTCCACATGTTGAATTAGTTTCTCCGCTTCGCTAACATTTTGATGCTTAGCGGTTAAACGTAATGTCACTTCTCCATCATTTGCTAACGGGGCAATTGTTGGGTTTGTTTGTCCATCAATTAAATCTTGAACTTTCACCTCTAATTGGGACTCCCCAATGCCGAAGAAACGAAGCACACGAGAATAAATGTTTTCTCCTGTTGTAAAATTACGTAAAAAAGGCTCTACGTAACTTACATACATTGGTTTCATTTCTTTTGGCGGCCCTGGTAATAAAATATAAACTTTTCCGTTCTTATTTACCCCCATACCCGGCGCCATACCGTGGTCATTTGCAAATACTGTTGCTCCATTTAAAACGAGCGCTTGCTTTTTATTATTCTCCGTAAATTCACGGCCTGTACGCTTAAAGTAATTACTTATTAAGGCTAATGCCTTTTCATCATACACAAGCTCTTCATCTAAACTAGCAGCTATCGTTTCTTTCGTTAAATCATCTTTTGTCGGTCCTAATCCGCCTGTAAAAATAAGTATATCAGCACGTTCTTCCGCAGCTTCAATCGCCTTTTGCAATCGCTTATTATTATCACCAACAACAGTATGATAGTACACGTTAATTCCGATTGAAGCTAACTTTTCAGATAAAAACTGGGCATTTGTATTTGCAATTTGTCCAAGTAATAATTCAGTTCCAACCGCAATAATCTCAGCATTCATCCCAATTCCCCCATAAACTTCTATTTTGAGTTTACAAAAGCAGCTCTATTTTTCCAGAAATAATCCCATCCTGAAATAACAGTAAAGATTAATGCAATCCATATGAAGATATCCGCAACTGGAATATGGATTAAATTTAAAGGTACATCGTGTAATAAATATGCTGCAATCGCAATAATTTGTGTCCATGTCTTAATTTTTCCTAGCTGGTTTGCTGCAACTACTTCCCCTGTTCCAGCAAGTACAAGACGTAAACCAGTTACCGCAAACTCACGACTGATAATTACAATAACAATCCAAGCCGGTACATATTGCATCTCTACCAATGTAATAAGTGCTGCCGAAACAAGTAATTTATCAGCTAACGGGTCAAGAAACTTCCCTAAATTCGTTACAAGATTATATTTTCTTGCGTAATGTCCATCAATCCAATCTGTAGCTGAAGCAATGATAAAGATAAGTGCCCCCACTAAATGTTGAATCGGTAAATCAACATCACCAATTTTGTATGAACCCCAATCAAAGGGTGCTAACATAATTACCATAAAAATTGGAATTAAGAAGATTCTAGATATTGTAATTTTATTTGGTAAATTCACAGCTATTCCTCCATCATATCAAAAACATTTGTTCATCGAAAAAAAGTCATCGAAGCGATGACTGTTATTGTGCAGGTTGCTCTATCCCTTGGTTTTTTATCACCAATCTTTGGTGAAGTTCTTTTTCTGGATCCAATGGATAAGCGACCACTTGGCCATTCAGTTTAACTTCAACATTCGTTGCATTTCCAATATTAAGTCGCACTTCTTTTAATGTTGATACATCACGTTTTTCTATTTGGCCCTCTTGTACTGTAGCGTTTAGAATCACATTCCCAGCATCATCTTTAACATCTACATAACTCGCACCTTTACCCGATAATTCCAGTTCTAATGTTTTATTATTATGAATTTCCAAAGTAGATACCTTTCCAGTTGTTCCAACTACTTTCACTTCTTGCTGTCCAGTTGGTTGTGCTGGTTGCTCCTCTTTCTTTGGTTCTTCTTTCTTTGGTTCCTCTTTTTTTGGCTCTTCCGCTTTCACTTCATCTTTCTTCGTATCTAACGGAGAATCTTTCGCTTTTTGAACTTCAATTTTCTCACTTTGAGCACTCGGAACTTTTTCATCATCTTTTCCAGTTAACGCTTGAAACACAAACCAGATTACCACTCCAACTGCGATTACTAACAGCGCAACTAAGATTTTCGGCATGTGATCTGCAATTGGCCATGATGAAGATTTTTGCATTGTTTCTTGTGTTTTTTGTCCCGTTGATACTTGTGGAACTTCACGCTTTTCAGATTGTGGTATCGTACTCTGATGTTCTACGAGCAGTTCCTCTCCATTTAATCCAACCGCATCTGCGTATTGTTTAATGAATGCACGCGCATAAAAAGCTCCTGGCAATACATCATAATTGCCTTCTTCAATTGCCACTAAATGGCGTTTTTGAATTTTTGTAATCTCATGCAGCTGATCAATAGACAAGCCTTTCGCTTCTCTTGCTTCTTTCAGCTTTTGTCCCAATTCCGTCACTACTAACACCTCAATATTTCTTTAAAAGTCAAACATAGAGAAATTATTTTGCGTACCTTGCTCAATTTCATCTACTAAATTATATTGAATTTCTTCATCATAATCGTTACGCAACTCGATAATATAATCAAAATCATCCAATGTGTATTCTGACTGACTCACAAATACATCAGGATGTTCCACAACTTTCGTTGCAGGCAATCTCATAATTTCACGAACGAGCTGCCAATGTCTTTCGTTAGCACGCTTCGTTGACACAATTCCATCTAGGATGAAAATATTGTCATCGCTATACTCATCTTCAATTAATTGACTACGAACAGTTTGCTTAATAAGAGTAGATGATACAAATAACCACCTTTTATTTGCACAAACACTTGCAGCAACAATGGATTCTGTTTTTCCGACACGAGGCATTCCGCGTATCCCAATTAGTTTATGGCCTTCTTTTTTCATAATTTCTGCCATAAAGTCTACAAGTAAGCCTAATTCATCACGCACAAATCGAAATGTTTTCTTATCATCTGCATCTCGTTGTATGTACCTACCATGTCTAACCGCTAGCTTATCTCTTAGCTTGGGCGGACGATATTTCGTTACCGTTATGTTATCCATCGTATTTAAAATTGATTCAAGTCTAGAGATTTGCTCTTGATTATCACACATAAGAAGTAACCCACGTCGTGCATTATCTACACCATTAATTGTGACAATATTAATGCCGAGCATACCGATTAACGAAGAAACGTCACCAAGCAAGCCAGGTCGGTTTTTATGTATTTCATATTCAAAATACCATTCAATCATCCAAGATCACTCCCCTTGCTTACTTTACACCTACGTACTATATTATATGATTTCACCTTAATAGGGAAGCTAAATGTATAATCTACCCTGTGTAATTATTATACAAAAAAAGTAGAGAGGAGAATCTCCTCTCTACTTTTACTTATGTTGTACGAACTTAACCATTAAATTTGCAATTGTATGTTGCTCCTGTTCATCAGCAACTTTCCAAAGCTCAGCTAATAATTTCTCTTGGTCATTGCGTCCTTCTACCTCATTAGCAAGATAGTCGCCAACACGAAACGCCATATCTGATACCGCACCGCCATCTAAACCTTTGTCTTGCGCTTGCTCTAAACGTTCTCCTAAAAAGCTCTTCCACTGATCAAAATTATCTAATACTGACATAATTAAGCACCTCACTATTGAGTAATAAAATCATCCTTAATTTGTGCAACTATTCATTTTTTATGTAAGAATTTTTTAGCAGTGCCAACCGCCATTCACTCCGATAATTTGTCCAGTTATGTAAGACGCTCCTGGTGATACGAGGAATGAAACTGTTTTCGCTACTTCTTCTGGTAATCCTATTCTACCTAATGGTATATCTTCAGCAATTCCCATTTTATCTTCTTCAGAAAAAACGCTTAACATTTCCGTTTCAATTGCTCCTGGTGCTACTGCATTCACACGTAATCCACTTAAAGAAACTTCTTTCGCTAAAGCTTTCACATATGAATTTTGTGCCCCTTTTACCATTGAATAAAGCACTTCACAAGAAGCCCCTATTTGTCCCCATATAGATGAAACAATTACAATATTACCACTTCTTCTCCCGATCATAGGCGGAAGTGCCATAGAAAGTAATTTATATACGTTCTTCACTTGAAGTTCTACCATATAATCCAATTCATCGTTTGTTACATCTGTTACTAGTCCAAAAATACTCTTCCCAGCTGCGTATACAATAACATCAATAGGATGTTCAATTTGTCCCCACAATTGCTCTGCTCCATCACTAGAAGCTAAATTCGCTTGAACAGGGATAACTTCTCCCCATGCCTTCTGCAATTCCAATACCTTTTCTTCACTGTTATTGTAATGAACATAAACTGTATATCCATCTTGAATTAATTGTTTCGAAATAGCAGAGCCAATTCCTCCGCTCCCTCCAGTTACTAACGCATACTTTTTCATAAAGTCCCTCTCTTATCTCTACAAGTTCAATTTTCACATAACTAAATAATACCCTCATCTTACAATTTTTCAATGATAAGATGAGGGTATCTTTTTAATTTTATTTTTTCGGTAACACCTGACAAATACTCATTTTGTCTTCTGATAACAATAATTTCGCTACTTCTTGTAAGTCTTGAACGGTTAGTCCTTCTAATACAGTCAATGCGTCAAATAGGCTAGATTCATTAAACGCGTATCGTGTAAATTGATTTGCAATATATTCTGGTGAATTCAACGAGCGTAAAAAACCACCAATTTTCTTTTTCTTCACTCGTTCTAATGCCGCCGCATCTAATTGATCATAATCTGTTTTTAATAAAATATCTTTTAAACGATTTGCCAATTCATCAGGTTGTTTCGTATCACCGCCAACCATTGCAAAACCGAAGTTATTTTCTTCTGTATAGTCATACGAGAATGAATCATCAATAAGCCCTTCATTATATAAAGTTTCGTAATGAACAGAACTTTTCCCAAATAAATAATCTAAGAGTAACGTAAGCGCAATTTCTTGTTTTAAAAGCGCTTGCCCCTTTTCCTTTAAATTAGTCGCTTTAATACCAACTAAACATTTCGGTGTTTGCACAGGCATTGAAATAATTTTTTTCTTTTCATTTACCTCATTTGGTTCTTCTTCAAATGAACGCACAATTTCTGGCTGGTTTTTATAATCTTTTTTCGCTTGATTTTCACGTACTAAATCCATTGTTTTCTCTGGATCAATTGCACCCACAACAAATAATAACATATTGCTCGGATGATAAAATGTTTCATAACATTCATACAATAAATCTTTCGTAATTTTACTAATAGATTCGATTGTCCCTGCAATATCAATTTTAATTGGGTGTTTTACAAACAAGCTATCAATTAACCCGAAGTACAAACGCCAATCTGGGTTATCTTGATACATTTGAATTTCTTGCCCAATTATCCCCTTCTCTTTTTCAACCGTTTTTTCAGAGAAATAAGGCTCTTGCACGAAGTTTAGCAATGTATTTAAATTTTGTTCTACGTTTGAAGTACATGAAAAAAGGTAAGCTGTTCGTGTAAAGGATGTAAAAGCATTTGCCGATGCTCCTTGTTTACTAAACAATTGGAAAGCATCGTGATCTTCTTTTTCAAATAATTTATGCTCAAGAAAATGTGCAATTCCATCAGGCACACGAATCATTTCTTCTTTCCCTAATGGTACAAATGTATTATCTACAGAACCATATTTCGTCGTAAACGTCGCAAATGTTTTATTAAATCCTTGTTTCGGTAAAACATATACATCTAATCCATTAGGAAGTTTTTCATAATAGAGTGTTTCTTTTAATTGCTCATAAACAATTTTCTCCATTTACTCTCCCTCCGTTCCTTGTAAAAAGTAAATTGTATCTAGTTCAATATTTTTAGCAACTTTTACAATTTCTTCTTTCGTCACACTTTCTATACCTGTAAGCCATTCTTCAACTGGACGTGTACGATCTGAAATAATACCATGATATAGCATTTCTACAAAGCCACGTGGTGTATCAATTGCCTCTAATATTTGATTTTGGATGACACTTTTTGTTTGATGTATTTCTTCTTCAGAAAACTCTCCGTTTTGCATCGCAAGCATTTGTTCTTTAATAATCTCAACTGCTTTTTCATAATTTTTCGCTTCGATTCCTGACATAACAAATAATAAACCTTTATGACTTTCAAAGCGCGATGCTGCATAGTACGCTAAACTATTTTTTTCACGCACATTTACGAATAACTTCGAATGAGAAAAGCCACCAAACAATCCATTGAACAATTGCAATGCAAAATAATCTTCATCTTTATATGTGACAAATGTACGATAACCGATGTGTAATTTACTTTGTTTTAATTCTTGTTTTTCAACAACTTCTTTTTCTTCATTATTTCGTCTATGAAGGAGTACATTTCTTTCTCTCACTGGACGAGTTGAAATAGAAAAATACTTACTTACAAGATCAACGGCGTTTTCTGAAATATCACCAATAATATATAGATCCATTTCATCTTCCGCTAACACCTTTTGATAATATTGATACAAACTTTCATTTGTAATAGACATAACACTCTCTTTTTTTCCATTTGCACTTAAACGATACGGTTCTACTTTGCACATTTCTTCAATTAAACGCTCGTTTGCATAACGCATTTTATCATCATAAGTAGCTTCAATTCTCTGTAACAGTGCTCTTTTTTCACTTTCTACGATAGAAGATAGGAAACCGTTCCCCTCCGTTGCTGGATGTAACACAATATCTGACAACATAGAAAGCGCTTTTTCAAATAACGGTGGTGCATCATGTAAATAAACTTCATTTGCAATGTCTACATAAATGGAGATAATATGGTCTTCCCCTTTTTTACTTACATCTACCGCTAAAGAAGATCCGTATAATTCTTCTAAATATTGACGAAGACGAATTACAGAAGGTAATTTTTCTGTCGCACTTTGCAATACGTATGGCAATAGGGCACGCTCTGTCACCGTCTCCTCATTTAAAGGCGCTTTAAAACGAAATACAAAGGTATTCGTTTTATATTTATCAGTCGGAATAATATGTACGCGCAAACCACCTAACTCATGTAGTTGTTGTTCCATTAGTTTCATTTATAGCCCTCCTTTACGTATATAGGAATATTCCTCTTCAATATACAGTTTTTAGAAATAAAAAATCAACTTTTCTCCCTTATTATGCTTACATATGATTCTTTCTAAAAACTTTAATATGTAAGGAACATAGTAAAATTCCGTATTAAATATATTCTATGTAAAAAAGCCCACACTAATGTGCGAGCTTTTTTATACTTATAAAATACTTATCGTTTTCCTTTTTCATAAGGAGTTCCTAAAGCTTTCGGAGCTTCAGAACGACCTACAAAACCGACAAGCGCTAATATTGTGAATATATATGGTAATATCGTTAATAAAACACTTGGAATTTGATCTAATACAGGGATTGTTCCGCCCGTTACACTTAGAGATTGCGCAAAACCAAAGAATAGAGCTGCACCTAGTGCGCCTAGTGGATTCCACTTTCCAAAAATCATAGCAGCTAAAGCTAAGAAACCTTGTCCTGTAATAGTTGCCCCTGAGAAGTTATTAGAAATTGACATTGCAAAAATCGCTCCACCAATTCCAGCAAACACTCCTGAAATACAGACTCCAATATAGCGCATTTTATATACGTTAATCCCCATCGTATCCGCTGCCATTGGGTGTTCACCAACAGCACGTAGACGAAGACCGAACGGTGTTTTATAAATAACATACCAAACAACGAATGCTAAAATAATGGCAATATATGACGTTATTGGTACGTTCGAGAAAAATATTTTCCCTAAAACCGGAATATCCGAAAGGCCTGGAATATCAATCTTTTCAATACGATACTGAATAAAGTCAGTCTGCCCTTTATCAAAAATCTTCTTAATTGCAAATACTGTTAAACCAAGAGATAAGAAGTTAATGGCTACACCACTTACAACTTGATCTGCTCGGAATGTAATAGAAGCTACCGCATGAAGTAATGCAAATAACCCACTACCAATTGCCGCAAATAGTAACGCAATCCACGGAGTCATCGTTCCCCAAGTATCACCCATTAATAAGTTTGTAACGACTCCAATAAATGCACCAAATAGCATTAGTCCTTCTAATCCGATGTTTACAACACCCGATCGTTCACTAAATACACCACCTAGTGCTGTGAAAATGATAGGTGCCGATGTATATAACGTACCCGTCACAAGAATGGCTAATATATCTAAAAAGCTCATTTATTTCCCCTCCTTGCTCATGCGTGTAAGCGCCCATCTTAACACATAACTACATGCAACAAAGAAGATGATACATGCAATAATTACATTAATAAGCTCTGACGGTACATCTGCCTCAAAGTTCATTTGAGGGGAAGCACTTTTCAAACCACCAAATAATAAAGCTGAAAGGATTATACCAAACGGATTATTCCCTCCAAGTAATGCTACGGCAATCCCATCAAATCCTACTCCTGTAAACGAAGACATCGCTGTCATACTCTGGAATGTCCCTAACCCTTCCATCGCTCCACCAATCCCCGCAAATGCACCAGCAATTGTCATGGAGAATACTACATTACGAGAAACTTTCATACCTGCATATTGAGAAGCATGCTGATTAAATCCTACTGACTTTAATTCGTAACCTAAAGTTGTTCGATCTAATAAGAACCACATTAAAATAGCGATTAAAATTGCTACAATAATTCCCCAGTGTAGACGTGAACCATCAGTAATAGAAGCAAGCCAGTCTGAAGATAGTGACGCACTCTCTTTAATATCATACGTTTTGTCATTACCCGCATGTAAGAAACGCTTAATGATGTCATACGTTACATACAAAGCGATATAGTTCATCATAATAGTTACAATAACTTCATTCACTTGAAACTTCCCTTTTAAATATCCCGGAATGAAGCCCCAAATTCCGCCCACCAATGCTGCAAATAAAATAGATAATGGAATATGAAGGAAAGCTGGTAGTGAGACTGCATAACCGAACCAAACCGCTGCAAGCCAACCAACTAACAATTGACCCTCTACCCCGATATTAAATAAACCTGTACGAAATGCAAACGCCACCGATAAGCCAGCAAGAATAAGCGGTATCATTGTACGAAGCGTTTCACCAATCGCACTTGCGCTGCCGAACATTCCTGTCCAAAGTGCACTATAACCAACAATTGGATCATAGCCACTAACTAGCATTACAATCGCTCCTACAAGTAAGCCGAAAATAACGGATAGTACTGGGACTAAAATATTTATCGTTCGTTCTGTTAAAAGCTTTTTAGCCATTTGTACCCACCTGCTCCTTCTTTGTTCCTCCAGCCATTAACAATCCAAGCTGTTGTTCATTCGTTTCTTTCGCATCAACTATTGCTACAATTTCCCCTTCATAAATAACAGCAATTCGATCGCTAACATTTAAGATTTCATCTAACTCTAATGATAAAAGTAATACACCTTTTCCTTTATCCCTTTGCTCTATTAATCTCTTATGAATAAATTCAATTGCTCCTACATCTAAACCACGTGTTGGCTGTGCCGCAATTAATAAATCTGGATTTCGGTCTACTTCACGTGCAATAATTGCTTTTTGTTGATTCCCCCCAGATAGAGCGCGTGCTAACGTTTGCTCACTAGGTGTACGCACATCAAACTGTTCAATAAGAGCCTTTGCTTTTTCTGTAATTTTGCTGAAATTTAAAATCCCTTTCTTTGAAAATGGATTTTTATAATACGTTTGCAGAACTATATTATCTCTAACAGAAAAATCAAGAACGAGTCCGTGTTTATGACGATCTTCTGGAATATGACCAATTCCTTCTTCTGTTATTCTTCTAACAGGCCAATTTGTTATTTCTTTTCCTTTAATTGCAATAGAACCTGACTCAACTTTTCGTAAACCAGTAATTGCTTCTATTAATTCACTTTGTCCGTTTCCATCAATCCCTGCAATCCCAACAATTTCCCCCGCACGAACAGTTAAGTCAAGGCCTTTTACAGCAGGTAGTTGACGTGCATCGTGAACAACAAGGTTTGCAATTGAAAGTACCTCTTCTTTTGGCTTCGCGTCTATTTTTTCTGTTTTAAAATTCACTTGACGTCCGACCATTAATTCTGCAAGTTTATTTTCATCCGTATTTGCAACGTCAACCGTTCCAATCCCTTTTCCTTTACGAATAATCGTACAACGATCGCAAACTTCCATAATTTCTTTCAACTTATGTGTAATAAGAACAATAGATTTTCCTTCTTGCACAAGCTTTTTCATAATTTGAATTAGCTCATGAATTTCTTGCGGTGTTAACACAGCTGTTGGTTCATCAAATATTAAAATTTCTGCACCGCGGTAAAGAGTTTTCAAAATCTCAACACGCTGCTGCATACCAACTGAAATATCCTGTATTTTCGCATATGGATCTACAGATAAACCGTATTGTTCAGACAGTTTTTGAATTTCTTTAGCAGCTTCCTCAACAGCAATTTTCCCTTTTTTCTTCGGTTCATTTCCGAGAATAATATTCTCTGTAACTGTAAAATTATGAACAAGCATAAAGTGTTGATGGACCATTCCAATACCAAGGTCATTTGCTATATTCGGATTTGTGATTTTTACAGGTTTACCTTTAATTTTAATTTCACCCTGCTCTGGTTGGTACAAACCAAATAGTACATTCATCAATGTGGATTTCCCTGCACCATTTTCTCCAAGTAAAGCATGTATCTCACCCTGCTTTACTTGCAGCGTAATATCATCATTCGCTACAATGCCTGGGAATACTTTCGTAATGTTATTCATCTCAATTACGTATTCCATTGTGTTCCTCCTTTTAACAGGGAACATTCCCTATTACACTATTAACTTATTAAGCAATTCGGAAGTTTTATACATACAAAGGTTAGTTCTATGAACTAACCTTTGCTATTTCTCTATTTATTTTTTTAGAGAAGCTTCATATTCTTTATACTCTTTATCTGTAGCTGGCACTTTAATTTCACCGGCTGTAATTTTCTTTTCAAGCTCTTCTACTTTTGTTAAAATTTCAGGGTTAACTTTTTTCACGTTATCAGTTGTTTTTGAAATACCAATACCGTCATCTTTTAAGCCAAACTCTTCAATTTTCCCGCCTTTTAAATTCCCATCTTTTGCTTCTTTAGCTACTTTTTCTACTGCTACATCAACACGTTTAATCATTGAAGTTAATGTTACATTTTCAGGCATACCTTCTTGATGTTGGTCACGGTCAACACCGATTACCCAAACATTTTCACCTTTTTTCTTACGGTTTTTCGCTTCTGTGAACACACCGTTACCTGTACCACCAGCAGCATGATAAATTACGTCTACGCCTTGACCATACATTGCTGAAGCAAGAACTGTACCTTTTTCAGGCTTATCGAATGCTTCTGCATATTCAGATACGATTTCAATGTTTGGATTTACTGCCTTTGCACCAGCTTTAAATCCATTTTCAAATTTACTAATTAAATCACTTTTCATTCCACCAACAAATCCTACTTTATTCGATTTTGTTGACATAGCTGCTACCGCACCTACAAGGAATGATCCTTCATGATCTTTAAACGTAATACTCGTTACGTTCGGTGCATCTACAACAGTATCTACGATTGCAAATTGTTGTTTTGAAGATTCTTTTGCTACTTCTTTAATTGCACCTTCTAATTTATAACCAATTCCGAATGTTAAATCATATTTATCTTTTGAGAATTTTTTTAAATTCGGAATATAATCAGCTTCTTTTTCAGACTGAAGGTAACGATAATTTGTCTTTTCTTTTAAACCATTATCTTTACCAAACTTTTGTAACCCTTCCCAAGAAGATTGGTTAAATGACTTATCATCAACGCCCCCAACATCCGTTACGAGACCAACCTTGAAGTCTTTATTGTCTTTCGTGTCTTTCTTGTCACTGCTCGCCTTATCCGAGTTACCACATGCACCTAAAACTGTACTTGCTGCTAAAGTTAATGATAATAAAAGGCCTGCTTTTTTCTTCATACTAGAAACCCCTCCAAAAATGATATATATTTATTTATTTATTTATTCTTACGCTGCTGTTCCTTACTTCTTGCTGTCACCTCCCTAAAAAGGAATTTACCTACATACGCTTTCTTAATACGTGGAAGCTAAATTTATCAGCTCTAAAGTAATTGATAGAATATAAGATTGGCTCATCATTTTGATCATAGTGCATTTGTTTTAATACAAGCAGTGCTGTTTCAGGCTCACATTCTAAAATTGGTGAGATTTTAGGGTGATAGCCAATTGGCTCAATGTGAGCAACCGCATATGTTATGCGCTTATGCGTGTTATTATGTATCACCGTTAATAATGATTCCTCATTGTAACCCGATAAGTCTGGCAATATTTCTTTTGCAAGTTTATCGATACAATACACAACAGGTTCCCCATCTGCTGTACGCACGCGTTCAATCATCACTGCATTAAAACCATCTTCACTATTAAACTTCTCTTTTTCCTCTTCTGTTAAAGTTGTAGTAGATGATGATAAAAAGATTGTTCCTGGTGTTTTCCCCACACTAGAAATCATATCTGTAATACTAGAAAGTTGTTCTATTCCAGAAGAAAATAATGGCTTTGCATTTACAAATGTCCCTACACCATGTCTACGAATGACAACATTTTCTTCTTCTAAAATACGCAACGCTTCCCTTAAAGTCGCTCTACTTACGCCAAGTTCTTTCGCTAAATCAAACTCTGATGGTAACTTTTGTCGTTCTTTATAAGCGCCATCTTTAATTTTTTCTTTGATGTGATCAATCACCCGTAGATATAGGTGACGACTATCAGATTTTACTGACATAAGACTCCCCCGCATTTCAATTATTCGACCTCTGATGTAAGACTTCTTTTCTCTTTTTTCAACTTACAACATAGTACAAATGACTAAACACCAAAATAAGTGTAATTGTCGAATAAATAATAATAATTTTTTAAAATAAAATTTTCACTCTTTATTGCATAAAAAAAACTTTGCACCATAAACATTCCTCATTTCGAGAAAAAGTTCGGCACAAAGATCCTTTACATCCTTTGTTACACACTTTTCCCCTCATAGTCTAGCAATTCATGGTTGCCAGGTAGAAACTTATGGACCTTATCTCCAAGATTATATGAGGCAGTGATTCTTTTCGAAGTAATCTTACCACTTGCTCTCATACGTGTCAACAAAATCTAACATTTTTCTGCATTAAATATCGAACATTTACATAAAACATACTCAAAGTATTCGTATTCTAAAGGGCACCCCTAAATGTAAGCCCTTTCTTTATCGCTGAGTATAGTATATAACAAAAACACTATATAAAAAAGCCTAATTGTAAAAACAATTAGGCTTTTTTTAAGAACTTTTTTCTTGTACATCATTAATGAGTACTTCTCTCGGTTTACTCCCTTCATACGGACCTACTACACCATTCATTTCCATTGCATCAATTAGGCGAGCAGCTCGCGTATAACCTACTCTAAACCTACGTTGTAACATAGAAACAGATGCTGTTTGCATTTCCACTACAAGTTGAACCGCTTCATCATATAATTCATCTTCTACTTCCTGCTTCGTATCAGGAACATCTTGCGGAATCATATCTTCTTGATATTGTGCTTTTTGCTGTCCAATAACATATTCTACAACTCTCTCAACTTCATCATCTGATAAAAATGCGCCTTGTACACGTACAGGTTTCGATGCACCAATTGGTATAAACAGCATGTCTCCACGACCTAGTAGCTTCTCTGCACCACCACCGTCAAGAATTGTACGAGAATCTGTTTGAGAAGATACAGCGAATGCAATACGTGATGGAATATTTGCTTTAATAACACCTGTAATAACGTCAACTGACGGACGTTGCGTTGCAATAATTAAATGAATACCAGCAGCACGAGCCATTTGCGCTAGACGCATAATCGCATCCTCTACATCAGACGAAGCAACCATCATTAAATCTGCTAACTCGTCCACAATTACTACAATATAAGGTAATTCGGGTTGTTTCGCTTCTGATTGACTATTATGCTCTTTTATATAATCGTTGTATCCTTCAATGTTACGTGTACCACTATGAGCAAACAATTCATAACGACGTTCCATTTCACTCACAACTTTTTTCAATGCTTGCGATGCTTTTTTCGGATCAGTTACAACTGGCGTTAACAAATGAGGCACACCGTTATATACATTTAGCTCTACCATTTTCGGGTCAATCATCATTAATTTTACTTCATGTGGTTTTGCACGCATTAAAATACTAACAATAATACCGTTAATACATACACTTTTCCCGCTACCTGTCGCACCAGCTACGAGTAAATGAGGCATTTTATTTAGCCGGGCTAATACAGCTTCACCTGTAATATCTCGGCCAAGACCAATTAACAACTTCTCTTCCGGATGATTATTAGCCTTAGAGTCAAGAACTTCCCTCAGCGTTACCATCGAAACTTCTGAGTTTGGAACTTCGATCCCTACAGCTGATTTCCCGGGAATTGGCGCTTCAATACGAATGTCCTTTGCAGCTAAAGCAAGGGCTAAATCATCACTTAAACTGACAATTTTGCTTACCTTTACCCCCATATCAGGATACACTTCATATTTTGTAACTGCAGGACCTCTATGCACTTTTGTTACTTTCGCTTTCACTCCGAAACTTTGGAATGTACGTTCTAATTTACGAGCATTCTCATAAATTTCCGCATTTTCATTTGTAACTTGCTTATTCTTTGGAAATTTTAATATATCAAGTGAAGGAAGCTTGTAATCTTTATTTTCTACATTTGAAAATTGAATAGGAGGTGCTTGCGCTTCACTCTCTAACGATTCAACAATTTTTTCTCCACGCTTTTTCTTTGGTTCTTCAATTGGCGGAGTCTCTTCAATAAACGGTGAAGTGATCAACTCTTCTTGCTCTACTTCGATTCGTTTATCCTCTTCTTCATTTACAGGATAATTCTCAGTGAAATTCGAAATAATCGGAGGATCAATTGAGATTTCTTCCATCGGCTCAATAATTTCTTCTTGTTCTGCAGCACGTTTGCTTCTTGTGCTTCTTGTTGTTTTTTTCTTTTCTGTTTGTTCAGCCGTTCTTTTGGCTCTCCAATCTTTATAATCCCCTTGCATCACTTGAAACTGACTTCTAAGAATTCTACCAACTGGAGCTAACACTTCTCCAATATGCTTATTTGTTATACAAAGTATACCGAGAATAACTAGAATAATACCAATGATATAAGCTCCTACTTCGTCAAATAAGAAGTAACATGTTGCGAACATAAGCGCACCAAACATACCACCACCTAAATGAACGCTATCTGGCCCCTTTTTCATTTCAAGAAAGAAGTTATCTTTCGTACTCACAATAACAGAAGTATTTTGCACTGCTCCATCTTTTGTAAGAAGGTTAAATAATGTAATATGACTAAACATTAATATCGCCAATACAATTAAATAAAATCCAATTAATCGTTTATTTAAAAGGTTCGGCCATCCGCGTTTTATAACAAAGGAAACCGATAAAGCTATTACACCTAACACACCAATTATGTACCACTCACCAAAGAAGAAGCGAAAAAATAACACAAACGATTTCCCTACAACGCCTAGCTGTAAAATCGTAATGATTGAAAGTGCAAAAAGAGTTAAACCGACGATTTCATAATACAAAGTTGGCTTTATCGTACGTCTTGCCTTTGCCTTCGTCCCTCTTTGCTTTTGTTTTGCCATTTCTTCACCTCGTGTTCTACATATAAGTAAAGCTCCCTTCAAAACGCTCTATTTATATGTCTGTTTTCTCTATTTTTCTGGTCTTTATATCTTCTATTTTTACACTTCTTGTAAAATGCTAAATAAACAGAAGAAAGCAGCCTACTCATGGCTGCTCAACCGTCTTGTTTTTTATATTATACCATAGCTTCTAAACAAAATCCTTCTTTTTGCTAAAAGGTTATTTTCTGACCGGGCTCAAACTCTAAATAGTGAAGTGGGTCCGTACTTAGCACACGTACAATAGAATAACATCCATGTTCCTCTTCAGAAACCATTAATTCCACACCATTTATATTTACAACTTTTTGACTTTCACATTGTGAATAATCGACCGGATACACAAGTTGCTCTGGCATAATTGTATATAAAATCATTGTAGCATTGTCCCTTCTGTACTATCTTCCGCACGAACATCTATTAATTCGTTTAATTTTCGAATCGCATTTCCAATACCGCCGACATCATCTATAAGACCGTACTTTACTGCATCCCCACCAATTACATTCGTCCCAATATCTCGCGTTAAATTTCCTTTCGCAAACATAAGCTCTTTAAAACGATCTTCTGTTACTTTCGAGTGCTTCGTCACAAAACGAATGACTCTTTCTTGCATCTTATCCAAATACTCAAATGTTTGTGGCACACCTATGACAAGACCTGTTAAACGAATTGGATGAATTGTCATCGTCGCAGTTTCCGCAATAAACGAATAGTCAGTAGAAACAGCAATCGGTACACCGATGGAATGTCCCCCACCTAAAACTAGAGATACTGTTGGTTTTGAAAGTGAAGCTACCATTTCAGAAATTGCTAGCCCAGCTTCAACGTCACCTCCAACTGTATTTAATATTAAAAGCAAACCTTCAATTTTCGGATTTTGTTCAATCGCAACAATTTGCGGAATGATATGCTCATATTTTGTTGTTTTATTTTGCGGTGGTAATTGAACATGACCTTCCACTTGTCCGATAATCGTTAAACAATGAATACGTGATTCATTCATCTGTGGTACATTTGTCTGTCCAAGCTGTTGAATTTTTTCAACTATTGAAGCCTCTTTTCCAGCTTCTTTTGGCTCAGCTTCTTTTTCTTCATTTGTATATCGATCACGTTCTGTCATTTCGCATCCCCTTTCACTCGTATATAACTATTATTTCTTAAGTTATAAATTTCATTCGATAGGGTTAAAAAGAAAAAAGATCACCCATAAGGGTGATCTTTTTATACTTCCATAATAATCGGTAAAATCATAGGTTTTCTCTTTGTCTCTTCGTACAAGAACTGTCCTAATAATTCACGAATATTTTGTTTTAACATTGACCATTCAATTGAATATTCTTTAATTGACTGCTCAACAATCATACGTACAATCTCTGTAGATCGTTCAATTAACGCTTCTGATTCACGAACATATACGAAACCACGTGAAATGATTTCTGGGCCAGAGATAATTTTCTTTTCATCTTTACCAAGCGTTACAACAACTACTAGTATTCCATCTTGAGATAACATCTTTCTATCTCGAAGAACGATATTACCAACGTCACCTACACCTAATCCATCAATTAAAACATTACCAGCTTGTACTTTACCGACTAAGTTTGCTTCATCGTCACCAAAAGCAATTACATCGCCTTTTTCTACGATAAAGATATTTTCTCTTGTAATACCTACATCTTCAGCTAAATATGCATGTGCTTTTTGCATACGGAACTCACCATGTACGGGTACAAAGTACTTTGGTTTCATTAAATTTAACATTAATTTTAATTCTTCTTGGCTACCGTGACCTGACACGTGAACTTTTCGTTCGCCGTAATAAACAACTTCAGCTCCAGCTCTAAATAACAAATCAATAATTTTTGATACAGATATTTCATTACCCGGAATTGGCGAAGCAGCAATGATAACAGTATCACCTTTACGAATTGAAATTTGTTTATGCGCTTGTTTTGCCATTCTAGATAGAGCAGCCATCGGTTCACCTTGACTACCTGTCGTTAAAATAGCTACCTTTTTCTCTGGGAAGTTGTCTACTTCTTGTAATGAAATAACCATACCTTCTGGAACATCTAAATAACCAAGACGTCTTGCAATGTCTACTACTTTCACCATACTACGTCCTACTACTGCTACTTTTCGCCCTGTTTCAGCAGCTGCATCAAATACTTGTTGAATACGATGTACATTCGATGCAAATGAAGCAACGATAATGCGACCTTCTGCGCCGTAGAACACTTTAGAGATTTCTACACCAACTTCTTTTTCTGAACCTGTATAGCCTGGGCGCTCTGCGTTTGTACTATCAGATAATAAGCAAAGTACGCCTTCATTTCCGATTTGTGCCATTTTACCAAGGTCTGCTCCACTATTTCCAATTGGAGTTTGATCGAATTTAAAGTCTCCCGTATATACGACTGCACCTTTTGATGTATGGAAACAAACGCCAACAGAATCCGGAATACTATGTGTCGTTCCGAAGAATGACACCGTTGTAGTGTTAAATTCTACTGTTGAATTTGAATCGATTGTTTTTAGGTCTACACGGCCTAACATGCCCGCTTCACCAAGTTTTTCTTGTATAAGTCCTACTGTTAATTTCGTTGCATAGACTGGAATAGATAATTTACGAAGTACATACACAATTCCACCAATATGATCTTCATGACCGTGAGTAATAAATAAACCTTTTACTCGCTCTTGATTTTCCACTAAATATGTAATATCAGGAATAACGATATCAATTCCAAACATTTCATCTCCCGGGAACATTAACCCTGCATCTACGATAAAGATTTCAGAATCAATTTCAACACAGTACATGTTTTTCCCGATTTCACCTACTCCACCAAGAGCAAATACTTTAACAGACTCATTCTCTTTTCTCTTCATGTTGTTGCCTGGTTTAAAAATCTTGCAAACACTGATTTCACTAAAATTGCAGAGACACCAGGGGAAACTCTACAACCACCATATTTTCACCGTCCAAGACGAATGTCCTTACCGTTATGCGATATCATGTCCTTGTTTATTTTTTAAACCAGGTTTCACCTCTCTTTCATTATATAAATCAAATATCTTATTCGATATGATATGAAAATTTAATTAAATTATAATTTTTCCCAATTTTGCTAAGCATACCCGTACTAAGCTACTTAGCCATATTATACCTGATACAAGAAATAGAACACAAGTTAAATCGTGCGAAAGAAAGAGGAAAAGAACGGAATGACAACAAAAGTATCGAACGTATTTCCTTTATATTTACTCCGATTTTATACTCCATATTATTTTGAAGAACTAGCCATACATACGCTAAATTCATTTCATAATAGGGAGTTTCAAGATTTATTTTTCTAGAATCCAACAAAAACACTTACAAAATGGAGTTTTTTTATGAATTACGTCACATTTGAGGGGATTTCTCTAAAAACAGACACCGTAGTTTATTACGTTTATGCCATAATATCTATCATTTTTTGACTCAGTTAAAGGGGTACGATTATTTTCTTATACACATAATGAAGAAGCGATTAATATTCTTATAAGAACACATATAAGTAAGAAAAAGAGGAAAAGATTTGCATATAGTAAAAAATGACCTAGTTCTACACTAGGTCATTTTTTATTAACGAGGGATAGATTGCATTACAGATTGTAACGTTACTCTTTCTTCTTCTGTTAATGGAAGAAGTGGTAAACGTACAGAACCTACATCTAATCCAACCATTTGTAACGCTGTTTTTACTGGAGTTGGACTTGGCGCCATAAATAATGAATCAGTTACTCTTACAAGTAATTGATGTAATTTTTGTGCCTTCTTAAATTCTCCTGTTTGAAATGCTGTAATCATTTCTTGCATTTCGTTTCCAATAACATGAGAGGCTACCGAAACGATACCTTTCGCTCCAACTGCCATAGCTGGTAACGTTAAACCGTCATCACCGCTGTATACCGCAAAGTCGTCCGCTGTTTTTTCAATGATTTCTGTCATTGTTAACACATCGCCGCCGGCATCTTTAATAGCAACAATGTTTTCTATTTCTGATAAACGAACAACTGTATCAACGGAGATTTGTACAATAGATCGTCCTGGAACGTTATATAGCATAACCGGAAGCGGCGTGCTTTCAGCAATTGCTTTAAAATGCTGATACATTCCTTCTTGACTCGGTTTGTTATAATACGGTGCTACTAGCATTACTGCATCCACACCAACTTCTGTTGCCTTTTTAGTTAAGTCAATAGAAGCATGCGTATTATTGCTACCTGTTCCAGCGATTACGGGCACTCTTTTATCGACAACAGATACGACATGGCGATATAACGCTACTTTCTCTTCTGAAGTTAATGTAGGAGATTCTCCTGTCGTTCCTCCTACCACGATTGCTGTTGTACCGTTATCAATTAAATAATTTACCAATTTCGTTGTCTTTGCAAAATCGATATTCCCGTTTATATCAAACGGTGTTACCATCGCGGTTGCAATTGTCCCAAAATCTATCATGGTCTCACTCCTTATTGTTCCAGTTGCTTTTCTTTTGAAAGCTCAAACGCACTATGTAATGCATTTACAGCCTCCACTAAATCAGTTTCTTTTACAAGAACCCAAATTGTTGTATGACTATCTGCCGATTGCAGGATTTGAATACCTTTTTCCGCTAAAGCTGTAACGATTTTCGCAGTAACCCCTGGGTATCCTGCCATTCCAGCCCCAACGATAGATACTTTCGCACAATGTTCTGTCACAATTGGCTCATATCCAAGGTTCTGTAATAATTTAACTGCATGACTTGATACATTATCACTCACCGTATATGCTACGCCAGTAGGTGAAATATTAATTAAATCAACACTTATTCCTTCGTTCGCCATCTCTTTAAACACATGTTGTTGCAAATCATATGCCGTTTCTTTTGCAAGCACTTTAATTTGCGTTACGTTTGATACGTGGGCAATGCCTGTAACAGGACGTTCTTCTACATCACGACCTCTTGTAGCACCGTCATATGCTGAAATAAGCGTACCTTCACTATCAGAATACGTAGAACGTACACGAAGTGGCACTTTTGCATGCATCGCAATTTCAACTGCACGTGGATGAACGACTTTCGCACCTTGATAAGCCATGTTACAAATTTCGTTATACGTTACAGTTTGAAGATGACGTGCATCTTTTACAATACGAGGATCCGCAGTCATAACACCTTCTACATCAGTGAATATATCGATGTATTCAGCATGAAGTGCAACACCTAATGCTGAAGCTGAAGTATCACTACCTCCGCGTCCAAGTGTTGTCGTATCACCTTTTTTCGTTTGTCCCTGGAATCCTGTAACGACGATTACATCTACATTTTCTAACTCTTCATGTATACGATCGCAATTCATTTCAATAATCTTTGCATTCGTAAAGTCATCATTCGTTACAAAACCAGCTTGTGCACCATTTAATGCTGCTGCTTTTATACCGTTCTCATTCAACATATTAGAGAAAACAATTGCAGAGATTAACTCTCCACACGATAATAATAAATCTTGCTCACGCTTAGAAATAGTAGATTCCTCTTGATTTACAAGACTTAATAACGTATCCGTTGCATATGGTTCACCTTTACGGCCCATAGCAGATACGACAGTAACTACTTTATAACCAGCAGCTAATGATTTTTTTATATGATGAAGCGCATGCTTACGTCCATTGTCATCACGTACTGATGTGCCACCAAATTTTTGAACAATTATTTTCATATTTTGCACCTTCTCTTAGCCGTTTACACTAATTGTAATTTTACTAAGCGCTCTGCAATTTGAACAGAATTCCATGCAGCGCCTTTTAATAAGTTATCAGATACGACCCAAAGATGGAATCCTTTATCGTTATTTAAATCTTTACGGATTCTTCCAACGAATACTTCGTTTTTACCTACTGCAGTAGCTGGCATTGGATATAACTGCTCTTCTGGATTATCTTGTAGAACAATACCTTCCGCATTTGCAAGTAAGCTCTTTAATTCTGCTACTGTTACGCCTTCTTTTTCTACTTCGATGTAAACAGACTCAGAGTGTCCTGATACAACTGGTAAACGTACACATGTTGCCGCTACTTCTAATTCAGGCATATGCATAATTTTTTTCGTTTCGTTAATCATTTTCATTTCTTCAAACGTAAATCCATTATCTTGGAATTTATCAATCTGTGGAATCGCATTAAAAGCAATTGGGAAATGCTTCTTATCACCTGATACAGGAAGAACATTTGCCTTAACTTCTTCGCCATTTAAGATTGCTTGTGATTGTTCATGCAGTTCTTCAATAGCTGCCGCACCAGCACCTGATACAGCTTGATATGTGGAAACGATTACTCGTTTTAAACCATATTGCTGACGAACTGGCTCAAGAGCTACTACCATTTGAATTGTAGAACAGTTTGGATTTGCAATAATACCATTATGTTCTTTTAAGTCGTTTTCATTTACTTCAGGTACAACAAGTGGCACGTTTTCTGTCATACGGAATGCACTTGTATTATCAACAACAATCGCACCGCGTTTTGCTGCTTCTGGCGCTAATTGTTTCGATACAGATCCACCAGCACTAAATAGTGCAATATCTACTCCTTCAAAGCTTTCAGGAGTTGCCTCTTGAACTGTAAATTCTTCGCCTTTAAATACAAGTTTCTTACCTGCAGATCGTTTAGATGAAAGTAACGTTAATTTCCCGATTGGAAATTCTCGTTTCTCTAAAGTATTTAACATTTGTTCACCAACTGCGCCGGTTGCTCCAACTACAGCGACATGAAAAGTTTTTTGCTTTTCCATCACTATGCCCCTTTCTAGATACCAATCCTTCTATAACTTAGAATCAGAAGGAGTATACAATACCCCTTCTAATCTTAATAACGTTAATTTTATCATATTCTACAGTAAGAATGATGGTTTCATCAAAAATTGTCCGTTTTTTTTCGTTTTTTAATTCATATATCTGAATTTTTCTACGACAACCGGTTGCAATTGCTTCCCTTGCAGCGCTTCTAACACTGTATCTTCAAGCAACTCCATGCGAGCTACCATTGAGTTCGGTTTTTTCTCTGGTGCATCTTGCCCGAATGGGACGAAGTAGATGTTTTTTGTTGCCATTAGGCGCATGAGATTTACCCCATTTAATCCTAAAGCATCATTCGTCGAAACTGCCAATACGACAGGCTTGCCATTTCTTAGCGTCGCTTTTGCTGCCATTAGTACTGGAGAATCTGTCATTGCATTTGCAAATTTACTCATAGAATTTCCTGTTAAAGGAGCGATTACCATGCAGTCTAATGGAATTTTAGGTCCAAGTGGCTCTGCTCCAACAATTGAATTAATTGCTTTAAAACCTGTTATTTCTTCAATCTTCTTAATCCACTCTGCTCCTTCTCCAAATCTAGTATTTGTTGATTGAACAGTGTATGAAACAACAGGACGTACTTCTGCTCCTTCAGCAATTAATTTTTCTAAGTGCGGCATAACTTCCTCATACGTACAATGTGAACCTGTAAATCCGAAACCAATTCGTTTCCCCTTCAAACTCATTTCTTTTCCTCCTCCTTTGCGATTGCATCTGCTGCTAATAACTGAGAAAGAACATTTGCTAAGATTTGCCCAGCCGTTTTTGGGGCAACAATACCTGGTAATCCAGGTGCTAGCAATGCTTTGACTCCTCTTTTTTCTGCATATCTAAAGTCGGTACCGCCTGGTTTAGAAGCTAAATCAATCACTAACGTATGAGCTGGCATTTTTGCAATAACATTCGCTGTTACAACGAGGTGTGGAATCGTATTAATTACAATATCGATATTTCCTACTTTTTTCTCTATGTCTTGCATATGAAAAGGAGAAAACATCATTTCTGTAATACGTGCAATATGTTCAGATCGTCTTGCTCCAACTTTGACATGGGCTCCTAATGATTGAAATGCTCTCGCAACACTCATTCCTGTTCTACCAAATCCTAGAACCATTACATTGGACCCATGAATTGTATAGTCGGTATGTTGAATTACCATCATTAATGTACCTTCTACCGTTGGAATAGAATTGTATATTGCTACATCATCACGATCAAATAATTTAACAAGTTTTCGGTTCGTAGTAGATACGAGATTTTCCAAGTAAGGTGTACCAATACCTGAATATATAGTAAAGTGTTCTGGTGTATTTTCAATTTGTTCTTTCGTTATTGAAACTTTTTCATTTGAAAAAATAGTATCTACTTCTCCTTTGGCATTTGTACCGGCAACCGGCAAAATAATTGCGTCTACAGAAGTGAAATCTAAATTTTGTATACTTTCTTTTGCTGCCCCTGTGAAACCATGATCTAACTGATCAAAACCTATCAAAGAAAGTTTCGCATCCAATTCAACTAGCTTACGAATTACTTCTAGCTGCCTTGCATCTCCTCCTATGACAGCAATATGCATCTCAGTCAACATTCCCTAATTCACCTTCTTTTTCTGTCATTTATAAGAAAAGTGCCTACTTTTTCTTTTTCCTCCACATCATATGTAATGTACGAGTTTATGGTGATTGAAAATCCAAATGCACATATGATTTATCAGGTTTCTATGTAGATACAAAAAAAGATGACCAAAATGGCCATCCTTCACTCCGAATTTGAACGATCTATACTATCACAAAGAAGCATATCGTGTCCGACTTTCTTTATTTGACTCCATGCCACCCTTACTTCTTGTGGTTCCTTTTTAAAACCTCCCCACTTCCCTACAGGTATTATAAGTGTTTGTATTTGCCCGTCTTTCTCATTAATCTCTAAATCCATATAACCTAAGACTCCCATTTTTTCCGCTTTTTCTATATCTACAACCTCTTTACCACTTAATTCACTTAATCGCATACACACTCCACTCCCCTAATGAATTTTTCATTTGCATTGTCTATAATTAGTACCTATTCTATATGTATAAAAAAAATAACCTTCTCTCATTTAAAAAGAGAGAAGGTTATTTTTTATACATCGTAAAAATTGATTATAGTTTTATTCCTTTTGGAAGTTTTCCGTCTGGACTAATAAGTGCCGCAGAGAACTCGTCAGTAAACATATTGCGAATTAATCCGTCCACATTTTCTTTTGTTACAGTGTTTACACTTTCAATAATCTCATCAAGTGAACGATGTTTACGAAGAAGCAATTCATTTTTACCGTTACGGCTCATACGGCTATTTGTACTTTCTAAACTTAACATTAAGTTTCCTTTTAATTGCTCTTTACTATTCATAAGCTCTTTTTCTGTAATACCTGTATTTTTCAATGTCTCTAATGTTTCTTGCATTGTTTCATACAATGTATCTAATTGTTGGCTACCTGTTCCACCGTAAAGTGTTAACATGCCTGTATCTTCATAAGAAGAGTGGTAAGAAAATACTGAGTAAGCTAATCCACGTTGCTCACGTACTTCTTGGAATAAACGGCTACTCATGCTACCGCCTAAAACATTATTTAATACAATTAAGTTATAAATATCTTCGTGTCCCATTTGTAAGCCTTTATATCCTAGACATAAATGAGCTTGTTCCGTTTCTTTTTTACGGGCTACCTTATTGAAATGGAAAATTGGGCTATGTACTTGTTCACGGTTTGTTGTTCCTTCATAACTACCGAAATATTGCTCCACTGTTTGTAAAAATGCTTCATCAATATTTCCTGCGATTGATACAACTACATTTTCAGGTGTGTAATGATCTTTTATATATTGACGTAACGTATCACCTGTAAACGTATTAAGCGTTTCTTCTGTTCCTAAAATAGGATATCCAAGTGGATGCGTTTCATATGTTGCTTTCGTTAACATATCATGCACAATATCATCTGGAGCATCTTCGTACATTTTAATTTCTTCACATACGACATTCTTCTCTTTTTTCAGTTCTTCCTCATCAAATGTTGAATTAAAGAACATGTCTGCTAAAACATCTAAAGCATATTTAGCATGCTCATCTAATACTTTTGCATAGTAACATGTATATTCTTTTGAAGTAAATGCATTCACTTGACCACCAATGCTATCAAATGATTCTGCAATCTCTCGTGCACTACGTGTTTCTGTCCCTTTAAAGAACATATGCTCTAAAAAGTGAGAAATCCCGTTATTTTTTTCATTTTCATTTCTTGATCCCGCATGGATCCAAATACCAATCGCAACCGATCTTACAGTTGGTATATTCTCCATAACTATTCTTACACCATTTTTACAAGTATATTTTTTAATCAAAAACTTTCCTCCTACTGCCAGTTTCTCTAAATAAGTGCTATTATTTAATGATAACAAGTTTAAGGATGAATGTCATGCAAATGTATTTAATCCACACGTTTTTCATCCAGTAATTCTGTTATATTCCCCACTTTATATCCTTGTTCCTTCAATTTTTTAATCATTGTATCTAATGCTTCTGCCGTTGACGAAGTAGGATGCATTAATACGATAGCACCTGGGTGTATTTTTCTCATTACTCTCTGCAATAGTACATCTGGCTCAGGTCGCTTCCAATCGATTGTATCGACAGTCCACATAATCGTTCCCATTTGGAAATCATCAGCGATTTTCACGACTTCATCCCGAAAACTTCCACTCGGCGGGGCAAACCATCTTACTTTTTGATTCGTTACTACTTCTATCATTCGATTTGTTTTTTGTAACTGCTCTCGTATTTCATCAGACGATAGCGTTTTCATATTAGGGTGCGTATAAGAATGATTTCCGACTTCTTGATTTGCATCGACAATCATTTTTGCAAATCGTAAATTTTCTTTCACCCAACGTCCTTCTAAAAAGAAAGTGGCCTTCACATCATGCTTTTTCAATATCTCTAATATGCGAGGCAAATACTCATTTCCCCATGCCACATTTATTGTTAATCCTACCATCTTTTTATTTGGATGGCCTCTATAAATTGGAGCGGGTGATAAATCTTCTAAATGAACACTCGGTGAGACTTCTTTGAATTCAAGATATTTTTGATCAAATTCCTTTAGCTTCTTCATATTATTATACGATGCTTCAATATCCACTTGTCTTCCATTATATCCAGGTGTTGCCTTCCATATTTTATCAATCATCGCATTTTGAGGTGCAATCTCATACTTTTTTGCATGCTTTTGAATTTCTTCATGCAAGTTATCTTGTGCAAAAACAGAATAAGAGCCTAAACTGACATATAAAGAAAATATACATATGTATGCCAATATACGAACTTTCATATAAACCCTCCCAAATTAACTATATAAAAACATTTTCTTCTTATCTTTGTTAATTTGAGCGTTATAATGAAAACTATACCTATGCTGACATAAAAATATATATAAATCATATTTTTACATAACAAAAAAAGCCAGTTAAACTGGCTTTTACTTATTGCTGCTCTTGTTTGTTTTCTTCTTTAGCAGCTTCTTTTTCTTGCTCTTCTTTTAGCAATACTTTTCTAGATAGATTTACGCGACCTTGCTTGTCAATCTCGATAACTTTAACTGTAATTACATCACCGATTTTTACAACGTCTTCTACTTTACCTACACGCTCAAGTGCAAGTTCAGAAATATGAACTAATCCATCTTTACCGCTGAATAATTCAACGAAAGCACCGAATTTCTCAACACGTTTCACTTTTCCTTCGTAGATTTCACCTACTTGTACTTCGCGAACGATATCTTCGATAATTTTCTTAGCTTTGTCGTTCATTTCTTGGTTTATTGAAGAAATGAATACTGTGCCATCTTGCTCGATGTCAATTTTAACGCCAGTTTCTTCAATAATTTTATTGATTTGTTTACCGCTCGGTCCGATAACGTCACGGATTTTATCTGGATTAATTGTCATTGTAATAATCTTTGGAGCGTACGCTGATAATTCAGTGCGTGGCTCTGGAATAACAGATAACATATGATTTAGAATGTGCACACGACCAACTTTCGCTTGTTGTAATGCCTCTTCTAAAATTTCACGAGATAGACCATCGATTTTAATGTCCATTTGTAGTGCAGTTACACCTTGTGCTGTACCTGCTACTTTAAAGTCCATATCACCTAAATGATCTTCCATACCTTGAATATCAGATAAAATTGTGTAATGCTCACCAGTTTTAACTAGACCCATTGCAATACCTGCAACTGGAGCTTTAAGTGGAACACCAGCATCCATCATTGCTAAAGTACTACCACAAATACTTGCTTGTGAAGTAGAACCATTTGATTCTAAAACTTCAGATACAAGACGTACTGTGTATGGGAAATCTTTTTCAGATGGAATTACAGGCTCAAGTGCGCGTTCTCCTAGTGCACCGTGACCGATTTCACGACGACCTGGTCCACGCATTGGTCTTGTTTCACCAACACTAAATGATGGGAAATTGTAATGGTGCATAAAGCGTTTTGATTCTTCTACACCAAGACCATCTAAAATTTGCACATCGCCTAATGCACCTAATGTACAAATACTTAATGCTTGTGTTTGTCCACGAGTGAACAAACCAGAACCGTGTGTACGAGATAAAATACCAACCTCTGATGCTAATGGACGGATTTCGTCACCTTTACGGCCATCTGGACGGATTTTTTCAACTGTAATAAGACGACGTACTTCTTCTTTTACAATTTTATATAAAATCTCATTTACTTGTCCTAATGTATCAGCGTCAGCTTCCTGCGCTTCGTAATGCTCAATAACACGCTTTTTCACTTCGTTAATTGCATCTTCACGTGCATGTTTCTCATGTACTTGAATTGCTGAATGCATATCTTCTTCAGCCATTTCACGTACAGCTTGGTTAAGATCAGCGTCAACTTCATAAAGTTTCACTTCTGATTTCTCTTTACCTACAGCTTGTACAATCTCTTCTTGGAATGCAATTAGACGTTTAATTTCGTCATGACCAAACATAATTGCTTCTAACATTGTTTCTTCAGGTACTTGATCTGCTCCTGCTTCAACCATGTTAATCGCATCTTTCGTACCAGCTACAACTAAGTGGATATCACTTTGTTCTTGCTGTTCTACTGTTGGGTTAATAACGAATTCGCCATTAATACGGCCAACTGTCGCACCAGCGATTGGACCTTCAAATGGAATATCTGAAATCGATAACGCTAATGAAGAACCAAGCATAGCTGCCATTTCAGAAGAACAATCTTGATCAACACTCATTACAATGCTGACAACTTGTACTTCGTTACGGAAGCCATCTGCGAATAGCGGACGAATTGGACGGTCGATTAAACGACTTGCCAAAATTGCTTTTTCACTTGGACGACCTTCACGCTTAATAAAACCGCCAGGAATTTTTCCGACTGCATATAAACGCTCTTCATAGTTTACTGTAAGTGGGAAGAAATCTACATTTTTTGCTTCTTTTGATGCAGTTGCTGTAGATAGAACCGCTGTATCGCCATATCTTACTAATACTGCTCCGTTCGCTTGTTTTGCAAGCTGACCAGTTTCAACTGTTAGCTGGCGACCAGCTAAATCTATCGAGAAGACTTGCTTTTCTTGACTCATTTAAGTACCCCTCTCAATTTAAAGTATTCAATTCTTCTATGTAAATGGATAGTATATCACAATATTCTACCTCTAGTATTGCCTAAAATTAAGTAAGCTATAAAGCGTAGAAGATATATTTTTACCTAACAAAAAAGCGGGAATATTCCCGCTTCTTTGACTATCGACGTAAGCCAAGCTTTGTGATTAATTCACGGTAACGTGTGATATCGCTATTACGAAGGTAAGTTAGTAAGTTACGACGTTTACCAACCATCTTTAATAGACCACGACGTGAATGATGATCTTTCTTGTGAGTACGTAAGTGCTCGTTTAGAGTGTTAATTTGCTCCGTTAGGACAGCAATTTGAACCTCTGGAGAACCAGTATCAGTCTCATGAGTTCTAAATTGTGCAATGATTTCATTTTTACGTTCTTGTGTTAAAGCCATCCTATTTCACCTCCTATTAATTAAACCCCCAATTACCTAGCAAGCGTCGGTGAGTCGCAATGCCAAGCAATGGTTGTCATAAAGTACATAACATAGAATACTACTTTTCATTTGAAAAAGCAAGTATATTCTTTTCGCTCATAAAATATTCTTGTGCTGTTTTCTTATCTTTTGCGATTTGTTCAACTAACTCATCAATACCGTTGAATTTCTTTTCTGCTCTTATACGCATATGCCACTCTACTGTAACATTTTGATCGTATATATCTTTGTTAAATTCAAATAAGTGCACTTCAATTGATAATTGACGCTCATCTTCTTTAAAAGTCGGTTTATATCCAATATTACATACACCATCGTACCATTCATCGTGAACTTTTAATCTCACTGCATAAACACCTACAGGTGGCAATAAATACTCATCACTTAAACCTACATTAGCTGTCGGGAAACCAATTTGACGCCCACGTTTGTCGCCGTGTATAACTGTTCCCGCTACAGTATAGGCTCTACCTAAAATAGATGGAATTTGCTCCATTTCGCCATTTCGAATTAACTTTCGTAATGCTGTAGAACTTACTTTCTCTTCTTGAAATTCAACTTTTTCAATCACAGTCTGTGTAAACTCCCCTCTTGCATGAAATGGTAAAGTCTCCATCTTTCCTTTTCCTAAACGTCCATATGAATAATCAAACCCTGCTACTACATGCTTTACATTTAAACCAATAATATAATCATCTACAAATTGTTGCGGTAATAACCCTGCAAATGATTCATCAAATTTAATCACATATAATATATCGATTCCTAAGCTTTCGACTATTTTTTCTTTATCACGCATTGGTGTAATATACTCCACATGCGCATCCTTTTTCCCTAAAACAACAGATGGATGAGGATGAAATGTCATAACTGCACTTTTATATCCTCGTTCGTCCGCTATTTTTTTCGCAGTTCGAATTACACATTGATGTCCTAAATGAATGCCATCAAAAAATCCTAATGCCATTACAGTAGGTGGTAATTCTAATTTATTTTGTTCATGTGGATGAGTTAAATGAATAAGTTTCACGCTTGAATTCACCTTTTTCTGTAATAATCCTTCCAATAATTCATTATAGCTTTAGTTCTTGATTATTCACAAGTACTTTCATCGGCTTTAACATGCCAGGATGTTTCGGATGATGTTCATAAATTGCTAAGCAACGATCATTTTTATCAAACACTGTAATAAATGGTGCTGTTATTTCTAATTCATTCTTTAAGAACATACCATTCTTTATTTTCTCTGCTTGCTTTTCATCTACAACCATTTTTGGAAACTTACTTAATGCTTCATCAATTGAAATGAAGATAGACTCTACTGTTCCATTTTGCACGTTTTCTTCAATTTCTTCAAATGATATGCAATCTTCTAATAAAAATTCACCAGATGCCGTTCTTACAAGGTGAGACATATGTGATGGGAAACCAAGTTTCTCCCCGATCATTACAGCTAACGTTCTTACATATGTTCCTTTACTACACGTTACACGGAAACGGAATGAAATATTTTCTCCTTCAAAAACTTCACGATCATCAAGTAATACAAATTCATGAATTGTAATTGTACGAACTGGACGTTCCACCTCTTGTCCTGCTCTTGCATATTCATATAATTTTTTCCCGTTTACTTTTACAGCCGAGAACATTGGTGGCATTTGTTCAATCGTGCCTGTTAATTCCGCAAGGACTTTCTCTACTTCCATACGAGTAATAGTACGATCTACATTTTTCGTTTCAACAACCTCACCAGAAGCGTCTTCAGTTGTCGTTGAAAACCCTAATGTTACTTCACCTTCATATGTTTTCGTTTCACTTGTTAAAAATTGTGCAATTTTCGTTGCTCTTCCAACGCAAATTGGTAATACTCCTGTTACATCTGGATCTAATGTTCCCGTATGACCAATTCTCTTTTCTCGCAATATCTTTCTTAATTTAAATACACAATCATGTGATGTCATGCCTTTTGGCTTATGTAATAATACTACACCTTCCATATATGTTCACCTCATCATAATTCTTTCGTATTAAATATCCAAAACTTATTTTGCATTGAAAAAATGGATAGACAAATGTCTATCCATTATTCTTCACGTTTACCGTCTTTATTAATTTCATGTAAAAGTGTATCAATTCGATGACCATATCCGATAGACTCATCAAACTCAAAGGTAATTTCCGGTGTTTTACGAAGACGAATACGTTGGCCAATTTCTGAACGAATAAAGCCTTTTGCCTTCGCTAAACCTTTTAAAGTATTTTCTTTCTGTTCTTCGTCACCTAAAACAGAAATATATACTTTAGCAATTTGTAAATCACCACTCACTTGTACATCTGTTACTGTAACAAATCCAATACGTGGGTCTTTAATTTTACGACTGATAATATCGCCTAATTCTTTTTTCATTTGCTCGCCCACACGGTTCGCACGTAATTTCATAACTCTTCACCTCATTCAATACCATTCAAAATGTGTTATTGTACGTTCAATTTCAGGAAATGAATCGATGTACTCAAGTACACGATTCATTTCTTTTTCACAGATAACACGATTTGAGGATACGGAAACAATTGCAATTTCTGTACGTTGCCATACATCTTGGTGCCCAACTTCAGAAACAGCTACATTATAGCGCTGTTTCACACGAGTTAACACACGTTGTAAAATTGCACGTTTCTCTTTTAAAGAATGCACATCGTAAATCATACACTCGAATGAGAGTGAAGCGATAATCATCGCTTCACTTCTTCCATAATGTACGCTTCAATGATGTCCCCTTCTTTAAGATCATTATATCTCTCAATTGTAATACCACACTCATAGTTTTGTGCAACTTCTTTTACGTCGTCTTTGAAACGTTTTAACGTATCAAGTTGTCCTTCGAAAATTACTACGCCGTCACGGATAATACGTACGCCACTATCACGCGTAATTTTACCGTCTGTTACATAACAACCTGCGATTGTTCCAACTTTTGTTACTTTAAACGTTTGACGAACTTCTGCTTGACCGATTACTTTTTCTTCGAATTCTGGATCAAGCATACCTTGCATCGCTGCTTCAATCTCTTCGATTACTTTATAAATAATACGGTGTAAACGAATATCAACGTTCTCTAATTCAGCTGTACGCTTCGCGTTCACATCTGGACGTACGTTAAATCCAATTACAATTGCATTAGATGCAGAAGCTAAAATGATATCAGATTCTGTAATCGCACCTACACCAGTGTGAATGATTTTAACTTTTACGCCTTCAACATCAATTTTACGAAGTGATGCTGCCATCGCTTCAACAGAACCTTGTACGTCTGCTTTTACGATTAAGTTAATTTCTTTTACATCGCCCTCTTGGATTTGTTGGAATAAATCTTCAAGGCTTAATTTAGATTTCTCACCACGTTGTGCAACTAACGCTTCTTGTGCACGTGATTCACCAATTTGACGAGCTTTCTTCTCATCAGCGAATGCCATGAAACGATCTCCAGCCTGTGGTACTTCGTTTAAACCAGTAATTTCAACAGGAGTTGATGGACCAGCAACTTTTACACGACGACCAATATCACTTACCATTGCACGAACACGTCCGAATGAAGTTCCAACAACGATTGGATCTCCAACTCGAAGCGTACCGTTTTGAACAAGTAATGTCGCGATAGTTCCTTTACCTTTATCAAGCTGTGCTTCGATTACTGTACCAGTTGCATAGCGGTTTGGATTTGCTTTGTATTCTTCTACTTCACTTACAAGAAGGATCATTTCTAGTAAGTTGTCAATGCCTTCGCCTTGAATTGCAGAAATTGGTACGAAAATAGTATCTCCGCCCCAAGCTTCTGGAACTAATTCATATTCTGTTAGTTCTTGCATTACGCGATCAGGGTTTGCAGCTGGTTTATCCATTTTATTCACAGCAACAATAATTGGTACTCCTGCTGCCTTCGCATGGTTAATTGCTTCAACTGTTTGTGGCATAACACCGTCATCCGCTGCAACAACAAGGATTGTAATATCCGTTACTTGTGCACCACGAGCACGCATCGTTGTAAATGCTGCGTGACCAGGTGTATCTAAGAATGTAATCTTCTTATCGTTTACTTCAACTTGATATGCACCGATATGCTGAGTAATTCCACCCGCTTCGCCTGCAGTTACTTTTGAGTTACGAATAGAATCCAGTAATGTTGTTTTACCGTGGTCAACGTGTCCCATGATTGTAACTACAGCTGGACGTTCTTTTAAGTTCTCTTCATCATCTTGCTCATCAATGAATGTTTCAAACTCAGTCTCGCTCACAATTACTTCTTCTTCTACTTCAATACCGTAGTCGTTAGCAATTAACTCAATTGTATCTTTATCCAAGTCTTGGTTAATTGTTGCCATAATTCCAAGCATGAAGAGCTTCTTAATAATTTCAGATGGCTCTTTGCTTAATTTTTTAGCAAGATCTCCTACTGTAAGGCTTCCAGAGAAAGTAATTTTATCTGGTGTTTCTACAATTTGAGTTTGTTGTCTACCAGCAAAGTTCTCTTGACGTTTGTCTTCGTTTCCTTTGCCTTTTTTCTTTTTCTTATTGCTGTTCTTTTTACTGCGAACAACTTTTTCTTCTACTTCAAACTCATCTGCAACAGAAGGTTTTTCAGTTTGATATTCATTATCTAATTTATTTACTACTTCATCGTCTAACATTGTCATATGATTCGAAACCTCGATATTCATTTCTTTTAGTTTTGTCATAAGATCTTTACTTGAGATATTATGTTTTTTTGCATATTCATGCACTCGAATTTTACTCATACCTTCACCCCCGGTAATTTGTATCGAGCATGCTACGCAGCTTTTTCGCAAAGCCTTCATCTAACACAGCTACAACGACTCGCTCATCTCTCCCAATCGCATGCCCTAATTGTTGTCGATTTTCGACCTTTCTCATTGGTACGTTGTAGTACGTAGTTTTATCTGTGATGCGTTTTGTAGTATTTACTGACGCATCTTCAGATAGCAATACAAGTTTTGCTTTGCCACTTCGTACTTCTTTTAAAACGAGTTCTTCACCCGAAATAATTTTCCGAGCCCGGTTTGCTAGTCCTAAAAACGATTTCCAATCGGACACTTATTTCGACTCCTTCTCAACAAGCTCAAGAAGCTCTTCATATAAAGAACCGTCGATTTTCGCTTTTAGATGATGTTCCAAAACATTTTTCTTTTGAGCTTGAAGAATGCTCTCCTTGTCCTTCGACAAGTAAGCACCTCGTCCTGATTTTTTCCCAGTTAAATCAATGGACACTTCTCCCTCTTTGGAACGAACAATGCGAACGAGCTCTCGTTTTGATTTCATTTCTTGCGTTGCAACACATTTTCGTAACGGAACTTTTCGATTGCTCATACTCATCACCTCTATTCGATTTCGTCTTCCACTGAATCGAATCCAAATGCGATTACGCTATCTTCTTCTGTTACAATACCAAGTTGTTTCGCATCAGACTCACTCTTAATGTCAATTTTCCAGCCTGTTAATTTAGCTGCAAGACGTGCATTTTGTCCACGCTTACCGATAGCTAATGATAGCTGGTGGTCTGGAACAACTACTGTTGTCGCTTTTTCTTCTTCATCTACAAGTACTTTAACAACTTGTGATGGGCTTAATGCATTTGCAACATATTCAACTGGATCATTTGACCAGCGAACGATGTCAATTTTTTCACCTTTTAATTCGTCTACAATGCGTTGTACACGTTGCCCTTTTGGTCCTACACAAGAACCAACTGGATCAACATCAGTGTTCTCTGCATATACAGAGATCTTAGAGCGATCGCCAGCTTCACGTGCTACAGAACGAATTTCTACAGTTCCATCATAGATTTCAGGAACTTCCATTTCGAATAAACGTTTTAAAAGACCAGGATGTGTACGTGATACGTAAATTTGTGGTCCTTTTGTCGTTTTTTCTACTTTCGTAATGAATACGCGAATACGATCATGTGGCTTGTATTGCTCATTAGGCATTTGCTCACTTACAGGTAATAAAGCTTCTACTTTTCCTAAGCTTACATAGATGAAACGAGCATCTTGACGTTGTACAATACCTACCATAATATCTTCTTCACGATCACTAAACTCAGAGTAAATAACACCGCGCTCTGCTTCACGCACTCGTTGTGTTACAACTTGTTTTGCAGTTTGTGCTGCAATACGACCAAAGTCTTTTGGTGTTACTTCAATTTCTAGTACGTCACCATCTTGGTAGTTTGGATTAATTTGTCTTGCTTCCTCTACAGAAATTTCAAGACGTGGATCAAACACATTGTCTACTACGTCTTTACGTGCTAAAACTTGAATTGTTCCCACTTCTGGGTTAAAGCTCACACGAACGTTTTGTGCTTGATTAAAATTGCGCTTATAAGCAGAGATTAAAGCTGCTTCAATCGCATCAATAATAATGTCTTTGCTAATGCCTTTTTCAGATTCTAATACGAGCAAAGCATCTAATAACTCAGTGCTCATGAAGATCCCCCTTCTAACTAAAACGTAACAGCAAGTCGCGCATTTGCGACTTTATCCATCGAAATTTGGATTTCTTTTTTACGTGTTTTAATTGTTAATAATAATGTTATTGTTGTACCATCGTAAGAAAGCAGTTTTCCTTCAAACATCTTTTCACCATCAATCGGCTCATATGTTTTAATTGCCACTTGTTTTCCTACCGCTTGCTGGAAGTCTTTTTCTTTCTTTAATGGGCGTTCCGCTCCAGGAGATGATACATCCAAAAAGTAAAGATGAGGAATTGGATCCTCTTTATCTAAAGCTTCGCTTAAACGTTCACTTACCGCACCGCATTCTTCAATGTCGACTCCCTTTTCAGAATCGATGAATACGCGTAAGAACCAGTCTTGTCCTTCTTTCACATACTCTACATCTACAAGTTCAAGATTTAACTCTTCAACGATCGGCTGCGCAAATGCTTCTACAACTTCTGTGACTTTCTTATCCATAAACAGCCTCCTTCCTGCCGTCATGTACCATTTAAAAGAAGAAGACCCCGCCAATTTAAAAACGGTCTATCTTATTCTTTCTCGTTAGCTAACAAAAGCCCCTGCTGTTCAGCAGGGATTATCTGTCTTAGTATTACCAAATTTAAGAAGTAAAACTTGTAACAAAATATGTATATACGACAGAAATCTTTTACCTATCTACGTAGATAAAACATAGATAGTAACACGAAAGAGTGGGTTTCCCCACTCTTTTCTTTACACAATATACATGACATGGTTATCTCGGTTAATAGTATATCATAGGAAATGTTGATTTGCAAAGACTTTTCCTACCTACTAGAACAGTGATAACTGGTTTTGATCTGGTAAGTCTCCTAAACAACCTTGGCTATCTAAATACTCAATAATTGTTTTCGAAACCTTACTTCGCTGTTGCAAGTCTTCTTTTGATAAGAAGTCTCCATTTTTACGTGCTTCTACAATACTTAAAGCTGCGTTTGTGCCAAGACCAGGTACTGCATTAAATGGAGGGATTAATGTATCTCCATCAATAATAAATTCTGTTGCATGTGAGCGGTATAAATCCACCTTTTGGAATGAGTATCCACGCTCACACATTTCAAGTGTCATTTCTAGTACCGTTAATAAACTCTTCTCTTTCGGCGCAGCATCGAGTCCCTTTTGAGCAATTTCATCAATTCTTGCACGTATAGATGCTGAACCTTTCGCCATTGCCTCTACATCAAAATCATCTGCACGAACTGTAAAATATGCGGCATAGAATAACAGTGCAAAATGTACTTTAAAGTATGCGATACGTACAGCCATAAGTACGTAAGCAGCCGCATGGGCTTTAGGGAACATGTATTTAATCTTCTTACATGAATCAATATACCAACCTGGTACATTATTATTTTTCATGTCTTCTTCCCATTCTTCCGGTACACCTTTACCTTTACGAACCGACTCCATGATTTTGAAGGCTAATGATGGATCTAGACCTTGATAGATTAAATATACCATGATGTCATCACGACAACCGATAACTTCGCTCAGCGTACATGTACCGTTATAAATTAACTCGTTTGCATTACCAAGCCATACGTCGGTACCATGTGATAGTCCAGAAATTTGGACTAACTCTGAGAATGTCGTCGGTTTTGTCTCTTCTAACATCTGTCTTACGAATTTTGTACCAAACTCTGGTATACCAAGTGTACCTGTTTTACAGTTAATTTGTTCTTCCGTTACCCCTAACGATTCTGGACCAGAGAAAATTTTCATTACTTCTGGATCATCCGTTGGGATTGTTTTCGGATCAATACCACTTAAATCTTGTAACATACGAATAACGGTCGGATCATCGTGTCCTAGTATATCAAGTTTCAATAAATTATCATGAATCGAGTGGAAATCAAAATGCGTTGTTCTCCATTCAGCACCAATTGAATCAGCTGGATACTGTATTGGTGAGAAATCAAAGATATCCATGTAATCTGGCACAACGATAATACCGCCTGGATGCTGTCCTGTTGTACGTTTTACACCGGTACACCCCGCTACTAAGCGATCAATCTCTGCATTTCGAATCGTTAAGTTATGATCATTTGCATAACCTTTTACATATCCGTAAGCAGTTTTTTCCGCAACTGTACCAATCGTTCCTGCACGATATACATAGTCTTCACCGAACAGTACTTTCGTATAGTTATGGGCACGTGGTTGGTATTCCCCGGAGAAGTTCAAATCGATATCGGGTACCTTATCTCCTTTAAATCCAAGGAATGTTTCGAACGGAATGTCATGTCCATCTTTTACATATGGAATATTACAAGCAGGACATTCTTTATCTGGTAAGTCAAAACCAGAGCCTACAGAACCATCATTAAAGAATTCTGATTGCTTACACTTCGGACATACATAGTGTGGTGGTAATGGGTTTACTTCTGTAATTTCCATCATCGTTGCAACAAATGATGATCCTACCGATCCACGCGAACCTACTAGATATCCGTCTACTAACGATTTTTTCACAAGCTTATGTGAAATTAAATAAATTACGGCGAATCCATGCCCAATAATACTTTTTAATTCTTTTTCTAAACGTGCTTCTACAATTTCCGGTAGCTCTTCACCATAAATGCTACGCGCCATTTTATAACTCATATCACGCGTTTCATCATCAGCACCTTCAATTTTCGGTGTGTATAGATCGTCTTTTACTGGATGCACATCACCAATTAATGACGCAATCTTTTGTGTATTTGTTACAACAACTTCTTTCGCTTTATCTTCACCTAAGAACGAAAAACATTCTAACATTTCATCAGTTGTACGGAAATGTACTGGCGGTAATGAATGTCGATTTAACGGATTGGCTCCGCCCTGCGAACTGACTAAAATTTTACGATACATTGCATCCTCAGGGTCTAAATAATGCACGTTTCCTGTAGCAACAACTGGTTTATCTAACGTCTCACCTAGTTTTACTAAGTTAGAAATAATTGTTTTTAATTGACCTTCGTCTCGAACAAGTTCACGTTCTACTAAATGACGCAACACCTCTGGAGGCATTACTTCAATGTAATCATAGAACTGGGCAATTTCTTCTACCTCTTCAGGTGCCTTTTGCATCATTGCCTCGAAAACTTCACCTTTATCACAAGCCGTTCCTACTAAAATTCCTTCACGGTATTTTTTTAATAGTGACCTCGGCACACGTGGTACACGGTAAAAGTAATTAAGGTGAGAATATGAAACAAGTTTATATAAATTTTTCAATCCAACATCTGATGTGGCAAGTAACGTCATATGACTTGGACGGCCACGCTTATACGCATCCCCTTGTCCCATGCTATCATTTAATTGATCGTGATATTCAAATCCCTTTTCAATTACGTCTTTCAACATTTTCACAAGTAAATATCCCGTCGCTTCTGTATCATAAATCGCACGGTGATGTTGTGTTAATTCAATATCAAGTTTTTTACACATCGTATTTAATCGATGATTTTTCATTTCTGGGAATAAGAATCGTGCAAGTTCTAACGTATCAATAACGGGGTTATTCGTTTTTTCTAGTCCAGCCTTTTTAAAACCTACGTTAATAAAGCCCATATCAAAGCTCGCGTTATGGGCAACAAGTGTATGGTCGCCCATCCATTCCTCAAACTTTTTAAACACTTCGTCCACTTCAGGTGCATCAGTTAACATATCATCTGTAATACCTGTTAATTCAATGATCGTCGCCGATAATGGTTGATGCGGATTTGCAAAAGATTCAAAGCGGTCAATAATTTCGCCACCCTTTACTTTTACAGCAGCCAACTCAATAACTGTATCGTATACAGCTGATAAACCTGTCGTCTCAACGTCGAAAACAACATACGTTTCCTCTGCAAGTAAACGATGCGCTTCGTTATATGCTATCGGTACACCATCATTAACTAAATTTGCTTCTACACCATATATAACTTTAACTCCAGCCTTCTTCCCCGCAGAATACGCCTCTGGGAAAGACTGAGCCACGGCATGGTCTGTAACCGCAATAGCCTCATGTCCCCATTTACCAGCTTGAGCAACAAGCTTAGAAACTGGAGTGACAGCGTCCATTTGACTCATCGGAGTATGGAGATGCAGCTCTACTCGTTTTTCGCCTTCTGGTGCTTTATCTTTACGAGACGGTCCTGTGATTTCATTAATATCATTTGCAATCATTACTAAATCTCGAACGAATGTATCGTTTTGAACAGAACCACGCGCTTTCACCCACATTCCTTTTTTCAAGGATTGCAGCATTGGAATATCTTCTTTGTCACGCGAGAACATTTTGATCATAATAGAATCCGTATAATCCGTTATTTTTAAAGTTAATAACGTACGTCCACTACGAAGCTCTTTTGTTTCTACATGGAAGACATATCCTTGAACCGTTTTTCTTCTTTCTTCATCTTGAATTTCTCGCATCGGTGTAATCTCTTCATCTGGCTTAATAAGATACCCGAGTGTAATCGGTCCTTCATACACAACGCTGCTTTCTTCAGCTTGCTTCTTCGCCATTTCTTCCATAGCTTGTATAACACGCTCGCGGTCTTCTTGCTGCGTTTGTTCACGAAACTTTTGCATTTCTTCTGTATTTTGCTGTATATGTGTGTCTAACTGAAAACGCGGGAATCCAAAAACTTCGTATTGATCCCCTACTGGTTTCGCAACGTTTTTCTTTAAAGCAGTAGACTCCAACTCGTTATTCACATTTATTAGCAACTTCACTCCATTCACCTGTGGAAGCTGCTTCTTTAAGTATGCGAACATAGGTGAAAATGTAATTCGTTCCGTACAAAGCGGCCAATACGCCCTCACTTCTTCTTCTGTAAATTGTTTATTCTCTGTTTCTAATGCAAATGTTGTTCTTGCAATATGAGAAAATGATTGCTTAAGCTTTGTTTCTAGCAATTCATATAATTCTGTAGGCAAAATACGTGGCACTTGTAAATCAAAATGCCAACTTTTATTCGCTTTATCAATAACGAGCCTTTCAATACCACCGCCTTGTAAATATTGATTTATAAGGTCGTCTGGTATTTGCAACTGCTGGAGCAAAATTTGAAATCGCTCTTGTTGTTCATTTGTTAAAGACATAAGCACTCTCCTTCCATTTGCTATTATAAATTGAAACGTACCACAAAGAAAGATTTCTCACCTCTTCTTTTACAAAATACGTTTACAAAGAAAGAGAAGGTACCCCATTACGAGGTACCTCTTCTTATTTTAAAATATTTGCAATATATGTTTGAAGTTCTTCTACTTTTACTTCTTCAGACTCACCTGTAGCACGTACTTTCACTTCTACAATACCTTCGTCTGCTTTTTTACCAACTGTAATACGAACTGGAAGACCGAATAAATCTGCATCTGCAAATTTAACACCTGCACGTTCTGCACGATCGTCTAATAACACTTCATAGCCTTGTTCTTGTAATGAGTTGTAGATATTTTCACCCATTTCACGTTGTGCATCCGATTTCATATTTACTGGAATTACATGCACATGGAACGGTGCTACAGCTTTTGGCCAAACTAAGCCGTTCTCATCGTTAAACTGCTCTGCAATTGCTGCCACTGTACGAGATACCCCGATACCGTAACAACCCATAATAAGTGGTTGTGTTTTTCCGTTTTCATCCAGGAATGTTGCGTTCATTGCTTCACTATAACGAGTTCCTAATTTGAATACATGACCAACTTCAATTCCGCGTGCAAAAAGAATTGTTCCGTTTCCATCTGGAGATTGGTCTCCTTCTTGGATGAAGCGTAAATCTGTATATTGACTTACTTTAAAGTCACGTTCTGGATTTACATTTACATAATGGAATCCTTCTTCATTCGCTCCTGAACATCCGTTAACAATTGATGCTACAGCATGATCAGCAATAATTTCGATATCACCTGTTACATTAATCGGTCCTAATGAACCAACTTCACAATTTAATAATGCTTTTACTTCTTCATGAGAAGCAAGCTCAACAACTGAAGCGCCGTATACATTTTTCACTTTCACATCGTTTACTTCGTGATCACCACGAACAAGTACCACTACTAATTTCTCATCTACTTTAAACACCATAGACTTAATGCACTTGTCAGCTGCAATGTTTAAGAATGCGGATACTTCTTCAATTGCTTTTTGGTCTGGTGTTGCTACTTTTTCAAGTGCTTTTTCTGCTTCGTCACTCTTCGTATACGTAGCTACAACAGGAGCCATTTCGATGTTTGCTGCATAATCAGATGTGTCAGAGTATGCAATTGTATCTTCACCAACATCAGATAATACCATAAATTCATGTGTATCTTTTCCGCCCATTGCTCCAGAATCAGCAATAACTGCACGGAAATTCAAGCCACAGCGAGCAAAAATGTTAGAGTATGCTTTATATAAACGATCGTATACTTCATCTAAGCTCTCTTGTGTAGCATGGAAAGAGTATGCATCTTTCATTAGAAACTCTCTTCCACGTAATAAGCCGAAACGAGGTCTTTGCTCATCACGAAATTTTGTTTGAATTTGGTATAATGTTAACGGTAATTTTTTATATGATTTCACTTCATCACGCACAAGATCCGTAATTACTTCCTCATGTGTCGCTCCTAATGCGAATTCACGAGCATTACGATCTTTCATACGCATTAATTCAGATCCGTAAGAATACCAACGACCTGATTCTTGCCATAATTCCGCAGCTTGCATAGCTGGCATTAATAATTCTACAGCTCCTGCGCGCTCCATTTCTTCTCGAACGATACGTTCTACTTTGTGTAATACTTTTAATCCAAATGGTAGAAAGCTATAAATACCAGAAGCATTTTGACGCATAAAACCTGCACGAAGTAATAGCTGATGACTCTTAATTTCAGCATCAGCTGGAACTTCACGTAATGTAGGACTGAATACCATACTTTGTTTCATTTATTTGCACCTCTTCATTTTACTCTTACACGCAGTAAAACCCCTCACCTCGAGTTAGGTGAGGGATTTTATTCTACGAGCTCTATTTCATTATAAGTTTCACTTTATTTTACAAGAAAAACTTACGAATGTCATTCCAAGTTACAACTAACATAAGTAACATTAATAATGCAAAACCAATAAAGTGAACCATTCCTTCTTTTTGGCGATCAATTGGTTTCCCTCGTAACGCTTCAATTAAGAAGAAGAATAAACGGCCACCATCTAAAGCAGGAACTGGTAATAAATTAAATAAACCAAGATTAATGCTTAGAACTGCAGCTAAACTTAGTACACGCGTAAACCCATAATCTACAACTTGATCTGTTAGATTATAAATTCCTACTGGACCTGATAACTCATTAATAGAAAATTGACCAGTTACTAATTTAACAAGAGATTCAAAAATTAGTTTCGTCCATTGGTACGTTTGTTCAAATCCTGATTTAATAGAACCCATTACTGTTTTCTCTACAGGAGAATACACACCGATTCTACCAACTTCGTCTTTTCCTTCTTTATCGAGTGTTGGCGTTACTTTCACATTAAACTGTTCATTATCACGCTTTACTTGTAACGTAATTTCTTTATTTGGGTTTTCACGTACAATAGTAACAACATCTTTCCATGTACTTGTGTTTTTCCCATCAATAGCTTGAATTGTATCATTCTCTTTCAATCCAGCTTGCTGTGCTGCACTGTTATCCATCACTTTTCCGACCATTGGTTTGTCAATAGGAACCCCTTGTACAAATCCAAGAATCACAAAAATAACAAATGCTAAAATGAAGTTCATTGCAGGACCCGCAAAGATTGTTAAAGCGCGTTGCCCTAGTTTTTTCGAGCCAAATTGTCTATTATACGGAGCAATTTGAATTTCTTCCCCCGCAGTAATAATACGAGCCTTTTCATTCACTCGGAATGTTTGAAGCTCTTCCTCGTACTCTTCATAGCCCGAAATTGTTAAATTATGCTCCAAATCAGCTTGTTCGACTTCAATAACACGAACATTTGGATACTTTTCATATCCATCAAAAACTAATTTCACAACTTCGTCTTTTTCATTTAATACAAGGCCAACCTTTTTCCCAGGCTTTAACTCAACTGTGTCCGCATCCTCGCCGGCCATTCTTACATAGCCACCAAGGGGCAGTAATCGAATCGTATACACCGTTTCATTCTTTTCAAATGAGAATATTTTCGGACCAAAACCAATCGCAAACTCGCGGCATAAAATACCTGCTCTTTTTGCGAAATATAGATGCCCTAGCTCATGGAAAAATACGAGTGCACCGAAAATTAATATAAAGGCAATCGCTGTATTCAATTCCATAACCACCTTTGCTAAATTTGTTCCATCACAAACCGTCTTGTGGCCGCATCAATTTCCAAAATTTCCTCTAAGCTCGGTCGTGCAATGACATTGTGATGGTTCATTGCTTTTTCAATGAGGTCTTCCACTGTTAAGAAACCAATTCTCTTTTGTAAAAAGGCTTCAACCGCTACTTCATTCGCTGCGTTCATTACAGCTGGCATACTTCCACCTGCTTTTCCAGCTTCATACGCAAAACGTAAACAACGGAATCGTTCTTGGTCCATTTTCTCAAAATGCAACGTCCCTATTTCCCATAAGTTTAACTGTTTTGTGTCTGAAAGAGGCAATCTATCAGGATATGTAAGTGCGTATTGAATTGGTACTCGCATATCAGGTGAACCAAGCTGCGCCATTACACTACGATCTTCAAATTCAACCATAGAATGGATAATACTTTCTTTATGTAAAACAACATCGATTTGCTCATAAGGGATACCAAAAAGCCAATGTGCTTCAATTACTTCTAGTCCCTTATTCATCATTGTAGCAGAATCAATTGTAATTTTCGAACCCATTGACCAGTTTGGATGTCGAAGCGCATCTTCTACGGTCACATGATGCAATTCATCCCTCGTTTTATCACGGAAACTTCCACCAGAAGCCGTTATAATAAGACGAGAAATTCTTTTTTCATTTTCACCATTCAAGCACTGAAAAATAGCCGAATGTTCACTATCTACTGGAAGTAACGAAACATTATGTTTTCGTGCTGCTTCCATTACAAGATGTCCTGCAGTTACTAACGTTTCTTTATTTGCAATTCCAATTGTTTTTTTCGCCTCAATTGCACGAAGTGTTGGTAACAACCCTACGCTACCTACAACAGCATTTACTACAATCTCCGCATCTGGATGTAATGCTACTTCTAAAAGTCCTTCACTACCATATACAATTTTTGTATTACCAGAAACAGATTGTAATTTTAAAACATCTTCCTCTCTTTGCACAGAGACGATTTGCGGAGAAAATTCTTGAATTACCTTTACTGCGTAGTCAATATTTTTCCCTACAGAAAAAGCAACGAGACGGAATTGGTCTGGGTGCGAGCGTAATACATCTAAAGTTTGTGTACCAATTGATCCGCTTGCACCTAATAAACTAATGTTTTTCATGACTCCAACCCCTCGTTCATTTATTAATTGTATTGTAATAAGAAGTAGAGAATTGGTAAAACGAATAACCAACTATCTGTTCGGTCTAATATACCACCATGCCCAGGTAAAATTGTACCTGAATCCTTTACGCCATAATGACGTTTAAAAGCAGATTGTACTAAATCACCAATTTGTCCAAAAATAGAAATGATAATTGTCAGCACAATTAAAATTACTACATTCGATTCGACTGGGAAGAACACGTTGTAAACAAGTGCCACAATAATTCCACAAACGATACCGCCTAATGAACCTTCAATCGTTTTATTCGGACTAATTTCTGGCCACAATTTTCTCTTGCCCAATGCTTTTCCTACGAAATATGCGCCTGAATCAGTAGCCCATATAACAAATAATGCGCAAAATACATATTTAATTCCTAATATTCTCGTTTCATTTAAATATAAGAATCCCATTGCCACATATGTCGTTGCCATCAGTAAAAATGAAGCATTATCAAAAGTAAATGTATTCTTAGAAAGGACTGTATATGATAAAAGTAATAAAACAATCACAAATGTGATTTCCAATTTACCTAATCCAATCCATGTAAACAGTTCTGATGCACTACTTGGAATTAAAAGAATCCACAATAATACTGCAGCTAAAACTGTCGGTACTGAAATAAGCGTAAGCTTATTCATACGAATTAATTCATATAAACCTATAGAAGCAAGTGCATACACTAAAACCGTAAAAGGCACGCCACCGTATATTACGATGGGAATGAATAGCGCGGCAGCAACCACTCCAGTAATAATTCTCTGTTTCACTACCAAACCCTCTCTTTCTACACGCCTCCGAATCTGCGCCCTCTATGTTGAAAGTCAGTAATCGCATTTAGCAAATGTTCTTCTTTGAAGTCTGGCCAATACACGTCTGTAAACCAAAACTCCGAATATGCAATTTGCCATAACATGAAATTACTAATACGTAGCTCTCCGCTTGTTCGGATTAACAACTCTGGATCAGGTAAAGAACTCGTCATTAAGTAGGAGGAAAGCATTTCTTCACTTACCTCTTCAGAACGAATTTTTCCTTCCTCATTATCTTTCATCATATGTTGCACAGCAGAAACGATTTCATCTCGACTTCCATAGTTTAACGCGAAATTAAGAATTAATCCCGTATTCTCTTTCGTATCTTCCATGGCTTTCTCCATCGCTCTGCGTGTATGCGTAGGAAGACGATCTTTTTGCCCTATTACTCGGACTTGTACGTTTTCTTCAATCAATTCTGGTAAAAATGTACCTAGAAATTCTTCTGGAAGCTTCATTAAATAATCAACTTCCTTTTTCGGTCTTTTCCAGTTCTCAGTTGAAAAAGCATAGAGAGTTAACACTTTCACATTAAGTTTACTTGCAAATTTTGTAATTTTCTTTACAACTTGCATACCTTCATGATGTCCCGCAATACGAGGCATTGCTCTCCTCTTTGCCCATCTTCCATTCCCATCCATAATGATGGCAATATGTTCTGGGATATATCCTTTTTTCACTTCTTCAACGAGATGATCAAACGATGTGTCCTTTTTACCTTTAAAAAAAGGAAAGTTTTTAAACATCATTCATACCCTCCAGCAAGCAGACGTATGCCTAAAAGTGTAAAAAGACCCCCTTAAGAAGAGGGTCATATTTGCGAAGTTATCGCTATTACACTTCCATGATTTCTTTTTCTTTGTTTTTTGCGATTTCGTCAACTTTTGCAATATATTTATCTGTTTCTTTTTGGATATCTTCAGTATATCCTCTTAAATCATCTTCTGTAATCTCGCCAGCTTTTTCAAGCTTCTTAAGATCATCATTTCCGTCACGACGTACGTTACGAACAGCAACTTTTGCTTCTTCAGCATATTTTTTCACAACTTTTACAAGATCACGACGACGCTCTTCTGTTAGTGCAGGGAATGCAATACGAATTACAGTTCCATCATTAGAAGGGTTTAAGCCTAAATCTGCTTTTAAAATTGCTTTTTCAATATCACCGATAGAAGTTTTATCATAAGGTTGAATTACTAGTAAACGCGCTTCTGGAACTGTAATGTTCGCTAATTGCACAACTGGTGTTGGTGCACCATAGTAATCAACTTGTACCTTATCTAATACAGACGCGTTTGCACGACCAGCACGAACTGTTGCTAATTCACGAGAATAAGCAGCAACTGCTTTTTCCATTTTTTCATTTGAAGACTTCAATACTTGTTGTCCCATATTTATTTCCCCCTTACCACTGTTCCGATATTTTCGCCTAAAACGGCACGTTTAATATTACCTTTTTCCATAACTGAGAATACAATTAGTGGAATATCATTATCCATACATAGAGAAGAAGCTGTAGAATCCATTACACCTAAACCTTCTTTTAATACATCTAAGTAAGTAAGCGTTTCGTATTTTGTAGCCGTTGGATCAATAGATGGATCCGCATTATATACACCATCTACATTGTTTTTCGCCATTAAAATTACATCTGCTTCAATTTCTGCCGCACGTAATGCTGCTGTTGTATCTGTAGAGAAGTATGGATTACCTGTACCTGCTGCAAAAATAACAACACGTTTTTTCTCTAAGTGACGAACTGCTTTACGACGAATGTAAGGTTCTGCAACTTGACGCATCTCAATTGAAGTTTGTACACGAGTTTGAATTCCGATATTCTCCAAGCTATCTTGAAGAGCTAATGAATTCATAACTGTCGCTAACATGCCCATGTAATCTGCCCCTGCACGATCCATGCCCATTTCACTTCCAATTTTTCCACGCCAAATGTTACCGCCACCAACAACAACAGCAACCTCTACATCAAGTTCTGCAATTTCTTTTACTTGTTCCGCAACTGACTTAATAACAGTTGGGTTAATTCCAAATCCTTGCTCTCCAGCTAAAGCTTCTCCACTTAGCTTTAAAACGACACGATTATATTTCGGTTTACTCATAATGAACCTCCAATTGCTTACATCTTTATTTTAAAAAAGGGAACACAATGTGTTCCCTAATCTGTATTAGTTACTACCTTTTACTTGGTTCATTACTTCTTCAGCAAAGTTGTCTTCGCGTTTTTCGATACCTTCACCAACAGCATAGCGAACGAATCCTTTTAATGTTCCGCCTTTAGACTCAACGAACTGACGAACTTTCATATCAGGGTTTTTAACGAATGCTTGGTCAAGTAAGCAAATCTCTTCGAAGAATTTGCCTAGACGGCCTTCAACCATTTTCGCAACGATTTTCTCAGGCTTGCCTTCGTTTAATGCTTGTTGTGTTAATACTTGACGCTCATGCTCAACTTCTTCAGCTGTTACAGCATCGCGGTCGATGTATTTAGGGTTAACTGCAGCGATGTGCATTGCAACATCTTTAGCAGCAGCTTCATCAGTAGAACCTTCAAGAACTGTTAATACACCAATGCGTCCACCCATGTGTAGGTAAGCGCCGAATGCATCTGCATCAGTTTTTGATACGATTTCGAAACGACGAAGTGTAAGTTTTTCACCAATTTTAGCGATTGCTTCGTTGATGTGCTCTTCAACTTTTTTACCGTTTTCCATTGTTTGAGCCATAGCTTCTTCAACGTTAGCTGGTTTGTTAGTTAATAAGTGAGCAGCTAATTCTTTAATTAGTGTTTGGAAACCTTCGTTTTTCGCAACGAAATCAGTTTCAGAGTTTAATTCTAAGATTAAAGCGTCGTTACCGTTTGTTTCGATGAAAGTTAAACCTTCAGCAGCAATGCGGTCTGCTTTTTTAGCAGCTTTCGCAATACCTTTTTCACGTAAGAAGTCAATTGCCTTCTCCATGTCGCCGTTAGTTTCTGTTAAAGCTTTTTTGCAGTCCATCATACCTGCGCCAGTTTTTTCACGTAATTCTTTTACCATTTGAGCAGTGATTGCCATACTTTTCATCCTCCTAAAATATGTATTTATACCTTTTATAAAGGTGTTTATACCTTAAAAAAGGTGATAAAAGGCCGAACCCCTTATCACCTTTCCAACTTTGTTACGCAGTAACAGTTTCTTCACCTTGTTTTGCTTCAAGGATCGCGTCTGCCATTTTAGATGTAAGAAGTTTTACAGCACGAATTGCATCATCGTTTGCTGGGATAACGTGATCGATTTCGTCTGGATCACAGTTTGTATCAACGATACCGATGATTGGAATGTGTAATTTGCGTGCTTCAGCAACTGCAATACGCTCTTTACGAGGGTCTACTACGAATAATGCACTTGGAAGACCTTTCATATCTTTAATACCGCCTAAGAATTTCTCAAGACGCTCTAACTCTTTTTTAAGTTGAACAACTTCTTTCTTAGGAAGTACTTCGAAAGTACCATCTTCTTGCATTCTTTCGATGTCTTTAAGACGCTTGATACGCTTTTGGATTGTTTGGAAGTTTGTTAAAGTTCCACCTAACCAACGTTGGTTAACGAAGTACATACCAGCACGAGTTGCTTCTTCTTTAATAGCTTCTTGTGCTTGTTTTTTAGTACCTACGAATAAGATGTCTCCGCCTTCAGCAGCGATGTCGCGCATCGTTCTGTAAGCTTCCTCAACTTTTTTCACAGTTTTTTGTAAGTCGATGATGTAGATACCGTTACGCTCTGTGAAAATGTAACGCTTCATTTTTGGGTTCCAACGACGAGTTTGATGTCCGAAATGAACACCAGCTTCAAGCAATTGCTTCATAGAAATTACTGACATAATATAGTTCCTCCTAAATGGTTTTTGATATCCTCCGTTTACTTCATCTCTAAGCGAAACTACAAACGTAGCACCAACACTTAAATCAGTAAACGTGTGTACTTTGTACTGACACCACTGCTTACTATATCATACTGAAATATTACAATCAAGTCGAAAATGCGAACAATGTAAAACTTTCTTTGTTCATACTCGAATTCTAGTATTACCAACCTTCTTTTCTTTTAAGCAAAAAAGTAAATACAATTGATAGTTTTCCCAGAAAACACGCTTATGACACTTTTCACAAGCATCTTCTATCCATTGCACAAAAAAAACTCTCCTCAATTGAGGAGAGTTTTTTATAAATTAGTTTGTTTTTAATTTAGCAAGTTCTTGTAGAAACTTGTCGTTTAGCACTTTAATGTATGTTCCTTTCATACCTAAAGAGCGAGACTCAATAACACCAGCACTTTCTAATTTACGTAGTGCATTTACGATTACAGAGCGAGTAATTCCTACGCGATCAGCAATTTTACTTGCAACAAGTAAACCTTCTGTTCCATTTAATTCTTCGAAGATATGCTCAATTGCTTCTAACTCACTGTAAGATAATGAGCTGATTGCCATTTGAACAACAGCTTTACTACGCGCTTCCTCTTCGATTTCTTCTGCTTTTTCACGTAAGATTTCCATACCTACAACAGTTGAGCTGTACTCAGCAAGGATTAAATCATCATCTAAGAACTCTTGACCAAGACGAGCTAATACTAATGTACCTAGACGCTCACCGCCACCAACGATTGGTACGATTGTAGTTAAACCTTGACCGAATAATTCTCTGTTTTCTACTGGGAATGCTGTGTAAGCACTGTTCACATCTAAGTTTGAAGATGTTTCTGTAATGTTGAATAAGCTTTGTGTATATTCTTCTGGGAATTGACGTTCTGCAAGCATTTGCTTCATGCGTTCGTTTTCGATTTGTTGGTGAATTGCATAACCTAGTAATTTACCACGACGGCTAACTACGAATACGTTTGCTTCGATTACTTCACACATTGTGTCAGACATTTCTCTAAAGTTTACAGGCTTCCCTGCTGCGCTCTGTAATAACGCATTTAATTTTCTCGTTTTTGCTAATAATTCCATTTCAAAAGTTCCTCCTACATGTTACTCACATATTTTTTCATCACTTGGAAACTAGGGCGAGTCACCTGATGACACTATTACAAAATAAACTGGCTCACATCTTTATTTTTAGCAATTGTTGCTAATTTCTCCTCAACGTATTGAGGTGTTATCGTTATTTTCTCTAACGTAATTTCAGATGCTTCAAACGATAAATCTTCAAGGAGCTTCTCCATAATCGTATGAAGTCTTCTTGCTCCAATATTATCTGTATCCTGATTAACTTGATAAGCAATCTCAGCAATCTTACGAATAGCTTCGTCTGAAAATTCAATTTCTATACCTTCAGTCGCTAATAATGCCATATATTGTTTAATTAACGCATTGTCAGGCTCGATTAATATTTTAACAAAATCGTCTGTCGATAATTTTGTTAATTCTACTCGAATCGGAAATCTCCCTTGCAATTCCGGAATTAAATCCGACGGTTTAGACATATGGAACGCTCCAGCTGCAACGAATAAAATATAATCCGTTTTTACTGATCCGTATTTTGTCGCAACATTCGACCCTTCTACAATTGGCAGAATGTCACGTTGCACACCTTCACGTGATACATCTACGCTATTCGACTGCTTACCAGCAATTTTGTCAATTTCATCGATAAAAATAATCCCGAGCTGTTCAGCACGATAAACAGCCTCTTGTGTAACTTCATCCATATCAATTAAGCGCTGTGCCTCTTCATTTGTCAAGAGTTTTCTTGCTTCTTTTACAGAAAGTTTACGTTTTTTCGTTTTTTTCGGCATAAAACTTCCTAGCGCATCTTGGAAATTCATTCCCATTTGTTCCATGCCAGTTCCTTGTAACATATCAAACATGGAAGACTGTTGTTCAGTCACTTCAATCGATACAATTTCTTCTTCAAGAAGCCCTGCAGCAAGCTTTCTCTCCACATCTTGACGTTTCTTTTCGATTTCAACATCTTCTTGTGTATCAGACGTTTGATTCGAATTTTGAGCGCCTCCAAAAAGCATCTCTAATGGATTTTTGAATCCAGATTGCTTCTCCGGACTCGGCACTAAAATTTCAACAAGACGTTGATTCGCTTGCTCTTCTGCTTTATCTTGAACTTTCACTACCATTTCTTCTTTTACGATACGAACCGATGTTTCCACCAAGTCACGTACCATCGACTCTACATCTCTACCCACATATCCAACTTCTGTGAATTTTGTAGCCTCAACCTTAATAAAAGGTGCTCCAACGAGTTTCGCCATTCGTCGTGCTACCTCTGTTTTCCCAACACCTGTCGGTCCAATCATTAAAATATTTTTAGGCGCAATTTCGTCACGTAAATTTTCAGCTAATTTACTGCGGCGATATCGATTTCTCAACGCTACAGCAACCGCTTTCTTTGCGTCTTTTTGACCGATGATGTATTGATCTAATTTTTCCACAATTTGGCGCGGAGTAAAATGTAAATGCATATAAAATGCCTCCCTTACGATTCTACAATTCTTCAACAATTATGTTGTGATTCGTATAAACACAAATATCGCCAGCAATCTCTAAACTCGCTTTCGCAATTTGCTTCGCTGTTAAGTGTTCACTTGCATATTGCTTTAAAGCACGACCTGCAGAAAGTGCATAATTCCCACCAGATCCAATTGCTAAAATACCATCATCCGGTTCAATCACTTCTCCTGTACCTGAAACAAGGAGCATAGTTGTTTTATCCATGACAATGAGCATCGCTTCTAGCTGACGTAACATTTTATCGCCACGCCATTGTTTTGCCATTTCAACAGCAGCACGCTGCAAGTTGCCATTATACTCTTCTAATTTCCCTTCAAACATTTCAAAAAGAGTAAATGCGTCAGCAACTGATCCTGCGAAACCAGCTAAAACTTTACCTTGGAAAAGTTTACGAACTTTACGAGCTGTATGTTTCATTACAACAGCATTTCCCATTGTCACTTGGCCATCTCCAGCCATTGCACATTCTCCATTATGATGAACTGCAAATATCGTTGTAGCGTGGAAATTTCCCATAGAAAAAACTCCTTTATTTGTTTTTATAGCTTTTAAAGCAATTTATGCCCGCGGGTGATGCTTCATGTAAACAGAACGCAATCTTTCTTTAGAGACATGCGTATAAATTTGTGTCGTCGACAAATTTTCATGGCCTAATAGCTCCTGTACAGTACGTAAATCCGCCCCTTCATCTAGCATATGTGTAGCAAATGTATGCCTTAACATATGGGGACTTATCCGCATTGTCAGCGAAGCCTTTTTAATGAGTTCATTTAAAACATAACGAACCCCACGACTTGTTAGCGGTGTACCTTTCGCATTTAAAAATACCATATGAGAATCTTCGTCAGTCTTATTAACTAACTGTTTTCTCCCATTCTCTATATAAGTAATTAAAGAATCTTGCGCATAGCTTCCGAACGGAATATACCTTTGTTTTTTTCCTTTTCCCATTACTAAAATTGTTCCCACCGCAAAGTCAATATCGGTAAGTTGTAAATTGACACATTCACTCACACGGATCCCAGTCGCATACATCAACTCTAATAAAGCTTGATTCCTTTGACCTAATGGCGTTTCCGTGTCAGAAACTTCAAATAATTCCTCTAACTCTTCAGCATATAAAAACTTTGGGATTGACAATTCTTTTTTGGGGAGTGACGCAAGTGCAAACGGATTATCCTTTCGATAACCTTCACGCATCAAAAAACGATATAAACTTCGTAAGCTTGATACTTTTCTTGCGACAGATTTACGGGCTAACTTTTCATCGTGCAACGTCGTTAAGTACAAACGAACATCCGCGTATGTAACGTCTAAAAAAGAGGATATGCCTTCTCGTTCCATAAATTGCACAAAATGTTCTAAATCATTTTGATAACTTGCAATTGTATATTTTGAATAATTTCTTTCAATTTGTAAATATCCAACGAATAATTGTAACAATTTCTTCACATTCACACAACTCACCTCAATAAAGGCTACTAAATCGTATCACAACTTAGTAGCCTTTGCAAGAAATTTAACTAAATATTTACAAAATTTCGAATCGTTTCTAAAGCGCGTGCTGCGTACGCTTCATTTCGTTCTACTTTCTTTTTAATCTTCTTCTCTAACGGTGCAAATAGACCGAAGTTTGCATTCATCGGCTGGAAGTTTTTAGCGTTCGTTGCCGTAATGTAATTTGCCATGCTACCCATCGCAGTTACTGGCGGTAATACAACTGGCTCTTCACCTTGCACAAGACGCGCAGCATTAATTCCTGCTAATAATCCTGATGCTGCTGATTCAACATATCCCTCTACTCCAGTCATTTGACCAGCGAAGAATAAATCATCACGTTGTTTATATTGATATGTTGGACGAAGCAAATTAGGTGAATTAATAAACGTATTACGATGCATTACACCATAACGTACAATCTCTGCATTTTCCAATCCCGGAATTAACTGTAGCACTTCTTTTTGCGGTCCCCACTTTAAATGAGTTTGGAAACCTACGATATTGTATAAAGTTCCCGCTGCATCATCTTGACGTAACTGAACAACAGCATATGGCGTTTTCCCTGTTTTGGGATCTTCCAATCCAACAGGTTTCATAGGTCCAAATACTAACGTCTGTCTCCCTCTACTTGCCATAACTTCTACTGGCATACAACCTTCAAAGAAAATTTCTTTTTCAAACTCTTTTAAAGGCACTGTCTCAGCAGCAATTAGAGCCTCATAAAAACGATCAAACTCTTCTTCTGTCATTGGGCAATTTAAATATGCAGCTTCACCTTTGTCATAACGCGATTTTAAATACACTTTATTCATGTCAATGCTGTCTTTTTCTACGATTGGGGCTGCAGCATCATAGAAGTAGAAATAATCTTCTCCTGTTAATTCTTTCAATTTTGCAGAAAGATCAGGAGATGTTAATGGACCTGTAGCAATAATTGTCGGTCCCTCTGGAATATCTGTAATTTCTTCATTCATTACAGTTACATTTGGATGGTTCTTTACGTATTCTGTTACTTTAGCTGCGAACTCATGACGATCTACAGCTAAAGCACCTCCAGCTGGTACAGAGCACTCATCCGCCGCACGAATAATTACAGAATCCATTAAGCGCATTTCCTCTTTAATAACTCCAACTGCATTTGTTAAAGTGTTTGCACGAAGTGAGTTACTACATACTAATTCAGCGAATTTATCTGTGTGATGAGCTGGCGTTTGCCTTACCGGTCTCATTTCATATAATCTAACTTGGACACCACGTTTTGCAATTTGGTAAGCTGCTTCACTTCCTGCAAGACCTGCGCCAATGACGTTTACTACTTGTGTTGTCATTTATATCACCTTTCCTTTTCTTCCCGAAAAAAATGTGAGCAGTTACGCTCACATTTGTTGTTCTTCTTCATAATCGCACGAAATACATTGTACTTGCACGCCTTTTTTCAACTTTTTCTCTACAAGCATGCCTTCGCACTTCGGACACTTACGACCAATTGGCTTATCCCAAGATACAAAGTCGCATTCCGGATACGTACCGCACCCATAGAAAAGACGTTTCTTTTTATTACTACGGCGTTCAATAATTTGACCCTTATCACACTTTGGACAAGTAACACCGATTTCTTTCACAATCGGCTTTGTATTACGACAATCTGGGAAATTCGAGCAAGCCATAAATTTCCCGTATTTACCCATTTTAAAGACCATTGGGTGATTACATAATTCACAATCTTCCCCAGCTGGTTCATCTTTAATTTCCACTTCACGCATTTCTTTTTCCGCTTTTTCTAAACGCGGTTCAAAACCTACGTAGAAATCATCAACAATTTTTACCCAATTCGCATTTCCTTCTTCTACTTCATCAAGGCTTTGCTCCATATTGGCAGTAAATTCAATGTTAATAATTTCTGGGAAAAACTCTAAAATAAGTTCAATTACTATTTCACCAAGTTCAGTCGGAACGAAGCGTTTATTATCCAAACCTACATACCCACGCTTTTGAATTGTTTCAAGTGTAGGTACATATGTTGACGGTCTTCCAATTCCAAGTTCTTCAAGTGTTCTTACTAGGCGAGCCTCTGTATAACGCGGAGGAGGTTGTGTAAAATGTTGCTTTGGTTCTAAATCCTTTGAAAATACAGTTTCCCCTACTTCTAAAGGTGGCAACATCTTATCCTTTTCTTCAGCACCATCATCTTTTGACTCTACATACACTTTCATAAATCCTGGGAACTTTACAACCGATCCACTTGCACGGAACTGAACATTGTTATTAATGAGTCTCGCTGTCACAGTATCCATTATAGCAGACGCCATTTGACTTGCAACAAATCGCTCCCAAATCAATTTATATAATCGAAGTTGATCACGACCTAAGAAACTTTTTAGTTCCTCTGGCTTTCTCATTACTGAAGTAGGACGAATTGCCTCATGCGCATCTTGTGCATTTGACTTTTTCGTTTCTTTCTTCTTTTCTGTTCCTATGTATTCCGTACCATACGCTTCAGTGATGTAAGTACGAGCCTCTGTTTGAGCTGTTTCTGAGATACGTGTTGAATCAGTTCTCATATACGTAATAAGACCTACAGTTCCTTGTTTTCCAAGATCTATCCCTTCATACAATTGCTGTGCAAGCATCATTGTTTTCTTTGCTCGCATGTTTAACTTACGTGCTGCTTCTTGTTGCAAGGAAGATGTTGTAAACGGTAATGCAGGATTACGTTTTCGCTCTTTGCGCGTTACATTTTCAACTGAAAACGCATTGTCTTTCATCTGTTCAATTATTTCATTCACTTGCGTTTCATTTGTTAATTGAACTTTTTCACCATCTATACCGTAAAAGCTTGCTTCAAATGTGTCTTTTCCTTTTACAAATTCTGTTTTAATTGTCCAGAATTCTTCAGGTTCAAAGTTTTGAATTTCCCTTTCACGCTCGATGATTAAACGAACTGCTACAGATTGTACACGCCCTGCACTTAATCCTTTTTTTACTTTCTTCCATAATAAAGGACTAATATTGTAACCAACAAGACGATCAAGTATACGTCTTGCTTGTTGTGCATCCACTAAATCCATATTAATTGCACGAGGATGTTTAAATGATTCTTTGATTGCATCTTTCGTAATCTCATTAAACACAACCCGACAATCTGATTCAACGTCCACATTTAACGTATTCGCTAAATGCCAAGCAATCGCTTCCCCTTCACGGTCTGGATCGGCCGCGAGATAGACTTTCTTTGCTTTTTTCGCCGCTGATTTTAAGTCTTTTAAGACGGGACCTTTACCACGAATGGTAATATACTTCGGGGTGAAGTTGTTCTTTACTTCTATCCCCATTTGACTTTTTGGCAAATCGCGAACATGTCCCATAGACGCGACAACTTTGTATTTTTTCCCTAAATATTTCTCAATGGTCTTCGCCTTAGAAGGCGACTCCACGATTACGAGGTAATCTGACATGCTAGTGCCTCCTTAAGAGGTGGATTCAAGTCTTCATTAATCTTATTGATTTCTCTTGTTTTTGTCAATCAAGAATGAATATACCATACAGTGCCAATCTACCATTTGTCAATAATTGTTTAATAAAAACATAAAAATATAAGGTTAATTTAAAATCTCTTCCAAGATATCTTCTGCATTTCTTACTAGTTTTGCTCCTTGCTGAATAAGATGATTCGTTCCCGATGCCCCCTCTACAAATATAGGTCCAGGAAGCGCAAACACCTCTCTATTTTGCTCTAACGCAAGGTCTGCAGTAATAAGTGTTCCACTTCTCGATTTCGATTCTACAACTAAAACACCTTTACTTATACCACTAATAATCCGGTTCCTTTTTGGAAAATACCATTTTTTCGGTGCATAGTGCGGCGGATACTCTGTCAATAACAATATATATTCCTTCCACATTTCATATAAATGTCTATTTTCTTTCGGGTACATAAAAGACAATCCATGCCCTAATATCGCAATAGTCGGGCAATGATGCCTTACTGTAATCTCATGAGACATTGTATCTATCCCTTTTGCAAACCCACTGACAATAAGCCACTCTCTTTCTAATAAGGGGTGTAAAATAAACTTCAAACTCTCATAACCATATAATGATGGTTCTCTCGTTCCAACAACTGCTAATTTATTTACTTTATTCAGGAAATCTTTCTCTCCTTTTCCATATAAAACGAAGGGAGGGTCTTGTATTTCACGTAATAATTGCGGATAATCTTCATCCCATATCGTTATATAAAAAATACGATTTCTCTCTAAATAAGATATATATTGCGGAAGATTTGAATTTTGAAGAAATTTTACTAGTTCTGAAGATTTTTTCGAGGATATTCCAGTGTAGTGTTCCATTTGTTTTTCGTTAAAATTATATATGTTCTTTAATTCTGGATCGACATATAGTAGCCTCTCCATCGCTTTCCAATAATCTGCTAGCAAGTAATGAACATGTAATAATCTCTCTCTTTTCATCTTGATTCTACTTACCCATAATTTTTATTATGTAAACAGAAAAAAGTGTAAAAAGACACCCTCAAGTAAGAAGGTGTCTTTCAACAGATTAATAGTTTTTACAAGTCTCAAATAAACCTTTTTCTTTTAAAACAGAGATTAGCGTTTCTCCCATAACTGCTGGAGTTTCAGCTACTTTAATGCCACAAGCTTCCATTGTTTTAATCTTTTCAGCAGCAGTTCCTTTACCGCCAGAAATGATTGCACCAGCATGGCCCATACGTTTGCCAGCAGGCGCTGTTTGACCACCAATGAAGCCTACGACAGGTTTTGTCATATTAGCTTTTACCCATTCAGCTGCCTCTTCTTCTGCTGTACCGCCGATTTCACCAATCATAATTACAGCATGTGTTTCTTCATCTTCATTAAATGCTTTTAACGCATCAATAAAGTCTGTACCGTTAACAGGGTCTCCGCCGATACCTACAGCAGTAGATTGGCCAATACCTTCTTGTGTTAACTGATGTACAGCTTCATAAGTTAATGTACCAGAGCGAGATACGATACCAACATGACCTTTTTTATGAATATATCCTGGCATAATACCAATCTTACATTCATCTGGTGTGATTACACCTGGGCAGTTTGGTCCAAGTAAACGTGTATGTTTACCCGCCATATATCTCTTTACGTTTACCATATCTAATACAGGAATCCCTTCAGTAATACATACTACTAAATCAATTTCTGCATCAACAGCTTCCATAATTGCATCTGCCGCAAAAGCGGGTGGAACGTATACAACTGAAGCGTTTGCGCCTGTTGCTTTCACTGCATCTTCTACTGTATCAAATACTGGTACACCTTCAATATCAGTGCCGCCCTTACCTGGTGTTACACCACCGACAATTTTCGTACCGTATTCAATCATTTGTTTTGTATGGAATAAACCTTGAGAACCTGTAATACCTTGAACAATAACTTTTGTATCTTTATTAACTAATACGCTCATTTTTCTCCCCCGCTTTCTATTAGCCCACTAGTGAAACAATTTTTTGTGCACCGTCTGCCATAGATTCTGCTGCAACAATATTTAAGCCAGACTCATTTAAAATTTTCTTACCTAGTTCTACGTTTGTGCCTTCAAGACGTACAACTAAAGGTAACTCAAGACCTACTTGTTTCGTTGCTTCAATAACACCTTCTGCAATAACATCACACTTCATAATGCCACCAAAAATGTTAACGAAGATACCTTTTACATTTTTGTCAGAAAGGATAATTTTGAATGCTTCTGTAACTTTTTCTGCAGTTGCACCGCCACCAACATCTAAGAAGTTAGCTGGGTCACCGTGGTAATGTTTAATGATATCCATTGTAGCCATCGCTAAACCTGCACCATTAACCATACAACCGATATTTCCATCTAAAGGAATGTAGTTTAAGTCGTATTTTGAAGCTTCAATTTCTTTTGAATCCTCTTCATCAAGATCACGAAGCTCTAAAATGTCTTTATGGCGATATAACGCATTAGAATCAAAGTTTAATTTTGCATCTAATGCCATAACTTTACCTTCGCCTGTTGTAACAAGTGGGTTAATCTCAGCGATAGAGCAATCTTTTTCGATAAACGCACGATATAAGCCCATCATAAACTTCACAGCTTGTCCTACAAGCTCTTTTGGAATATTGATGTTAAATGCAATTCGGCGCGCTTGGAAACCTTGCAAGCCTACTGCTGGATCAATATATTCTTTAAAGATTTTTTCAGGTGTTTTTTCTGCTACTTCTTCAATTTCTGTTCCGCCTTCTTCAGACGCCATTAAAACAACTTGAGAAGTTGCACGATCTAAAACTAGACCTACATAATATTCTTTTTTAATATCGCAACCTTCTTCGATAAGTAAGCGTTTTACTTCCTTACCTTCAGGACCTGTTTGATGTGTCACAAGTGTAGTTCCTAAAATGCTTTCTGCATATGTACGAACTTCATCTAAATTTTTCGCAACTTTTACTCCGCCAGCTTTGCCGCGTCCACCAGCGTGAATTTGTGCTTTCACTACACATACATCTGTTCCTAATTCTTTCGCTGCTTCTACAGCTTCTTCTACTGTAAACGCAACCTTCCCGTTCGGAACGCTAACCCCATAGCTTCTAAGGACTGCCTTACCTTGGTACTCATGGATATTCATGGTCCCATCCTCCCCTGTTTTCCTGTTTTACTCGAAAAGTTTTTTAATGTTTAAAAAACATTACATTGCCATTGTATAAGATGATTGGCACGCTGTCTACAATAAAGTGTCAGAAAACTGAAATCGCTTTATTCTTTTTCGAAAATAGTAATGTTTATATGCCAAAATAAAAAAATAAGCTGTATATTTACAGCTTATTTTTGAATCATATCTTTAATTGGTGCGAATGACTTGCGGTGTTCATCTAGTACTCCATGCACTTCAATTGCCTCTAAATGTTGCTTTGTGCCATATCCCATATGTTGCTCAAATCCATATTCAGGATACTTCTCTCCCAGTTCTTTCATCATACGATCTCTCGTTACTTTTGCTATAATGGATGCTGCTGAAATCGAAACACTTTTCGCATCACCTTTAATAATTGATGTTTGCGGAATTGGTGTAGGAAGCTTCATCGCATCAATTAATAAATGTTGAGGTGTACAAGATAAATTTGCAACTGCATCTAACATCGCTTGTTTCGTTGCTTGGTAAATATTAATGTCATCAATAACTTGCGGTGATACAATTCCTACTCCAATTGCAATTGCTTGTACTTTTATTTCATCATAAAAACGCTCACGTTTCGCTTCACTCAACTTTTTCGAGTCATTTAACCCTGGAATATAAAAATCCTCAGGAAGAACGACAGCTGCCGTCACAACAGGCCCAGCCAATGGCCCGCGCCCTACTTCATCAATACCCGCGATATATGTGACCCCTTTTTCACGCAAAGCATTTTCATACTTGGACATTTCAAAAAACTTCTCTTTTTCTTTCTGTTCTAACTCTTTTTGTTTATACCACTTCAAAACGAGCTTTTGAACACCTTTTCGATCATCTTTCATTAACAGTTGAAAGCGATCATCTTCTTCATTCATAATTTCTTTCAATACATTTTCCGCTTCTTTTATCGTCATAGTTTGCATTTATACAAGCTCCTTTTTAAACATATCCAAAAAGAAAAGACGCACAAACGCACGTCTTATACTTCTTCTATTTTTTCCACATCTTCCACTTGCTCTCCAAACTCTTCCGGTGTTTCAAACGTCATTTTTCCAAGTTTGCCACCACGAAGCTCACGAAGCACAAGCTCAGATGTCTTATCATAATCAATCATTCCGCCGCCCATTAAGCATCCTCTATTTTTTCCAATTGCATCGAATAATTCCACAATATCTTCTGGAATCTCATTTAAATTATAGCGTTCTTTCAAGCGTTCTGGATAATGTTTCTCCATAAAACGTAATGCGTAAACAGCTACATCTTGTAAATTTAAAATTGAATCTTTAATTGCACCCGTTGTCGCTAAACGAAGACCCACTAATTGATCTTCAAATTTAGGCCACAGAATACCTGGTGTATCTAACAATTCCATTTCCTTCCCAACTTTAATCCATTGTTGAGCTGTTGTCACACCTGGACGATCTCCTGTTTTAGCAATATTTTTCTTTGCCAATTTATTAATCAATGTAGATTTACCAACATTTGGTATACCTACAATTAATGCACGAATCGCTCTCGGTCTAATACCTTTTGCAACCATTTTATCAAATTTTTCTTTAACAAGCACTTTACAAGCTGCTGCAATTTCCTTCATACCTTGTCCAGCTTGCGCGTTAATCGAAATTGCCATATGGCCTTTTTCTTTAAAATATGCGATCCATTGTTTTGTTAAACGATCATCCGCCATATCCGCTTTATTTAAAACAACAAGCCTTGGCTTATGTGTAATGATTTCATCAATCATTGGGTTTCGAGATGATAATGGTAATCGAGCATCTACAAGTTCAATTACAACATCAATTAATTTTAATTTCTCCGTTACTTGGCGTCTAGCCTTCGCCATATGCCCTGGAAACCATTGAATTACCATGTTGCCACCTTCTTTTTCATTTATTTCACAATACGTGCGTCTTCTAACGGCCAATATAACATATTAGCTTTACCAATTACTTGATCCATTGAAATCGTACCGATTGAACGGCTATCTTTACTAAAACGACGATTATCACCTAAAACAAATAATTGATCTTTTGGAACGGTTTTCTTGCCTGTCATTTCTTCAAGATTAAAATCATATGTAAGCGGTCCGTCAGCAATTTGCTTTTTCTGCTTGTCTAAATACGGCTCCTCATAAGCCTTTCCGTTAACATACAGTTTATCATTACGATACTCTATTTCATCGCCTGGCAGGCCTATAATGCGCTTAATGTAATCTTTATCTTCTGTTGCTCGAAATACGATAATATCAAAGCGTTTTGGATCTCCAATGTGATAACCAATTTTATTCACAATCATTCGATCACGATCATGTAAAGTAGGTGCCATCGATACCCCGTCTACGAGAATTGGCGCAAAGAAAAACTGTCTAATAACACCAGCTAATACAACAGCAATCAAAATTGCCTTAATCCATTCCCAAAGTGAACTCTTCTCTTTTTTCATGCATTTCCCCTCCACGGTTATGTAAACTGCTCGTATTATACCAAAATTTCATATAGATTGGAAAAAGGGAGCTTGTGCATTTACAAGCTCCCATACATGTCTTATCGAATTTCTTTAATACGTGCTTTTTTACCGCGAAGGTTACGTAAGTAGTATAACTTAGCACGACGTACTTTACCACGGCGAAGTACTTCGATTTTCGCGATTCTTGGCGTGTGAACTGGGAATGTACGCTCAACACCTACACCGTAAGAAATCTTACGAACTGTGAATGTTTCACTGATTCCGCCACCACGACGTTTAATTACAACACCTTCGAAAAGCTGAATTCTTTCACGAGTTCCCTCAACAACTTTTACGTGTACACGTAAAGTGTCACCAGGACGGAATGAAGGAAGGTCAGTTTTTAATTGGCCTTTTGTAATTTCTGCGATTAATTGTTGCATATTAAATTCTCTCCTTTAAACAGATGCTCTTATAAAGTCTTAATAAATTACAGCGGAACATCGTTAATACGGCTACTGATTTCAGTAGCACAAATGTTATAATAGCATATTACTAGGCCTGTTGCAATAGCAAATATATGAAGTTATTACTGCTCTCGCTTTATTTCCTCAAGCCATTTTTTCTCTTGTTTAGATAACTCTCTCTCATCTAACAAATCCGGTCTACGCGTATACGTTCGACGCAAAGATTCCTTATGTCGCCATTCATCAATGTTTTTATGATTCCCTGACATTAATACATCCGGTACCTTCATACCACGAAAATCAGCCGGACGTGTATAATGAGGATGCTCTAATAAACCTGTACTAAACGAATCCTCTACTTGTGAAGCATGATTTCCTAGCACACCTGGCAAGAGACGTACAACACTATCAGTAATAACCATAGAGGCTAATTCTCCGCCCGTTAATACATAGTCACCAATAGAAATCTCATCCGTTACGAGATGCTCACGAATTCGTTCGTCATACCCTTCATAATGCCCACATACGAAGATCAAATGTTCTTCCCCTGCAAGCTCTTCCGCTTTCTTCTGCGTAAATCTTTCGCCCTGCGGACACATTAAGACAACTCTAGGCTTACGCTCTGTCTCTTTCGTCAAATCTTCTACAGCATCAAAAATAGGCTGAGGAGTAAGCACCATACCAGCTCCTCCGCCGTAAGGATAATCGTCTACACTATTATGCTTACTTGTTGTATAATCACGAAAGTTAACAACACGAAGGTTTACCGCTTCTTTTTCTTGTGCCTTCTTTAATATAGAAGATCCAAATACACCGGTAAACATGTCTGGGAACAACGTTAAAATATCAATTTTCATTATAGCAGCCCTTCCATTACATGAATGGTTACTAATTTATTTTCAATATTAACTTGAAGTACAACGTCATCGATATAAGGAATTAAGAGATCTTGACCCTTCGGGCGTTTAATTACCCAAACATCATTTGCACCAGGAGATAGAATCTCTTTGATTGTCCCTAGCGCTTCTCCTTCTTCCGTTACAACACTGCAACCAATAATTTCATGATAGTAGTATTCACCTTCAGCAAGTTCACCTAACTGCTCTTCTGGTACTTTTATTAAAGAACCTTTAAACTTCTCTACTTCATCTACATTGTTATATCCTTCAAATGTTAATAAATCGAATGTCTTATGTTGGCGATGAGAAGTTACCTTCACCGGAAGGTAGTCTGTGCCTTTCTCATTCGATATGTATAACGTGTTTCCTACTTTATATCGCTCTTCTGGAAAATCAGTACGAGAAATAACACGGATTTCTCCTCTTACGCCATGAGTATTTACAATTTTCCCTACGTTAAACCATTTTGTCATAAATAGTATGTCACCCCTGGTTTCTATATAAATTAAGCATCTCCATTTCACAGATGGAACATGCACTCTCTATTTAAATGTTAAAAAAGGGAGAGGAATAACTCCTCGCCCTTTTTTACGTTTATTGAATTTCCAGTGTTACTTTTTCATCATTATGATGTCCCACTGAATACAAGAGCATTCGAATCGCTTTCGCAACTCTCCCTTGCTTTCCAATGACTTTTCCAACATCCTCAGGATGTACAGTTAATCGATACTTTATCTCTCCGTTGCAAAGTTCCTGTGTAACTTTTACATCTTCAGGATAATCGACAAGAGGCTTGACAATCGTCTCGACTAACTTCTTCATAGTCATTACCTCAATTACTTACCTTGTTTAGATAAGTGGAATTTCTCCATGATACCTTGGTTAGAGAATAAGTTACGAACTGTATCAGATGGTTTAGCACCATTTCCTAACCATTTTAATGCTGCTTCTTCGTTGATCTTAACTTCAGCTGGTTGAGCAACTGGATTGTAAGTTCCGATTTCCTCAATGAAACGTCCGTCACGAGGAGAACGAGAATCTGCAACAACTACACGATAGAAAGGAGTTTTTTTAGCTCCCATACGTTTTAAACGAATTTTAACTGCCATTTATAAAGCACCTCCGAATTTATTTCACACAGATAATTATATTAGCAAAAAGACTATTGCTTTGTAAAGTATTTTTTCTTAACAGAGCCATCTTTTTTTCCTTACATGAATGGAAACTTCAATCCACCTAGTCCTTTTTTCTTACCTTTTTGCATTCCCGTCATCGTCTTCATCATTTTTTTCATGTCATCGAATTGTTTAATTAGACGATTGATTTCTTGTACAGTTGTACCGCTACCTTTGGCAATGCGCTTTTTGCGACTAGCATTGATTATTTCCGGTTGTTCTCGTTCTAATTTAGTCATAGAACGAATAATTGCCTCAATATGCCCAATTTGTTTTTCATCAACTTGTGCATTTTTCAGCCCTTTAATTTTATTTGCACCAGGAAGCATTCCTAACAATTCATCAAGCGGCCCAAGTTGACGCACTTGTCCAAGTTGTTCTAGGAAATCGTCAAGCGTAAACGAAAGCGTACGCATTTTTTGCTCAAGTTCTTTCGCTTTCTCTTCATCAACTGTAGCTTGCGCTTTTTCAATCAATGTTAAGACATCGCCCATCCCTAAAATACGGGATGCCATACGCTCTGGATGGAACGCTTCAATTGCATCTAGTTTTTCACCCATACCAGCAAATTTAATCGGCGTGTTTGTTACAGCCTTAATAGATAATGCAGCACCACCGCGCGTATCACCATCTAATTTCGTTAATACAACACCTGTTAAACCTAACTGTTCATGGAAACTTTGCGCAACATTTACCGCGTCTTGTCCCGTCATCGCATCGACAACAAGGAAAATTTCATCCGGTTTCGCAACTTCTTTAACTTTCGCTAATTCATCCATTAGTTCTTCATCAATATGCAGGCGACCCGCTGTATCGATTAAAACATAATCGTGATGATCTTCTTTTGCTTTTGCAATCGCTTGTTTCGCAATTTCAACAGGACTTACTTGATCTCCTAAAGAGAATACAGGCATGTCCAATTGCTTCCCTAATGTTTCAAGCTGTTTAATCGCTGCTGGACGGTAAATATCCGCTGCAACAAGCATCGGTTTACGGTTATGCTTTTTACGAAGCAAATTCGCAAGCTTACCTGTCGTCGTTGTTTTACCCGCACCTTGCAGACCAACCATCATAATAACAGTCGGTGGCTTATTAGCAACAGCAATTTTGCTTTGCTCTCCGCCCATAAGTTCTGTAAGTTCTTCCTGTACAACTTTAATTACTTGTTGTCCAGGTGTCAAACTTTTCATTACATCTTGTCCGACAGCACGTTCAGACACACGCTTCACAAAATCTTTTACTACTTTAAAGTTAACATCTGCTTCTAAAAGAGCTAGACGAACTTCTCTCATCATTTCTTTCACATCGGCTTCAGAAACTTTTCCTTTGCCGCGGATTTTTTGCATTGTCTGTTGAAGTCGGTCGGCTAATCCTTCAAATGCCATATTGCCGCCCTCCTAATCTAATTTTTCGATAGCTTCAACAACTTGTTTCATTTCTTCATTTACATGCTCTTCTTCGCTGATTAGCTGTTTTAGCTTTGCAACAAGTCGCTGTCGCTCTTGAAACTTTTGAAGTAATACTAATTTTTCTTCATATTCTTCAAGCATCGCTTCAGTCCGTTTAATGTTATCATACACGGCTTGGCGACTTACATCAAATTCTTCCGCAATTTCACCAAGAGATAAATCATCTAGATAATAAAGCGACATATAACTTCTTTGTTTTTGCGTTAACAACGATTGATAAAAATCAAATAAATAGTTCATTCTCGTTGTTTTTTCGAGCATGTTGGATCATCCTTTGTTAAGTGATTTCCCTTTACATGAATTAGTTTACATGTAGTCCAAAAGAGTGTCAAGTTTTTTTCTTAACATCATATATTTTTTATAGAAAAAGAAGCGGAAATACCGCTCCTTTCACTTATACTTCTTCTGTTTCTACTAAGTTCGCAAATAAACCATACACATATTGTTCTGGATCAAACTGTTGCAAGTCATCCATTTGCTCTCCTAATCCAACAAACTTCACTGGTACATCCATTTCGTTACGAATCGCTAATACAATACCACCTTTAGCAGTTCCATCTAACTTCGTTAAAACAATACCAGTTACATTCGTTGCTTCACGGAATGTTTTCGCTTGGCTTAAACCGTTTTGTCCTGTTGTTGCATCAATAACAAGTAATACTTCATGAGGAGCACCTGGTACTTCACGCTCAATTACACGCTTCACCTTCTCTAATTCTTTCATTAAATTTACTTTATTTTGCAAGCGTCCTGCTGTGTCACATAGTAATACATCTACCTTACGTGCTTTCGCAGCTTGTACAGCGTCATACATAACCGCCGCTGGATCAGATCCAGATCCTTGTTTAATCACTTCTACACCAACGCGATCGCCCCATACTTCTAATTGTTCAATCGCTCCAGCACGGAATGTGTCTCCTGCCGCTAATAGGACTGACTTACCTTCTGATTTAAACTTATGCGCCAGTTTACCAATTGTCGTCGTTTTTCCTACACCATTAACACCAACAAATAAAACAACCGTTAATTGGTCCTCTTGCATATTAATTTCGTTACTAAAATCGCTGTCGCCTTTGTAAATTCCTACTAGTTTTTCTGAAATAACAGCTTGTACTTCTTTTGGATCTTGAATGTTACGACGTTGTACTTCTTCTTTCAATTGGTCAATTAATTCCATTACCGTCGCAACGCCAACGTCTGCACCGATTAAGATTTCTTCTAACTCTTCGAAAAAATCTTCGTCCACTTTACGGTAACGATAAACTAAATCATTCACTTTATCCGCAAATGAATTTCTCGTTTTTTCTAATCCTTGTTTAAATTTCTCTGTAACTGTATCCGTTTGTTTTGAAATTTTTTCTTTTAGTTTTTTAAAAAAACTCATACTTTCCCATCCTTCCTATTCACTTGCAATAAGTTCTTCTCCGGCGTCTAAACGAACCGAAACAAGTTTAGATACCCCTGATTCTTGCATTGTTACACCGTACAACACATCAGACTCTTCCATTGTACCTTTTCTATGTGTAATTACAATAAACTGCGTCTCATTACTGAATTTCTTTAAATACTGTGCAAAACGAGCTACATTCGCCTCATCAAGGGCTGCCTCTACCTCATCTAGTACACAGAATGGTACTGGGCGTACTTTTAAAATACCAAATAAAAGCGCAATTGCTGTTAAAGCACGCTCTCCACCTGAAAGTAAACCTAAGTTCTGCAGTTTCTTCCCTGGCGGTTGTGCTACAATATCAATACCCGTATTTAGTAAATCCTCTGGATTAGTCATTACTAAATCCGCTCTACCGCCTCCAAATAATTCAGAGAATACCGATTGAAACTCCATTCTAATGCCTTCAAACGTAGTAGAAAAGCGTTTTTTCATTTCTTCATCCATTTCGGTAATAAGCTGGTGCAATGTCGCTTTCGCTTCTTCTAGGTCGTCTCTCTGTTCTAGTAAGAATGTATGACGCTCCGCTACACGTTCATATTCATCAATTGCCCCTAGGTTCACTGTACCTAACTCTTCTATAGATAATTTGATTAATTTTACTTTCTTACGCGCATCTTCTGCAGGCATTGTCATTGTATATTTTAGTTTTGCCGCTTCAAATGAAATCGTATATGTTTCACGTAAATGTTGTAATCTATTTTCCAACTCTACATCAAGTCGATTTATTCTCACTTCTTGATCTTTCAACATTTCAAGAATATATTTATGTTTACCTGTCGTTTCTTTCAAATTGCGCTCTAAATGTTCTACCCTCTCTTGCAACGATACACGTTGTTCACGACGAGAGCGAATTAATTCTGAAGTTTGATTACGATCATATGCTTTCTTCTCAATCATATTCGTAATTTGCTCTTCACCACTTGAATTAGATGTCATTTCTTGTTTTAAGAACGCTAAATCCTCTTTCGTTTTTACAAGTGTCGCATCCGTTTCTTCTTTTTCCTTCGTCAATCGTTCAACTTTTTCTTTTTGATTAAATAAGCGTTGTTGCTTTTCAGCTACCAGCACTTTTAACTCCGTCATTTCTTTTTGAACTTTTTCTTTCGAAGAATGTTGCTCACTTTTTTGTTTTGTTAAAGCTACAATTTTACTATCTAACTTAGTGATATCAGCTTGAAGATTCGTTAAAATCCCTTCTAACTCCTCTTTACGCCCTTGCATTTTTACTCGATCTTGTAAAAACCCTTCAATCTCTAAATCATAAATAGACAATCTATCATTAATACGATGTTCTTCTAATTCTAGACGATTAATCTCTTCTCTTAATTTCTGCTCATCTACACGATCTACTTCTACAGTTTGCCTTAGTTCGCGTATTTTCACTTCTTTTTCTTGAATCTCTTGTTTTACTGCTTTAACAAAGTTTTCTAACTTCATTGTTTTTTCTTCCATATCAGTTAACTTGCGAGTCCACTCTTCCAGTTCACGTTGGCGTCCTAATAAAGAAGATTTCGCTTGCTTTACCGCCCCACCAGTCATAGAACCGCCAGGATTCACTACATCACCTTCGATTGTTACAATGCGATAACGGTATTGCAGTTGTTTCGCCAACTCATTTGCTCCGCGTAAATCTTTCGCAACAATAACCGTACCTAATAAATTTGAAACTACATTTTCATATTTATTGTTGTACTGCACAAGTTCTGCCGCCACACCTACAAACGATGGGTGTTGATTTGCAATGCGTAATTGCTCAAATGATAAAGACCTGCTTTTAATAACAGCTTGCGGTAAAAACGTTGCACGTCCATGTTTATTTTGCTTTAAAAATGCTATCGCATTACGAGCATGCTCCTCTGTTTGTACAACAATATGCTGCATCGCTGCACCTAGAGCAATTTCCATTGCAACTTCGTATTCTTTCGGTACCGTTAACAGTTCCGCAACAGCACCCTCGATACCTTGCAACCTATTTTCTCTAGCTTTCAATACTTCACGTACACCTTGATAGAATCCAGAATAATCTTCTTGCATCTCTTCAAGCATTTCTTTTCGAGAACGTGCCTGTTGCACAAATTGATATGCTTGATACAGTTTTGTTTCATTTTCACTATACTGCGTCTTACATTTCCCAAGCGCCGCCTCTGTCTTCTGTATGTTTGAGAGTATGCCAGCTACTTTTTCTTTCGCTTGTTCGTAACTTTCTACAAGTTTCGTCTTTTTCGCTGTAATTTCCATACGCATTTCTACATATTTCGCATTCTCTTCATCTAGACGCTCGTTTTTAGACGTTTGCTGTTTAGATTGTTCTTCAATCATAGATAATTCATTACGATGACTAGCTTGTTGATTTAAAAGCTCAATATAGTCACCTTTTAAATTCTCAATCTGTTCCTCTAAATTGTCAGCAAAAGTAGCAAGCAGTTGCTCATTATCATGCAATTTTTGCTCCAACTCTTTTACTTCATTCACAAATTGCATTAAAGCTTCTGTACTTGACTCAATCTCACCATCGTAACTTTTAGCTTTCTCTGTTAATTCAACAATTAACTGCTCAAGTTGCGCACAATGCGTCGTAGCATTTTGCTTTCTCTCTTTTAACAACTCGCGCTGCCCTTCAAGTTTTTCTAGCTCTTTACTAGAAAGAAGAAGTACTTCTTGCAACGAGTCTACAGACTCATCTACCGCTTGTAATTGTCCTCGTAATTCCTCAAGCTCTTCTTCACTTTTTTGTAAATTCGTTGACATTTTAGCTTCTTCGTTTTTATTATGCCCAAACTGATTTCGAAGCGCTTCCCATTTCTCGTGCAATTCTTCAATTTCATGGACAATAAGCGCAGCTTCTACTTTCTCTAATTCTTCTTTATTCTCAAGATAATCTTTCGCAATAGAAGCTTGTCTTTCTAAAGGTTCTACTTGACTACTTAATTCATGAATTATATCTTGTACACGATTTAAGTTTTCTTGTGTTTCTGCTAATTTCCCTTCAGCTTTCTTTTTGCGAAGTTTGTATTTTAGTACGCCTGCCGCTTCTTCAAATACACCTCGACGCTCTTCTGACTTACTACTTAAAATCTCTTCCACTTTCCCCTGGCTAATAATTGAAAAAGCTTCTCTTCCCATACCAGAGTCCATAAATAAATCGATAATATCTTTCAATCTACATGATTGTTTATTAATATAAAAATCACTATCACCTGAACGAGATACACGACGTGTTACACACACCTCATTGTATTCAATTGGTAAACGTTGATCTTCATTATTTAAAGTTATTGTTACTTCAGCAACATTAACCGCTCTCCTCGTATCACTGCCTGCAAAAATAATATCCTCCATCTTTGCACCACGTAATGATTTTGCAGATTGTTCACCAAGTACCCAGCGAATTGCATCAGTAATATTACTTTTCCCGCTTCCATTAGGTCCTACTACAGAAGTTACACCTGGGACAAAATCAACAGATACACGCTCAGCAAAAGACTTAAACCCTGCTATTTCTAATCTTTTTAAAAACACGAAAGGCCTTCCTCCTATTCTCCGTCGTTATAAATGTTCTCTATACAAAAACAAGTATTATACGGATTTACCTTCTTTTTCATTATAAACAAAAAGAAAGTTTCATTCTATGCACAAGGAATCCCCCTCATTCAAAGGGGGATTCCTTATAGTTGTTCTTTTAATTTTTTCAATGCTTCTGCAGCAGCTTGTTGCTCTGCTTCTTTTTTCGACTTACCACTACCAAGACCTAAAGCTACGTTATTTAACGTAACACGTGACACAAATTCTCGATTGTGAGCTGGTCCTTTTTCTTGCAAAATTTGATACTCAACATTGCCACTGCCATCACGCTGAATCAATTCTTGCAACTGACTCTTATAATCCATCACATGAGAAAAAGCACCCTCATTAATTTTCGGATATACAATTTCTTTTAAGAATTCCCAAACTGTTTCTAGCCCTTGATCAAGATAAAGGGCACCAATAAACGCTTCAAAGACATCCGCTAATAAAGCTGGTCGTTCACGTCCACCTGTCATTTCTTCACCTTTTCCTAATAAAACAAGGCTACCAAATGACAATTCGTTCGCAAAACGAACAAGAGATGGCTCACATACAATAGCTGCACGTAGTTTTGTTAACTCTCCTTCGCTCATTGTCGGATATTTTTGAAACAGATACTGCGATACAGTCAGTTCCAATACTGCATCTCCAAGAAATTCAAGACGCTCATTATCTTCATGCGGTTTTTTTCGATGCTCATTCACATACGATGAATGCGTAAATGCTTGAATCAATAATTTTTCATCTGTAAACGTAATACCTATCTTTTCTTGAAACACTTTAAATGCTTCACGATATTTTGTTTCGTATTTTTTTTCTCTATATTTTCGGTACGGCATAGGTCCCTCCAGATATAAGCCAGAAAGCCCCGCTAAAAAACGGGACTTCACTTAAGCATTATAGATGACTCTCTATGTAAGTCACAGCATCGCCAACAGTAGCAATCTTTTCAGCATCTTCATCAGAAATTTCCATTTCGAATTCATCTTCTAATTGCATTACAAGTTCTACTACATCTAGGGAGTCTGCTCCTAAATCTTCCTTGAAGCTTGCAGCTGGTACTACCTCAGTCTCTTCTACTCCTAAACGATCAACGATGATTTTTGTTACGCGCTCTAAAACATCTGCCATTCCATTCACCTCCCCTCAAATATTATATTAAATATTGACCAAAAAAACTAGGTGAAATCGATTCTTTTATTACATTACCATACCGCCATCAACATTTAACGTTTGACCTGTAACATATTTGCTTTGATCAGAAGCAAAAAACGTTACAGCATTCGCGATATCTTTCGCTTCACCAAATTGAGCAGCTGGAATAACTTTTAACATTTCGGCTTTAATATTCTCATCTAGTACATCCGTCATATCAGTCGCAATAAATCCCGGCGCAATTGCATTCACTGTAATATTTCGACTTGCTAACTCTTTTGCAGATGTTTTTGTTAATCCAATAACACCCGCTTTAGCAGCAACATAGTTAGCTTGTCCTGGGTTTCCTATAACACCAACAACCGAAGCGATGTTTATAATTCTACCGTGACGTTGACGCATCATATAACGAGATACTGCTTTTGTACATAAGAATACACCTTTTAAGTTTGTATTAATAACTGTATCCCATTCTTCTTCTTTCATACGCATTAATAAATTATCTTTCGTTACACCAGCATTATTTACAAGAATATCAACTTGTCCAAATGTATCTACTGTTTGTTTCACCATATTTGTAACATCATCAGCATTTGCAACATCTGCTCTTACCGCAATTGCATCAGAACCTAATTTTTTAATTTCATCTACTACTTCATTTGCTTTTTGTTCATTACCAGCATAATTTACTACTACATTTGCCCCTTGTTTCGCTAAATCAATCGCAATCGCGCGACCAATTCCACGTGAAGCGCCAGTTACTAATGCTACCTTCCCTTTTAACATCAGTTTTCTCCTCTCAAATTTGAAATGGTATCTTTTAATGTCTCTTCATCGTATATCGCATATGCTTTTACTGATGAATCAATTGACTTCATAAGTCCAGCAAGTACTTTTCCAGGTCCAATTTCAATAAATGTATCTACTCCCTGGTTCACCATATATTCAATAGACGGGTACCATAATACAGGCGAATAAAGCTGTTCGATTAACTTTTCTTGAATGTCTGCACCACGTGTAATAACTTCCGCCGTAACATTTGCAATAACAGGAATATTCGTGTCATGAATTGTAATTTCATTTAAAACACTTTGGAACTTCTCAGCTGCCGGCTTCATAAGTGAAGAATGGAATGGCCCACTTACTTTTAGTGGAATCGCTCTCTTTGCACCATTTTCCTTCGCTCTTTGAGAAGCAACCTCTACGCCTTGCTTCGTTCCAGAAATCACAATTTGCTTCGTACTATTCATATTAGCGATTTGCACTGCATATCCTTCACTTGTTACTTCTTCTGTAACTTGTTTCAGCATATGTGGGTCAGCACCTAATATAGCTGCCATTGCGCCTTCCCCGCCCGGAACAGCTTCTTCCATATATTCGCCACGTTTCCTTACAGCATATACAGCATCTTCAAAAGTTAATGCACCAGCTGCTACAAGAGCACTATATTCACCTAAACTATGACCAGCGACAAAGTCAGGTGTAATGTCATACTCTTTCAAAGCTGTCAAAATAGCAAAACTCGTTGTTAATAATGCAGGCTGCGCATTTGTTGTTAATGTAAGCTTTTCCTGCGGTCCTTCAAAAATCACTTCTGAAAGTGAATCTTCCAACACCTCATCTGCTTTTGCAAACACTTTTGCAACCTCTTTATTATTCTCTGCTAATTGTTTACCCATTCCAACTGCCTGTGAACCTTGGCCCGGAAAAAGAAATGCTATTTTTCCCATTTCAAATCCTCCTCTTATTGGAGTGACTCTTTCTCCATTACGCTTGAAATCGTAGGAATTACTTCTTTCGCTACCATTTCTCTCGTTTGACGAATCGCACTAAATATCGACTGATCATTAGAAGAACCGTGAGCCTTAATGACAGGTGCTTTCAATCCAAATAATGCAGCTCCTCCATACTCCGAATAATCCATTTTATCTTTTAATACCATAAGTTTTGGCTTTAATACCGCCGCTGCTAATTTGCTCGTAAATGAACTCATTAACTGTTCTTTCAACATAGAGAATAGCGCAAGTGCTGTTCCCTCTAATGATTTCAACGCTACATTCCCTGTAAAACCATCACATACAACAACATCTGCTACACCTTGCAATAAATCTCTTGATTCAACGTTCCCCACGAAATTAATTGGCGCATCTTTAAGCATTGCAAATACTTGCTTTGAAAGCTCGTTTCCTTTTCCATCCTCTGTTCCAACGTTTAATAGTCCAACGCGAGGATTTTCAATTCCTCTTACCTTCTCAGCATAAACAGATCCCATTACTGCATATTGATATAAATGAATTGGTTTTGCATCAACATTTGCTCCAACATCTAACATAACAAAACCTTTTCCATCTACAGTTGGCATTGTAGGCGATAAAGCTGGTCTCTCAATTCCTTCCATACGACCGACTACAAATAATCCAGCTGCCATTAAAGCTCCTGTACTACCTGCGGATATACAAGCGTCTGCTTCTCCATCCTTTACTTGTTGTGCCGCAAGCACCATTGAAGCTTGTTTTTTTCGACGAACCGCTCTTACTGGTTCCTCCGTTGATTCTATTTTTTCGTCTGTATGAAGAATAGTAATTCGTTCATCACTCGTTAAGTATTGACGAATTTCCTCTTCTTTCCCTACTAACGTAATATGTAAATCAGAATATTCCTTAATAGCTTTCATTGCCCCTAATACTACAGCCTTTGGAGCGTGATCTCCGCCCATTGCATCTATTGCGATTTTCATAAGTTGTTACCTTCCTCACTATAATTACTAGATCGATACATTTCAAAAGTGCCTGTAAAAACAAGTTCTTCTCCAACGAAGCTACGCACTTTGACAACCGTCCGTCCTTTATCATTCTCTACATCTTCAACGCGCGCTTTTGCAACAACACGCTCTCCTAATTTTACAGGGCGAATGTATCGAATGGTAGACTTTGCAGTTAAAGCTAATTCTTCATCAATAACCGCAACAGCTAGTGAGTTTGCTTGCGCAAACAGATGATGCCCACGAGCGATTTGATTTCTTTTAAATACATGTTCTATCTTTACTTCAAAGATAGAGATTGCATGTCTATCTAATTCAATATCAATAATTTCTCCAACAACCTCTTCTAACGGTAAAGATTTCACATCTTCTTCATGTTGCTTTGTAGCTACATGTTTAATTCTCTCTCTTAATTCAGGAATAGACAATTCCATACGATCAAGTCGTACCGTTTGTATACTCACTTGAAATTTTTCCGCTAAATCTTCATCCGTAATAAAAGGATTTGATTCGATTGTTTGTTGTAATAACTCTTGTCTTTCTTTTTTACTTCTTCTTTTTTTCATACCGCACCATCCATTTTTATGACTAGGTACTAACAGTAGTATATAATCATTAAAAGTAGAATGCAACAAAAACTTTTGTTGACTCCCTTTAATCGAGCTTCTCTCCTTGGAACACACCTGTCCCATCAAGATACGTACGCAAGGCAGCATACTGATCATTGTGCCAAAACGCTTCTGAATCTACTAGTATCGCCGCATCTTGCCTTGCCGTTTCTAACGCTCGATAATCATGTACCATGTCAGCAACCTTAAATTCTGGTAAGCCACTTTGCTTACTCCCAAAGAAATCTCCAGGACCTCGTAATTCTAAATCTTTTTCTGACAATACAAATCCATCATTTGTTTCAGTCATTATGCGCATTCTTTCTTTCCCTGTTTCTGATTTAGGGTCTGCTATTAATAAACAATATGATTGTTCACTACCACGGCCGACACGCCCTCTAAGCTGATGAAGCTGCGATAAACCGAAACGTTCTGCATCATAAATAACCATTACAGTCGCATTCGGTACGTTCACACCTACTTCAACAACTGTTGTCGATACAAGAATTTGTACTTTATTTTCACTAAACTGTCCCATTATCTCTTCTTTTTCCTGAGACGATAATCTCCCATGCATCAATCCAACTTGGCATTTCCCTTGGTAATGATGCGTCAGCATACTATGTAAATCGATAGCATTTTGCACATCAAGTTTCTCAGATTCTTCAATTAGAGGACAAATAACGTATGCCTGTCTTCCTTTTTTTATCTCCTTTTCAACGAAACCGAGAACGCGATCTAACATATCATGTTTTGCCCAGTATGTTTCAATCACCTTTCTACCTGCTGGCATCTCATCGATTATCGAAACATCCATCTCTCCAAATGCAGTAATTGCAAGCGTACGCGGAATTGGTGTCGCTGTCATAAATAATACATCTGGACTTTCACCTTTCTCCCGTAAAACTCGGCGCTGCGCTACACCAAATCGATGCTGTTCATCTGTAATAACGAGACCCAACCTATGAAATATAACTTCATCTTGAATTAAGGCATGCGTTCCAACAAGAATATCTATTTCTCCTTGTTCTAACTTCGCTAAAATTTCTCGACGTCTCGCCCCTTTAACAGAACTTGTTAACAGTTCCACCTTCATACCAAAATGCGAAAACGTTTCAGCAAGCGACTGATAATGTTGCTCAGCTAAAATTTCTGTAGGAACCATTAAAGCACCTTGATAATGAGCTAATTTCGATGCATAAAGACCAATCGCAGCAACAACTGTTTTCCCAGAACCAACATCACCTTGCAATAGTCGGTTCATCCGATAAGGAGATGTCATATCTTTCAAAATTTCATCTACAACTCGGCGCTGCGCACCCGTTAATGGAAACGGCAGTGCATCGATAAATTCTTGTAATTCTGCTGACGGAATCTCTTTCTTCGTCCCTTTTGAATTTTCCCTCTCCATTTTCCGGAGCGTTTGCATTTTCAGCTGAAATAAGAAAAATTCTTCATATACAAAACGGCGACGCGCTTGCTTCAAATCTTCCTGTCCTACCGGAAAATGCAATGCCCTGAGCGCTTCATATCTTGGTAATAATTTATATCGCCCTAACAAACCATCCGGTAACACTTCGACTATAGAATCTCCATATTCCTTTAACGCTTGAGCAATAAAACGACGCATCTGTTTTACTGTAAGTTTCCCCTTTACTGAATAAACAGGTTCCACTTCTTGTTGACGTACAACCGGTCCAAAATGAAGTTCTGATACAGCAATTGTTTGACGATGTTGATCCCATTTACCAGTAATCGTTATCGTTTCATCTAACTTTAATTTTTGCTTATAGTAAGGCCTATTAAAACATACCGCCGTAATTAAATAACGACCGACGAGAACACGAACTGTTAAACGCGATTTCTTCTTACCATAATATTGCAGCAAAGGAGCACTATGAACCTTCCCTTCAACCGTTACACGTTCATCATGCTTTACTTCAGCAAGATCTTTCATCGCATAATCTTCATAACGGTACGGAAAATGTTCTAATAGATGAGAAACTGTATAAATACCCATCTCATGTAGTAACTCAGATGTTTCTCCTCCGATCCCCTTTACATCCGTAACAGGAACTTGTACAACATCATTCAAGATTCTCACACCCCGTCACATTATTTTCTTTATTGCATTTTATTTGAGTACCAATTAGCATCTGTAATCGCTCTCTTTCACCTTATATATTCTATCATAGGCATTCTAAGAGAAACTACTCAAATCCCTTATATAAAACAAGTAAAAAAGAGCCTCACTATTAGCAGCAAGGCTCTTTTCTCTCTTCAATATGCTAGCCTTTTGAATAAAAACTAGTAATAAACTTCATATTACTACTTCTTATCCATTAGCAAGTAAGTAATCCATTTATTTTCAAAACGAATCTTATCTTATTCTACAGAGAAGATGAAAGAATACACTGGTTGGTTTCCAGCATGTACTTCTACTTCTGCATCTTCAAATTTCTCTTCTACAAATTCAACTAACTCCGCTACTTCTTCATCAGTTGCATCTTCCCCTTGTAGAATCGTTACGATTTCAGAATCTTCATCAATAAGCGCTTCTAGTAATTGCTTCGCAGCTCCTACTTTTTCAGCATTTGTAGATACAATTTTCCCATCTGCAATACACATGAAATCATCTTTTTGAATTGCTACACCATCAATTTCCGTATCACGTACAGCATACGTAATTTGACCTGTTTTCACATGAGATAAAGCTTCTTGCATGTTTTCTTCATTCTCTTCTAACGTTCCAACTGGGTTAAATGCTAACATTGCTGCCATACCTTGAGGAACTGTTTTCGAACGAACAACAATAACTTCTTGATCTACAACTGATGCCGCTTGTTCTGCTGCCATTACAATATTTCCGTTATTCGGTAAAATAATGATTTTTTCAGCATTTGCTTCTTCAATTGCCTTCACGATATCCTCCGTACTTGGATTCATCGTTTGACCACCTTCGATAACTTTCGTTGCGCCGATGCTCTCAAATAAAGTTTTAATACCAGATCCCATAGCTACAGTTACGATACCATATGGTTGTTTTTCTTTCGATTGAGCTGGTTGCTCAGGAACCATAGTAGGTTCATCTAACAAAGCAGTATGCTGTTCACGCATATTTTCTACTTTAATCTTAATTAAACTACCGTATTTTTGCCCGTAGTTCATAGCGTCTCCAGGATGTTCTGCATGGATATGAACTTTTACAATTTCATCATCAGACACAACTAGTAGAGAATCACCATATACACTAATATCTTCACGGAATTTTTGTTCAGAGAAATTATGCTCTTTCACCTTTTCAGCCTCTAATTTCACCATGAACTCCGTACAATATCCATACTTAATATCTTCTGTACTCAATTGGCTTTGTACACTACGGTGATGTTCTGCGCGTACCATTTCATTCATAGATGGTTGCGTCGGTGCATCAGAAGAAATCGTTTCTCCTTTTAAGTCAGCTAAAAACCCTTCGTATACCACTACAAGACCTTTACCACCGCTATCTACAACGCCAACTTGTTTTAATACAGGTAATAAATCTGGCGTACGATTTAACGATGCGTTTGCTTCTTTCACAACGTCTTCCATAAACAAAACAAAGTCGCGCTGTTTTTTCGCAACTGTTACTGCATATTTACCCGTTTCTCTTGCAACCGTTAAAATCGTTCCTTCAATCGGTTTCATAACCGCTTTATAAGCCGCCTCTACTCCAGCTTCTAGTGCTGCAGCAAAATCAACTGTTGTTAATTCTTCTTTTTGTTCAATGGATTTAGAGAAACCACGGAACAACTGAGATAAAATAACTCCAGAGTTACCACGAGCTCCCATTAATAATCCTTTGGCTAAACTTACGCCGACTTTACCAGCATGCTGTGAAGGATTTGCTTTCACTTCACGCGCACCTGAAGTCATAGATAAGTTCATGTTTGTACCGGTATCGCCATCTGGAACTGGAAATACGTTTAATGCATCAACAAGCTGAACATTATTTGTTAAATTATTCGCTCCTTGCATGATCATTTGTGATAAACGTTTTCCATCAATTTTTTGAATTGACACAGATTTTCCTCCTTAATGCACATTACAAGTTTATTACTTTAACTCCTTGTACGTAGATGTTTACAGAATCTACTGCTAGTCCTACAGTTTGATCTAATGTATATTTCACTTTCGTCTGCACATTATGTGCCACTTCTGAAATTTTCGTACCATAGCTCACAATAATATACATATCAATATGTACTTCATCTTCATCTTTACGAACAATAACACCTCTAGTGAAGTTTTCTTTTCGTAAAATGTCTGTTAATCCATCTTTTAACTGATTTTTTGATGCCATACCTACGATACCGTAGCAATCTACCGCGGCACCTCCAGCAATTGTTGCAATTACATCTGTACTAATATCAATTTGACCGTACTTCGTTTTAATTTCAATTGACATCTCGTTTCCCCCTTCATAAATGGTGAAAGTGAGCTAGACTACTTTAGTTACTATCATATAATCTTTTTAAAGAAAATTCCATCGTTCTTTCTTTTCACTCTCATATTTTATGTTTTAAATTACACTTTTTTATGATGAGCAAAATAGTCCATTGTTATTATACAACATGTACCACTATAATATGTCAAGCAATTTTTATGGATTTCAACTTTTCTTCATTGACATATAGTGTCAAGTAAATTTTCTTGATTTCTTTTTTCTACGGTGTTGCATTCTCTTTTTAGTTGTGTTAAATTATAGTAGTGTTTTTAGCATCGCATAAAAGACTAACATTGAAAAATTACGTATGGTAAGGTATCAAGGGAGGGAAATATAAATGGCTCGTGTTTGTGCTATTACTGGAAGAAAAGCTCGTTCTGGTAACTCTCGTTCTCACGCAATGAACGCTACAAAACGTAAGTGGGGCGCTAACCTTCAAAAAGTTCGCGTACGCATCGACGGAAAAGTTCAACGTGTTTACGTTTCTGCTAGAGCATTAAAATCTGGCAAAATCGAACGTGTTTAATAATAAAAAAAAGAGCCGATAGGCTCTTTTTTTACTATAACAATGGAAAAAGCACCGGTGATAGGTGCTTTTTTTAATCTTTTTTGAAGGTATTTAACATTGCACGAACAATTCCACCAAGAAATTTAGGTAACTTAATTGTATAAAATCTCATGGTTTCCCTCCTAATCCCCATTACTCCACTTGGTCACTATATGATGTAAGGAGCAAAATTGTTTCTTCAATCAGTGCTTCTTATCAACATTAATATGCCAGAAGTAAATGAAAAAGTACCTTTTTCCTCAACGAGTTCGTTACTAATACAAAGTGTTGATCCCCACTCTATTGTTTTATTAGTAAGCGGGTACTTAAAACCAAACAATGTAATCCCTTCCACTATTTCAGTAACTGGTACAAAAGATACATAAGGAAAATTTTTATTTTCTTCAATTATATGTGTACCCACTTTTTTAACTGTTATTTCATTTTTATTGTCCACAATACACATTTCTATCTCTACTTCTAACCCTTTTAAAAGCATCTGTATATTTGCCAAACCGTGATCAAGCCTTCCACCGGTAGCACCAAAAATACGAATTAGTGCCGGCTTCTGTCCTAATGCCCAGTTAATTGCAATTTCTAAATCCGTTTGATCTTTTTCTCGTGGAACAATATGTAATTCGTTCGTTTGCTGTCCCATCCATACTAATTCTTCTTCGGTAACTGAATCGTAATCTCCAAACGCAACAGCCGGTGTAATCCCTTTCTTTAATAGACGGTATACTCCCCTATCAACCGCTGCCCACACTACTTCCTCATCCTCATATCGAGCAAAATCTGCACAATATTCCGAAGGTCCTCCTGCCAAAATATGAATAATCATTTTTTCTTCCCCTTCCATTGTAAAAAGGCAATCTGCCATTCGGTAGATTGCCTTTTTACATATTTTTACGCTATCCTATGAATACCTTACTAGGATAAAGTTCATCACTACCCACGAATTACGCGAATTGCTTCACCGCGGTCTTTTTGATTGTATACTGCTGATCCAGCTACAAGTACATTTGCTCCTGCTTCCACACAAAGTCTTGCTGTTTCAGCATTTACACCACCATCAACTTCAATTTCTACTTCTAGATTGCGCTCTTTCACCATGTCTGCAACTTGTTTAATTTTCGGTAATACAGAATGGATAAACTTCTGTCCACCAAATCCAGGGTTTACTGTCATAAGTAATACCATATCTATATCTTCTAATACATGCTCAATTACTGAAACTGGCGTATGTGGATTTAATACAACGCCCGCTTTAATACCATGAGATTTAATTAACTGAATTGTACGATGTAGATGTGGACACGCCTCTACGTGAACAGTAATAATATCCGCTCCCGCTTGTGCGAAAGTCGGGATATAGTTATCAGGATTTTCAATCATTAAATGTACATCTAATGGTAATGATGTAATTGGACGGATAGCTTCTACAATTAACGGTCCAATCGTAATATTTGGTACGAAATGTCCATCCATTACGTCAACGTGAATGTAATCCGCTCCGCCCTTTTCTACATCTTTAATCTCTTCCCCTAATTTTGAAAAATCTGCTGATAAAATCGATGGTGCAATTTTAATCATAACTAATACCTCGGCTTTCTCTCTCTAATTTCTTCTACGAATTGTTTATAGTTCTTATAGCGATATTCTGTAATCTTCCCTTCTTCAACCGCAGCTTTCACCGCACATTTCGGTTCAGAAAGATGTGTACACCCTCTAAATTTACAGTATTGGCTCGCTTCTTTCAACTCTGGAAAACAATATGTAAGATCTTCTACTTCTATATCAATGAAATCTAGTGAACTAAAACCCGGTGTATCTGCTACTAGTCCACTCCCAATTGCAATTAATTCTACATGTCTTGTCGTATGCTTCCCGCGTCCTAAATGGGAGGAAATATCATTTGTTTTCAGCTCTAATTCTGGACGTAGCACATTAAGCATTGAAGATTTCCCCACACCAGATTGACCCGCAACGACAGAAACACAATTTTCTAAGTATGGTTTTAATATATCAATACTTTCTGACGTATTAATAGAAGTAAATAAAACATCATAACCCATCTCACGATAATCATTCGCATAAGCTTCAACAGTTGCTTTCATCTTTTCATCTACTAAATCCATCTTGCTAATACAAATAATTGGCTTAATGTTATGATATTCAATCAGCACTAAAAATCGATCTAACAGTCCAGGATTAAAATCTGGTTCTACTGCAGAGAACACAAGGATCGCTTGATCGACATTAGCAATAGGAGGTCTAACAAGTTCATTTTTTCGATCAAACACTTCAAGCACATAACCTTCAGTTGGATTATCTGCCTGAAAAACAACTTGGTCTCCTACAAGTGGTGTAATTTTATTTTTTCTAAATACACCTCGTCCACGACATTGCGTAACCCCTTCTTCATGCTGCACGTAATAAAACCCACTTAAAGCTTTTATAATTTTTCCTTCTGGCATAGAATTCTCCTTTTTTGTATAAGGTGATGCTGAATTTAAAAATGAATGGATTTAAATTTTCTAAATAACGATTTCAAAACCTACCATATATACTTTCGCTAATATACATTAAATTTCCCATTAAATGCAAAAAAATATTTACAGCTGCATCACGTTACTAGCTTTTTGAATCATATATTTTTGCCTGCTATACCGTCCACTTTGTAGACAGCATAACAGGCAATAATAATAAGTAGACTTTCACTATTATTGAGTTGGATATGGTACTTCTTTATCAATAATCGTTACTCCATCTCGTACAATTTTATAGTGTCCCTTTGAACCTTCTTGAATTACAAATTCTAAAGAAATAGTCGCTGATTCAGTAATTGTTCTCGTTTCAACCGGTCTATCCATTTTTTGCTGCATGTCTTCTTTATAAATTTCTATTGTTTGCGGCTTTTTTTCACCTGTTACAGCAGGCTCATATGGGATAGAGATATTGTCCAATTTTACCGTTTTAGTCACTTTAGGCTTTTGACCATCAGAGATAATAATAGTTACTTTATCTCCCTCTTTTAATGGTGTACCTGGTTTTGGAAATTGCGAAATTACAAGTCCTTTTTCGACTGTATCTGAATACTCTCGTTTTATATCTGACGTTAGTTTTCTCTCATTCAAATAACCAGTTACACTATTTTCAGTCCACCCCGAAAAGTCACCTGGTCTAATTTGATAAGGACCTTTACTTACCCAGATTTTCAGTTCTTGCTCCGCTTCTATAACCATTTGATCAGGCGTCGGAATTTGCTCTACAATTTCACCTTTCGGCTTATCATTTTCAATATAATTTACTGTAACTTGTTTATATTTTTCTTCTAACTCAGCTTTTACACTCTCAAAGTTTTGCCCTGTGAAATTCGCCATCTTACTTTTCTTTTTCCCACCTGATTGATAGATAGTAATTTTAGCGTTTTCTTTTACGACTCTTCCTGCTACAGGGTCCGTTTTTATTACATCCCCAACTTCAACATCATCTGTATATACAATATTAGGCTCCGTCACCTCAAAGCCCTTTTCTACTAATGTATTTACAGCTGTCGTGTATTTCATACCAGCCACATCAGGAACTTTCACATCTTTCGGAATAAATAATCCTGGAATAACCGTAAGCGCTAATGTTATTCCTATTGCTAAAAATAAAAATGTTGAAATTAAAACTTTAAGCCACTTGTTACTCCGTTTTTTCTTCTTATCTAACTCAGCTGCTTCTGCTCTTATCGGTTCTTCCACCTTACTCCCTTTTAAAACAATCGTTTCATCACTTACATTTTCAAATAATTGTTCTTGTTGAATAATCGGAATCGCTTTCGTCGCTTCCATATCTTCTGGTATGTAAAACGGTTGCTCATTTATCCTCTCTGGATATAGCGCAGTTTCAATATCTCGCTTCATCGCATTGGCAGATTGATATCGATGGAACGGATCTTTTGCAGTTGCTTTTAATATAATATTTTCAACACTTTGCGGAATATTTTCATTCCATCTTTTTGGTGATGGGATTTCACTTTGTAAATGTTTTAAAGCTATAGCAACAGCAGATTCGCCAGAAAACGGTTGTCTTCCTGTTAACAATTCAAACATAACTATCCCAAGAGAATAGATATCTGATTGTTTATTTGCTATTCCGCCACGTGCCTGTTCTGGTGATAAATAATGGACTGAACCGAGCACTGAATTTGTATGTGTAATTGTTGTTGCACTTGTAGCTGTCGCAATTCCAAAATCTGTTACTTTTATTATTCCATCAGCTCGAATTAAAATATTGTGCGGCTTTATATCACGATGCACAATTTCAAAATGATGGGCGTGTGCCATAGCGGATGTTAACTGCTCCATAATATCAAGAGCTTCTCCTATAGGTAACATCCCTCGCTCAATTATGTATTGCTTCAATGTTTGTCCTGGTACATATTCCATGACAAGATAGTATATACCATCTTCTTCTCCGACATCATACATATTCACAATATTTGGATGCGACAACGTTGTAACAGACTGCGCTTCTCGATGGAAACGTTTAATAAACTCTTCGTTATTTGAGTAGTCGAGTCTTAATATTTTTACCGCTACATCTCGGCCAAGTATATCATCATGAGCTAAATATACATTGGCCATTCCGCCACCACCAATCATTTTCAGCAGCTTATAACGGTCATTTAAGCGTTTTCCAATCAGCACGTTGCACTTCACCTACTTTCGTTTGTCGAACCCGCATAATCAATAAGAACAAGTGTGATATTATCTTCTCCACCGCGATCATTTGCCAATTGAATGAGACACTGCCCTTTACCTTCAAGCTGTTCATTTAACTGTAAAATTTGTCGCATATCATCAATAGAAACTTTGTTTGATAACCCATCAGAGCAAAGAAGTAATTGATCATCTTCCTCAATCACCAACGTTTTAACATCTAACCCAACTTTTTCTTCTGTTCCTAATGCTCTTAATAACACATTCTTTTTCGGATGATACTCTGCGTCTTCCTTTGAAATTTCACCATGTTTCACAAGCTCATTTACAAGCGAATGATCTTCCGTTACTAGCGTCATTTCTCCTTCTGATACCATATAGCAACGACTATCTCCTATATGCCCTATTGTCACAAAGCTTGGTGTACAAACAGCTATTATAAGCGTTGTTCCCATACCATTACATTCTGCATTTTGCTGAGCATATTCATATATACGCTCATTAATAATCCCAACACTAGTATGTAACCATTGTTCTACTTTTTTCGGCTCATTCATATTATGTGTTTGCTTCCAATAATCATGGAATAATTGAATGGCCATCGAGCTAGCTACATCACCAGCTCGATGACCTCCCATTCCATCTGCTACTACCGCTAATACATTTCCATCTAAATTGTGAAAAACTCCTGCACTATCTTCATTATGTTGACGAACTTTTCCTTTATCCGATAGAAATACGGCTTTCATCTCGTCACCTCGTCTCTTCTTTGCGCTCCTTCGCACGCAACTGACCGCAGGCTGCATCAATATCATGACCTTGTTCACGGCGAATCGTTACATTCACTCCACGATCTTTTAACGTTTTTTCGAACAAGAAAATTTGTTCACGTGGCGTACGTACATAATCACGTTCAGGTACGTAGTTTACCGGAATCAAGTTCACATGACATTTTACACCTTTTAAGAGCGCAGCAAGCTCTTCAGCATGCTCTACTTGGTCATTTTCTCCTCCAAATAATCCATATTCAAAAGTAATACGACGCCCTGTTCTATTTACATAGTATTTAATAGCTTCCATTAAATCTGGTAATTTATAAGCACGGTTAATCGGCATTAACTTTGAACGTAATTCTGAGTTTGGAGCATGCAATGAAATCGCAAAATTAATTTGTAGATCTTCTTCAGCAAACTTATAAATTTTCGGGATAATTCCACTCGTCGAAACAGTCATATGTCTCGCACCAATATGAAGTCCTTTTTCATGGTTAATGATGCGTAAGAATCCCATTAAATTATCATAGTTATCAAATGGTTCTCCAATCCCCATAACAACAAGAGAACTTACACGTTCTTCTGTTTCATCAAGCGCACGCTGAACTTCTACTACTTGCGCTACGATTTCTCCAGCTTCTAGGTTTCGCTTTAATCCACCAAGTGTCGAAGCACAGAACGTACACCCAATACGACAACCAACTTGCGTTGTTACACAAATGGAATTTCCATATTCGTGTCGCATTAATACCGTTTCAATAGAATATCCGTCATATAATTGGAATAAGAATTTAATTGTTCCATCCGAAGACGTTTGTTTTACTAACGTTTTTAAAGTAGTAATATCAAAGGAATTCGACAATTTATCACGCAATCCTTTAGAAAGGTTTGACATATCCTCATAATTTTTTACACGTTTTTTATATAACCAATCAAAAATTTGTCCAGCACGGAACTTCGGTTCTCCTTGTTCCTTTAACCAATCTTGCATTTCATGAAGTTGTAAAGAGTAAATTGATGGTTTCTTCGTTTCTAAATTTTTCTTTTGTTTTCTTACAGTCGTTTCCATGATGCTACACCTTCTTCCTTAAACAAGCAATATAAAAGCCATCCGTCGCAAAATAATGCGGTAAAATTTGCACTTGACCTTCATCAATATACGGAGTTAATTTTTCTGGCATACGCTCTTTAAGCGTAGTATCCCATTCAAATTCAGGATGTTCTTGTAAAAATTTCTCTATTACTTGTTCATTTTCTATTTTCTCAATTGTGCACGTACTATAAACAAGACGACCGCCTTGTTTTAATAATGGTGCTATTTTTTCTAGTATTGCAATTTGAATCGTCGATAATCTTTCACTATCGCCTTTATCTTTTCCTAACTTAATATCAGGTTTACGTCTAATTACACCAAATCCAGAACACGGTGCATCTACCAATATTTTATCAAACGTTTCATTTGCAAAGTGCTCTTGCACTTTTCTAGCATCTAGCGCTTTAGTTTCGACATTTTCTAGACCAAGTCGCTCTGCTTGCTGTTTAATTAAACGTACTTTGTGTGCATGTAAATCAAGGGACATGACCTTACCAGTTCCCTTTAATCGTTCCGCGATATGCGTTGTTTTTCCGCCTGGAGCAGCACAACTATCAAGAACTGCATCTCCCGTATTCGGTTCTAAAGCGCGTGCTACAAGCATAGAACTTTCATCTTGAATAGAAAGAAATCCTTTTTTAAACGCTTCTGTATGCGCTACATTTCCTCTTTCAATCTGAATAGCATCATCTGATAAGTCACCACGTTTTGCTTCTATACCTTCACTTGCCAACAACTCAATCGCTTCTTCTACAGTTACCTTATCAACATTCACACGCGCTGTTGGTACAGGGGGTAACATGTTTACTTCGCACATTTTTTCTGCAGTTTCTAAACCGTATTCTGAAGTCCACTCTTGGACAAGCCAAACTGGATGACTTGTTGTAATTGCAAGACGTTCTACTGGATCCTTGATTTCATCTACAGAAGGTACACCTTCTCTCTGAATCGAACGTAATACACCGTTCACCATACCAGCAATTCCTTTATGCCCGCGACGCTTTGCAATCTCAACCGCTTCATGAATAGCCGCTCTTTCTGGCACTCGGTCTAAATAAATCATTTGATATAAAGATAAGCGAAGCAATACTCTTACCCACGCCTCAACCTTCTTTTTTAAAAAAGGCTGTAAATAATAATCTAATGTGTCACGACGTTGAATCGTTCCATATACAATTTCAGTTAATAAACCAATATCTTTTCTATCAATTGCACTTTTTTCAATTAGATTATTTAAAAGTAAGTTGCTATATGCACCACTTTTTTCCACTTGAATTAAACCATCAAGAGCTAATTCACGAACATTTTGTCTCATGCATTTTCTCCTAACTTCGTTCCAATTTCAGGTTTTGTTCCACGTAAAAATTGTGAACAACTCATACGCTTTTTACCAGAAGGTTGCAATTCAGTAATTTTAACACCTGTTTCATTACTCGTTGCTACAACAAAACCATCTTCTTCGATTGCAACAATCGTACCTGCTTCAGCCGGTTCAGTTATAGGCACTTTTTCCCCCCACCATACTTTAACAACTTGTCCTGCTAAAGTTGTATAAGCAACTGGCCATGGATTCAATCCGCGAATGTGATTGTATACTTCTTCACCTGTTTTTGTCCAATCAATTTTCTCTTGCTCACGTTTTATATTGTACGCAAACGTTACTTCTTCTTCGTTTTGTTTAATCGGTTCTAACTTACCTTGAATTAATAAAGGCACTGTTTTAGATAGAAGGTGTGCTCCTGCTTCACTTAATTTATCAAATAATGAGCCTGTCGTTTCACGCTCTTCAATTTCAACTTCCACTTGCGTTAAGATATCACCAGCATCCAATTTTTCTACCATATACATAATTGTAATACCTGTTTTTTCTTTACCTTCCATAATTGCATAATGAATTGGTGCACCACCACGAAGTTCAGGAAGTAAAGAAGCGTGAACATTAATACACCCATACTTTGGTGCTTCTAAAATTTCATTTGGTACAATCTGCCCAAATGCAGCTGTTACAATTAAATCTGGCTCTAATGCCAATACTTTTTCATATTCATCTTTTTCACGAATTTTTAACGGCTGTAACACAGGGATACCATGTTTTTCCGCTTCAACTTTAACAGGTGTAGGTGTTAATACTTTTTTTCTACCTACTGGACGATCAGGTTGCGTCACAACACCTACTACCTCATAGCCATCTTCAATAAGACGACGAAGCACCGGCACTGAAAAGTCCGGTGTTCCCATAAACACTACTTTTATCATTTAAAAACCGCTCCTTTTAACACCTATTCTAGTTCGTTTTCTTCATAATATCTTGTCACTTTCGATGTAAATAAAACACCGTGTAAATGATCAATTTCATGTTGAATTGCACGCGCTAAAAATCCTTCCGCTTCTAATAAGAATACTTTCCCACGGCGATTTTGCGCTCTTACTTTAATATAATCGGCACGTTCTACTTCACCATAAAGTCCCGGGAAGCTTAAACAGCCTTCGGGACCTACTTGTTCACCACGTTTTTCTAATATTGATGGATTGATTAACTCGATTTTCCCAGTATCATCATCGACATCAACAACCGCTACTTGCAAGCTTACACCTACTTGAGGCGCAGCTAAACCGACTCCGTCCGCAATTAACATTGTTTCATGCATATCTTTCAACAATTTCACTAACTTTTTATCAAAGTTAATTACTCTTTCGCATGGTGTTTCTAACACTTCATTTGGATGCTTTATTATTTCTAAAACTGCCATATTTCCCTCCGCTACATTAACATTGTTGGATTAAAATCAATTGAGATTTGTAGCTCTTTTTGCATTTCTGCTTGATAATGTTCATTTACCATTTTGAGCACGTTCTTTAAGTTTGGTTCCCGTTTGTATTTTATCATGCATTGATAACGATATCTATCTTTTATCCTTGGAATCGCTGAAGCAACTGGTCCTAGCACCATTGTTTGCTGTGAGCAATGCGTTCGTAAATACGAGGCAATTTTTTCCGTCACTTGTACCGCTTTTAATAATTCTGGATGAGATACAGTTACGAGTACAACATAGTAATATGGGGGATATTGTCTTGTTCGTCTCATTTGCATTTCTTGGTCAAAAAACACATCATATTGTTGGTTCTTCGCTAACTCTATACTGTAATGTTCTGGCGTATACGTTTGAATCACAACTTCCCCTGGCAATTCATGTCTACCCGCTCGTCCACTTACTTGCGTCAATAACTGATATGTCTTTTCACTCGCCCGAAAATCAGGTAAGTGAAGCATCGTATCTGCAGTTAAAACCCCAACGAGCGTTACTTTCGGAAAATCTAATCCTTTAGCAATCATTTGTGTTCCAAGTAATATATCTGCTTTTTCTTCCCCAAACGCCTTTAATAATTTTTCATGCATTCCTTTTCGACTTGTCGTATCTACATCCATTCGAATGACTCGCGCCTCTGGAAATAGTTTTGTAATTTCTTCTTCTACCTTTTGTGTACCTGTACCAAAGAAACGAATGTATGTACTTTGACAAGCTGGACACTCAGTTGGCATATTCTCTTCGTAACTACAATAATGACATTTTAAACGATGATTCATTTTATGATATGTCAATGAAATATCACAATGCGGACATTGGACAACATACCCACAATCACGGCACATAACAAATGTAGAATGACCTCTTCTATTTAAAAAGAGTACCATTTGTTCTTTCTTTTCTAATCGATCTGCTATTTTTTCATGCAGCGCCTTAGAAAACATTGATCGATTCCCGTCACGAAGTTCTTCTCGCATGTCAACAATCTCTACCGTTGGTAAAGCTTGTTCATTCATACGTTTTTCCATTGTTAATAGTTCATAAACACCTTTTTTCGCCCTTGCAAACGATTCAAGTGTTGGTGTCGCACTACCAAGAACGATAGGACATTTATGATATTGTCCTCTCCAGACAGCTACATCTCTTGCATGATACCTCGGATTATCTTCTTGTTTGTAACTTGATTCATGCTCTTCATCAATAATAATAATCCCTAAATTCTCAAAAGGCGCAAAAACAGCTGAACGCGCACCAACTACAACTTTCACTTCTTTTCTTAAAATCTTACGCCACTCGTCATACTTTTCTCCAACAGACAACGCACTATGAAGAACTGCAACTTGCGAGCCAAACCTACCTTTAAAACGATCCACCATTTGGGGCGTTAGTGCAATTTCAGGAACAAGAACGATAGCTTCTTTTCCTTTCTTGAGCACTGCTGCTATAGATTGTAAATATACTTCTGTCTTTCCACTTCCTGTAACACCATATAGCAAAAATGGATTATAAGTTTCATTTGTAATTGATGATAAAATCGGTGTAATAACTTGTTTTTGTTCCTCCGTAAGTGGAAATGGTTTTGTTTGTTCAAAATCATCATCGTCATACGGATTTCGGTATACTTCCACATACTTTTCTGAAATGAATCCCTTTTTAACAAGTGCTTTTATTGGAGCATCTGTTATTTGTAACTCTTCTGTAATTACTTTCAACGGTGTACTTTTATAATTTTCCACAAAATAACAAAGTACATCTTGTTGTTTTTTACTTTTCAGTTCAAATGCCGCTAATTCCAATTTATCTTCTGGCAACTCCGGCTGAACCACTCTTTGCTTCTTCTTTTGTACTTTATCTTTCACTTGATAAACGACTTCAACCGTACCATTTTTAATTTCTTGCTGAATAGTTCGGTATAAATGTGGCTGTTGCTCGATTACTTCAAAATCAATTGCTTCTTTATCCTGAAATAAATATAGTATTTCTGGTGCTATTTCTTCTTGTTTACAAAGTTGTAGACGTTTTTTATACGTTGCTTTTATCGCAGTTGGAAGCATCACTTGAAAAGCTGAAATCATGTAGCATAACGTTTCACTTGTAAGCCAATATCCAAGCTTTAATAATTCATCATTTAAAACCGGTGTTACATCTAATATTTCATGGATTGTCTTTAACTTCTTACTTTCTACATCCACCGAATCTTTAATCCCAATAATAAAACCTTGCAATTTTCTTGGCCCAAACGGAACTACCACACGCATTCCTGTCTGTACAATATCTTCCCATTTTTTAGGAATAATGTAATCAAATGGTCGATCTGTCTGACGGGCAGGTACATCAACAATTACACTTGCAAATTTCATAAACGATCATCTTCTAACATCATTTCAATTTGCTTCAATATTTCACGAGCTACCTCTTTTTTCATTAAAAGTGGCAACTCAATAACTTTTCCATCTTTTCTATACATTGTTACAATATTCGTATCCGTGCCAAATCCAGCTCCTTGCGCTTTTACGTCATTCGCGACAATCATATCTGCATTTTTCTCACGTAGTTTTTTCGTTGCATATTCCTCTACATTTGTCGTTTCAGCAGCAAAACCGATAAGTAACTGTTTATCCTTTTTCTGACCTAATGTTTTTAAAATATCCACCGTTCTTTCAAGTTCAATGACAGCATCACCATTTTGCTTTTTCATTTTATTCTCATGCACATATTTCGGACGATAATCTGCAACTGCTGCTGTTTTAATGACAACGTCTACGTTTTGATAATGTTGAAGAACTGCTTCTAACATATCTTGTGCAGATTCCACTTGCACTGTCGTTACATGTAACGGTGGATTTAATGCTGTCGGTCCTGAAACGAGTATAACATCAGCGCCTAAATTCGCTGCCACTTCCGCAATCGCATACCCCATTTTCCCAGAAGAAAAATTCGTCATAAAACGAACTGGATCAACCTTTTCACGTGTTGGGCCAGCAGTTATTAATATTCTTTTTCCCTGCAATGGTTTGTGTTCTGAGAAAGCTTCCTCTAACCGTGCAATAATTGCTTCAGGTTCTTCTAGTCGTCCCTTCGCTACATATCCACATGCTAAAAAGCCTTCCCCAGGCTCAATAAATGTATATCCTAGCGTTTTCAATGTCATCATATTTTTTTGAACTATTTTATTTTCATACATATGCACATTCATAGCAGGCGCAATCCATACCGGAGCTGTAGTAGCTAACAAAGTAGTTGTAATCATATCATCTGCAATACCACCAGCTAACTTTCCAATACAATTGGCAGTAGCAGGTGCGACAAGTACAACATCCGCCCAATCTGCTAAATCAATATGAGCAATAACAGCTGAGTCTTTCTCATCGAATGTATCCGTATATACATCATGGCGAGAAAGCGCTTGGAATGTAAGAGGCGTAACAAACTTCATTGCCGACTCACTCATCATTACTTTGACAATCGCGCCAGATTGTGTCAATTTACTCGTTAACGCAGCTGCTTTAAAAACCGCAATGCCTCCTGTTACACATAAAAGTATCTTTTTCCCTTTTAGCATATGACTCGTCCTCTTTCTTTTTCAAACTTATAATACTGAAATAGAATTCTCAGCTCGTCAGTACCGATATTTCATTCCTTTCGTAAAAAAATAACAACCTACTTGTAAATAGGTTGTTACCGTTACATAGAAAATTATAAAGTCTATGTTTTATTTTGTCGAAGGCAAAGGCTTATTCAGCTACTTTATCTTCACTTGGTACGTAGCTTAATGCTTCTGCATCGATTTCTTCTAATGCTTTACCTACACATTTATGAGAAACAGGTTTTTCTACAACACAGTTATTAGCAAGTTGCATTTCACGTGCGCGTTTTGCAGCCACTGTTACTAAAGTGTACTTAGAATCGATTTTTTGTAGTAATGAGTCAATTGATGGATTTAACATAATTATAGACCCTCCGTCATTTCTTTATAATATTTTGCTACCCTTTCGCGGCGGCAATGTTCGCCAACCACAATTGCTTTAATTCTATCACAAGCTAATTCAACTTGATCGTTTTCTACTACATAGTCGTAAGCGTCCATCATCTCGATTTCTTCTTTCGCTACAGTTAAACGATTTTCAATAACATCTTCAGTCTCTGTACCACGTCCGACAATACGGCTCTTTAGTTCAGATAAACTTGGAGGTGCTAAGAAAATAAATACACCTTCTGGGAAAGCTTTCTTAACTTGAATTGCTCCTTGCACTTCAATTTCTAAGAATACATCTTTTCCTTCTTGTAATGTTTTTTCAACATAGTCAATCGGTGTTCCGTAATAATTACCTACGAACTCAGCCCACTCAAGTAATTTTTCATTACGAATCATTTCCTCGAATTCTTCTCTTTCTTTAAAGAAATAATCCACACCATCTACTTCACCTTCACGCGGCTTACGTGTCGTTACTGAAATAGAGTACTGAAAACGTGTATCCTCATGGCTAAACAGCTCTTTACGAACCGTCCCTTTTCCAACCCCAGAAGGCCCTGAAAGAACGATGAGCAATCCTCTTCTACTTCTCATAAATATGTAAAACCTACCCTTCCTCACTTAAATCTTCTTTATTATTCAAACGATGTGCAATCGTCTCTGGTTGAATTGGACTTAATACAACATGCCCATCATCCATAACAATAACCGCCCTTGTTTTTCTCCCATACGTAGCATCAAGCAAAGCATTATGTTCGCGTGCTTCTTGTACTGTTCGTTTAATAGGAGCTGACTCCGGACTTACAATAGCAATAATTCGATGAGCAGATACAATATTTCCGTATCCAATATTTAAAAACCGCATGGCCATAGTTTGCGCCTCCTAGTAAGTCTATCCGATTTCTCCACCACGTATAACTTTATATATTTTTTGAAAGCTACTCAATATTTTGTACTTGTTCACGAATTTTTTCAAGGTTATTTTTCATTTCTACAACATATTTTGAAATTGTTAAGTCATTTGCCTTAGAACCAATCGTATTAATTTCTCTATGCATCTCTTGCACGATGAAATCCATTTTCCTTCCAACAGGCTCTTCAATCTGCAATGTTTCACGAAATTGCTCTAAATGACTTTGCAAACGAACTAACTCTTCATGAATATCACAACGCTCTGCAAAGATTGCGACTTCTGTTAGCAATCTTTGTTCATCTAGATCTTGATTATGTAATTCTTTTAAGCGATTTTCTAATCGTTCACGATATTTTTGTGTAACAATTGGTGCATGTGGAATAATCGCATTTACACAATTGCTAATCTCTTGTAAACGATACGCTATATCTTTATGTAATCGTTCTCCTTCGCCATCTCTCATCGTTTTCAACATATGAGCAGCTTGACGAACAGCCTCATATAAACTGTTCTCAAAATGTTCATTTACATTTTCTATTTCTTCAATTGCTGTTACTTCTGGCATTGCCATTAATTGCTGAAGTGTAATAGAATCTTGTAATTGAAATTTCCCTTTTATATCTTCCATCATCGATTGGTACTGCTCAAGAAGTGACCAATTCACACTTAATTTTCTTTCAACAAGTCCTTCACCTGCTATACTAATAGACACTTCGATGCGCCCACGTCGAACTTGCTGTGCAATTATTTTACGAATTTTGTCCTCAAATACCATCATTTGCTTAGGAAGTCGAATACTCATCTCTAAAAAACGGTGGTTCACCGATTTCATTTCTACTGTAATTTGAAAAGTATCACTTTCTACTTTCGATCTTCCAAACCCTGTCATACTAGAAATCATTTTTATCACATCCAAGCCATAAAATAACTCAATGAAAAAGGTAATAGAGACAAGGCTCTACTACCTTCTGTAAATTATATCACATTTTCATAACATTGACTATTTCAAGTTTAATCCCTTCTTATATAACATCGGCTTTTTCTTCTTAGCCTTTTTCCCTGTTAATAAAGAACCTACTAGTAAGAAAGTCGGAATTGATGACAAACCTCCAATTAATAACCAATCTCTTGCTTGTATCGGCATTGTGCTAAAGATCGGTTGTAACGGTGGATAATATATAACCACTAGCATAAGTAGTAACGAAATAATAACCGCCCCTACTAAATACACGTTCCCAAATGGATTACGGTGAAAGACAGAATGCTCACTACGACAATCAAATACATGAATAAGCTGTGCAAGTACCAACGTCGCGAACGCTACAGTTTGTGCATATTTCAGTTCATTTGGATGTTGGTTATACGCAATAATAAACGCCACTAACGTCACTGCTCCAATTAAAAACCCTCGACTTATTATTTTCCACGCAAGCCCTCTAGCGAATACCCCTTCTTTCGGGTGACGCGGTGTTCTCTTCATCACATCTCCTTCAGCCTTATCCAAACCTAATGCCATCGCTGGTAAACCATCAGTAACTAAGTTCACCCATAAAATTTGAATAGGAACCATCGGCAGTGGTAATGCAAGTAACATCGCAAATAACATAACTAAAATTTCTCCAACATTTGACGCCAATAAGTAGCGAATGAACTTACGTATGTTCTCGTATATATTTCTTCCTTCTTTAATCGCTGACTTAATTGTAGCAAAATTATCATCTAGTAAAACAAGTGAAGAGGCTTCTTTTGCAACATCTGTCCCTGTAATCCCCATCGCTATCCCAATATCCGCTGTTTTTATAGCTGGAGCATCGTTCACTCCATCACCTGTCATCGCTACTATATGTCCTTGATTTTGCAATGCTTTAACAATTTTCAATTTATGCTCAGGTGATACACGAGCGAATACATACGTATCTTCTACAACATTTTCTAATTCCTCCACATCCATATTCGCGAGTTCTACTCCTTCAACAACGCGTCCATCTGGTGGTAAAACTCCTAATTGTTCAGCAATCGCCATTGCTGTCACTTTATGATCACCTGTAATCATTACTGTTCGAATACCAGCTTCTTTACACTCTTTTACCGCCTGCGCGACTTCTGGCCTTGGCGGGTCAATCATACCTTGTATCCCAACCAACATAAAATCTTTTTCAACGTCTCTTTCATGTTCAATAGAATCCGTGACTTTTAAAGGTTTAAACGCAACTGCAATTGTTCGAAGCGCTTGACTACCTAAGCTATGAATAGCCGCTTGTACTTCTTTTCTATATAGCTCACTTAACGGCTGCTGCTTATCCCCCCATAAGATTGTTTGACTCATTTGCAAAAGAACATCCGGTGCTCCTTTCGTAACAATAAACTTTTTCCCCTCTCGATCTCGTACAATAACACTCATCATTTTTCGAGTTGAATCAAATGGAAATTCACGAATAATTTCAAATTTCCCTTTCAATGCCTCACGTGTTATCCCAGCTTTCATTGCTGCAGCTACAAGCGCTCCCTCTGTTGGATCCCCATCTAATACGTACGCCTTTTTCTTTTGAATAATATTTGCATTGTTACATAGTGAACCAAATGTAAGTAGCTGATAAAGTGATTTTGTCTTAGCTGGATTCACTTCTTTTTCACCTTTCATAAAAGAGCCATTAGGTTCATATCCTTGCCCTGTCACTTTCCACAATTCTCCGCCTGACCACATATGTGTTACCATCATTTTGTTTTGTGTCATTGTTCCCGTTTTATCAGAGCATATAACAGAAGCGCAGCCTAACGTTTCTACGGCCGGTAACTTCCTTACAATTGCTCTCTTTTTTATCATACGCTGTACACCAAGTGATAAAGCTACTGTAACAATTGCTGGCAATCCTTCTGGAATAGCCGCAACAGCTAGCGATACGCCAGCTAAAAACATATGATATACTTCATTCCCTTGATACACACCAGCCAATACAACGAGCGCTGTCAAAATAAGAGCTACAATAATTAATATTTTTCCGAGCTGTTCTAACCTTCTTTGCAGTGGCGTTTCCATTTGCTCTGCATTTTGCAACATATTTGCAATTTGCCCCATCGCTGTATTCATACCAGTTGCTACAACGACTCCTGTACCAGATCCTCGCGTAATCATTGTCCCCATAAAAGCCATATTTTTTTGATCCCCAATTGCAACATCTTGCCCTTGCAGTGCTTCTACCTTCTTTTGTACAGGTACGGACTCCCCTGTCAAAGCAGACTCTTCAATATATAAACTTGATGCCTCAACAAGACGCACATCAGCCCCAATACGATCACCACTGGAAAACTTAATAATATCACCTAAAACAAGTGCTTTAGATGGTGCTTTTACCCACTTTCCATTCCGCATTACAGTAACTTGCGGGGCAGCTAGTTCCTTTAAAGCTTCCAATGATTTTTCAGCTTTTCTTTCTTGAAAAAAGCCGAGAATACCATTGATAATAACAATGGCAACAATAGCAATAGAATCAATGTATTCACCTAAAAACGCAGAAACAATTGTTGCTCCAAACAAAACGAGTACCATGAAATCTTTAAACTGTGCTAAAAATACCATTAGTGCAGAAGGCCTTTTTGCTTCTTCTAATTCATTAGTACCAAATTTCTTTACTCGCCCTTCTGCTTCTTTCTCTGTAAGTCCAACCTTTACATTCGTATTCGTTCTCTCTTCCACTTCATGTGCTCGCATTCCATACCAGTTCATCCTGCTATCGACCTCCTGATTCCAGACATACTCTATTGAAAGCTTATTCAGCCTCGTCCAAAAAAATGCTATAATTAACTTTTAGTTAGAAAGGAGTGTTCATTTATGGCATTCGATGGATTATTTACAAGAGCGATTACACATGAAATTGCAAATTCTCTTTACACGGGAAGAATTTCAAAAATATATCAACCTTCAAAATACGAGATTTTATTACATATTCGAGCAAACGGAAAAAATCAAAAACTGATTCTTTCCGCTCATCCGACATATGCACGTTTACACTTAACAAATCAAAATTATGATTCACCTGCACTTCCGCCAATGTTCTGTATGCTTCTTCGTAAGCATTTAGAAGGTGGATTCATTGAAAAAATTGAACAAATTGATTTAGAGCGTATTATTCAAATTACCGTTCGTAGCAGAAATGAAATTGGTGATGAATCGCTAAAAACATTAGTAATTGAAATTATGGGACGACATAGTAACATCATTTTAGTAGACACAAAAACAAACAATATTTTAGATAGCTTAAAACACGTTTCTTTAGCAGTAAACCGACATCGAACTGTATACGCTGGGGCTGAATATATTGCACCACCAGCACAACATAAAATTAACCCACTTCAGATCGAAACAAATGATGAATTTATTAGACCGCTAGACTTTCTATCTGGAAACATGGATAAACAGCTAGTCGGAACTTTTACTGGAATATCACCATTATTCGCAAAAGAAGTCGTGAAAAAAGCAGGTATGGTAAATGAAAAAGCATTAGCTGACGCATTTTTCTCCATACAAAAACCATTATTAACTCATACATATTCACCAACAATGACTACTTCAAATGGGAAAGAATTTTTCTACCTTTTCCCTCTTGCACATTTGCAAGGGGAAAACAAGACGTTCTCATCTGTTAGTGAATTGCTAGACCGTTTCTTTTTCGGAAAAGCAGAGCGCGACCGTGTAAAACAGCAAGCTCATGATTTAGAGCGCTTTATGCAAAACGAAAAAAATAAAAATGAGAAAAAACTCATTAAACTAGAAAAAACATTACAAGATGCTGGAAAAGCAGATAAATATCAACTATTTGGAGAACTACTTACAGCCAATATGTACGCTTTGAAAAAAGGCGATAAAGATATTGAAGTCGTGAACTATTACGATGAAAATGGCGGAACTGTAAAGATCGCATTAGATCCTTTAAAAACACCATCTGAAAATGCACAACGCTATTTCCAAAAGTACCAAAAAGCGAAAAATTCAGTTGTTGTTGTAGAAGAACAAATCGAAAAAACAAAGGAAGAAATTCTTTATTTCGATAGCTTACTTCAACAAATGGAAGCTGCTTCTTCAAAAGATATTGAAGAAATTCGTGAGGAATTAGCTGAAGAAGGTTATATGCGCAATCGTAAAACGAAAAACGGAAAGAAAAAGCCTACTAAACCAGTATTAGATAAATATTTGGCTACTGATGGTACAGAAATTTTCGTCGGTAAAAACAATAAACAAAATGATTATTTAACAACGAAATTTGCCCGCCGTGATGAAATTTGGTTACATACGAAAGACATACCTGGTTCTCACGTTGTCATTCGTTCTTTAGAACCTGCTGAAGAAACTTTACTAGAAGCTGCCAAAATTGCTGCCTATTACAGTAAAGCGAAAGAGTCTAGTTCTGTACCTGTTGATTTCACAAAAATACGCCATGTGAAAAAACCGAGTGGTGCAAAACTTGGTTTTGTTACGTACGACAATCAGCAAACTGTTTATGTAACACCAGATGCTGATACTGTAATGAAATTAAAAGCGTAAATATAAAAAATGCGTTGCTTATAAGCAACGCATTTTTTATATTTTTTCAATTGAATTGCTATATCCATTCAATATTGTCAAAAAAATTGACAGTGTCATTTCACATTTGTATAAATTTTTTTACAGCATATAAATAAAGTACAAGTGTAACTCCAATCAATATTTTTTCATGCCTTGCTATTTCTTGAAGCGATCTGGATTTTATGAACAAACCTTCTCCCACAAATTGCGGGCTATTTTTTTATCTCCCCTAAAATATATGTTTTCCCTACTATCCTTTCTTCAAATATACATTTTGGCACACTATTTGCTTTATTCAATACTGTGAATAGGGGGAATTAACATGACTTTAAAAATTAATAAAATCCAAAATCAACTACAAAACTATGAAATTGACGGATTACTGATTACAAAAAAAGAAAATCGCCAATATGCAACAGGCTTTACAGGTAGTGCCGGCGTCGTCTTAATCTCTGCGGATAAAGCTGTTTTTATAACTGATTTTCGCTATGTAGATCAAGCGAAATCACAAATAAAAGATGCTGAAATTATTATGCATAAAGGAAATTTAGAAAAAGAAATTGCAAATCAAGTATCAAAATTAAACATTCAAAAACTCGGAATTGAAGAAAACAACATGACATTGCAACAATATAAAAACTTACAAAAATACGTACATGTGGAAATGGTTCAAGTGTGCGAAATCATCGAAAATATTCGTATTATTAAAGACACGTCTGAAATAGAAACAATGAAAATTGCTGCTAATATTGCTGACGAAGCATTTCACCACATCATTACGTTTCTAAAGCCTGGAATAAGTGAAAATAATGTACGAGATGAGTTAGAATTTTTCATGCGAAAAAAAGGGGCTACATCCTCATCATTTCAAATTATTGTAGCTTCAGGCGTTCGTTCTTCACTTCCTCATGGAGTTGCATCAAATAAAATAATCGAACGAGGCGACGTTGTTACATTAGATTTCGGTGCACTTTACGACGGGTATTGTTCCGATATTACACGTACTGTAGCAATCGGGGAACCATCAGAAGAATTCAAAAAGATATACAATGTTGTACGAGAAGCATTAAAACGTGGGACTGAAGCAATTAAGCCTGGAGAAACTGCAAAAAGTATCGATGATATAACGAGAGATTACATTACAGAACATGGATACGGTCAATATTTTGGACACTCTACTGGTCATGGTCTTGGATTAGAGATACATGAACCTCTTCGCCTATCCCAAGAAAGTAAGGCTACTTTAGAAGAAGGTATGGTTGTTACAGTTGAACCTGGTATTTACATTCCGAACTGGGGCGGTTGTAGAATTGAAGACGATATCGTCATTACAAAAGACGGATATGAAGTTATTACAAAATCAAATCGAGAACTCATTGTTATTCCTTGTTAAAATTATGACCTTTTTTAAAAGGAGTTTTTCTCTGCACATAGAATTCTTTCTCTGGAGTAATTGTTTTAAAAGGGGGAATTTCAATTGAACTTTGTAATCGACAAGATAGATGGTTTACAGCCTGAATTTTCCAAACTTGTTTCCATGATGAATTACGCTCGCTATACAACAATACAAGCGGTGGAAGGCTTAACAATTGGAGAACTTGATTATTTATATGATGAGGAAGCAAATTCAATTGGCATGCTTTTGTATCATATGGCCGCTATTGAATTTTACTACCAGATTCATACTTTTGAAGACCGTGAACCAACGGAGGCTGAATTAGAACGCTGGTTACCTGGAATTGAATTAGGCGATCTTGGGCGTGAGAAAATAAAAGGAAACGCTATAGAATTTTACATCAATACATTACAAGAAGTACGTTCCAAAACGATTGCAATATTTCAATCATTACCTGATGAATGGTTATTTAAAACGACAGACTTTTGGTATGACAAACCAGCAAATAACTATTTTAAGTGGTTTCACGTTTTTGAAGATGAAATCAATCATCGTGGACAAATTCGTTTAATTAAAAAGATGCAAAAAACTCATGCAGTAAAATGAGGAAATGCCACCGAATAAGGTGGCATTTTCTTTTATTCATTAACGAATAGCTTTTCGTTTACTATTTTAGTGACTACCACTACCAACATTAAAATGCATATTAAATATAGCATTTTCGCAATAAACAACCACCCTTGAAACATTACAATTCCATCTATTATCTCATTTCCTTTCCATAACAAAAACGGAATTGTGCTGATTATAATGACAAATTCGATGCTGAAAACCATTTTCTTTTTTCGACTATATGCTTTCCATTCATTCCAGCGATACATAGGAGCAAAAATCAATACTCCTATACATAATATAACTGGTACCCATTCACTGTTAAGAAATTGTCCTGAAATAATTGATAATAGTAAACAAACTAGCACACCATAATATCCTATTTTTTCTCTCATTCGTACTCCCCCATTCTACTTCTCCTTTAATATGTAACTTGCTATACTTATAACAATTCTTAGAAAAATAACAACTATAATTACAAGATAAAGACCGTTTGCAGAAGACATCCATTCTTGAAAAATAGACATTTTCTCCATTTGTTTCTGACCCTCTATTAAAATAACCCCTGCGAACAATGAGCAAACAACGATGATACCTATCATAATTCCGATACTTTTTACTGTATTGTTTCATACCATCCCAGTTATATAAAAGTATAAATACAAACCCGAAAACAGGTATAATACTTATCCATTCATTGTTTGTAAATAGCTTTAAAATGATTAATAGACTACAAGATATGATAAATCCCAAAAATCCAATTTTTTTGTGCATAAGCCCTCCTTGAATTCCATTTTTAGGATTAATTGTATTGTAACATCCATTTTTTATCCTTACCATTGCAGTACATGAAATTTTACCTTTTTTTCTGTTTCTTATACTCACATACTTTCCCTACTTTCATACAATAAACTACACGATTGCCTAAGGATGTGAATGTTATGGGAGTTGAATTAACGCTATTACACGCTCTCTATGTTATTTGTTTACTCACTATTATTACCTTTTTTATTCTCCGGAAAGATACTACAATTATTTGTATCGTTTTTATCTTTTTATTAGCATTAACTGCTACAAGTTCTATCCCTCTTGCCGTTAGCGGCATTTTTCAAAGTTTTATTTACGCCATTACTGAGCTATTACCAACTATATTAATCATTTCTATTATTGTATCCATGAGCAATTTACTCGTTCATACCGGTATAAATGATACAATGATTTCACCATTTACAAAGATGATCCGTACCCCTACCCTCGCCTACTGGATTATTGGCCTTTTGATGATGACAATTTCTTTCTTCTTTTGGCCTTCTCCCGCTGTCGCCTTAATGGGAGCTATTTTATTACCGGTTGCTGTACGCGTCGGTCTCCCCCCAATTGGAGTAGCAATTGCTATGAACTTATTCGGTCATGGGATTGCTTTATCCGGCGACTTCGTTATACAAGGCGCACCAAAATTAACCGCAGACGCTGCTGGTCTCCCTGTTTCCAGCGTCGTATCTGCAAGTGTTCCACTCGTTATCGTTATGGGCGTTGTGACAACTTCCGTCGCTTTTTTCTTCTTACGAAAAGAGTTTCATACAGGCTTATCTATACAAGAATCTATCCCATCAACTGATTCTTCTAAAACGCTCACTTCATTATCTCCTCGCATAAAAAAATGGCTCGCTATATGTATTCCTATCGTATATATCATTGATATCCTTTGCATGATTCAATTTAAACTACAAGGAAGCGACGCAACTGCACTTATCGGCGGAACGACTGTTATTATGATTATCATCATTTCACTCATCGCCTACAAAGGTAATGGACTAAATAAAACAACCGATTATTTTATAGAAGGGCTCCAATTTGGATTTAAAATCTTTGGTCCAGTTATTCCAATTGCTGCACTCTTTTATTTAGGAGATAGCGGCTTTGTGAAAATTATCGGAGACTATTTACCGAAAGGTTCACATGGAATCATTAACGACTTAGGGATTGCCTTATCTCAAACGGTCCCTTTAAACCAATACGTATCAGCGGGAACATTAACTATCGTTGGTGTCATAACAGGCTTAGATGGATCTGGTTTTTCCGGTATATCGCTTGCTGGTTCCATTGCAAACCTTTTCGGAACAGCTTTAGGTCATGGAACAGCTACATTAACAGCACTCGGACAAATTGCGGCTATATGGACCGGGGGCGGGACGTTAATTCCTTGGGCGCTTATTCCTGCTGCTGCAATTTGCAAGGTAGATCCATTTGAACTGGCACGCCGAAACTTTTTACCGGTTGTTATCGGTTTAATTGTCACCACTATCTTTGCGATGTTTATTTTATAACGTAAGCAAGTGTTCTCTTGCTTACGTTTTTTCTTGTAAAATTCATCATGAATTACTGGTTTTCAACAGGGATTCGTTATCCCTTAGCGAAATTATATTAGGAGAGTAATTTTTTCAAAACGTTTACGAGAAACAGATTACTGCAATTAGAAAAGGGGACATAACTATGAATGAATTGATTTTCGTCTTATTAATTTTTCCGTTACTTATCTTTATCGTTTCTGTTATTGGAACGCGCAAGACGAAAACGTATTACGTAATGCCGATTGTAACGTTTGCTAGTTTTTTAATAATAGGTGTTATCGCCTTTACTCCAAAATTTTTCTTTTGGGTCGGCATGTATAGCATTTTCTCATTTATTGTTTCTTATGTGACTCTATTGTTTGTAAAAGGATATAAGCTTGCAGAAAGCACTAAGTAGTTAAGGAGATTGTAATATGATTTTCTTTGATATTGATGGAACTTTACTTGAATTTTTAACAATAATATAAAAAAACGACCGCGTTCCCCCGCAGTCGTTTTTTTCATGTTACGCTGTGATCCAAGCTTCGTTAGCTGGATTTTTACGCCACTCTTGTAATTTTTTCGTTTCAGCTTGTCCAATCATACCTTTTTCTGCTGCAACTTCAGTTAATGCACTGTAATCACTTAAAGAATATGATGCTACGTTAGCTGCTTCTAGTTTTTCTTTTCCTGCTTCTAACTCATATGTGAAGATTGATACGATTCCTAATACTTCACATCCAGCTTCGCGAAGTGCTTCTACACATGTAATTGCACTACCGCCAGTTGAAATTAAGTCTTCTACTACTACGACTTTTTGACCTTTTTCAGCTTTTCCTTCGATTTGGTTCCCTTTACCGTGACCTTTTGCTTTACTACGTACGTAGCACATTGGTAAATCCATACGATCGCTTACCCATGCAGCGTGCGCAATACCAGCAGTTGCTGTTCCTGCAATAATTTCTACAGTTGGGAAGTGCTCTTTAATTAACTCTTCTAATCCAGCTGCAATCGCTTGACGTACTTTTGGATAAGATAAAGTTAAACGGTTATCACAATAAATTGGTGATTTCATACCTGAAGACCAAGTGAATGGATCATTCGGTTGTAAAAATACTGCTCCAATTTCTAATAAATGCGATGCGATTTCTTTTTTCATACTGTTACACCTTCCCACTGTTGTTTTACTGTTTTATACGCTTCAAGCGGATTTTCTGCTTTTGTAATACTACGTCCCACTACGATGTAGCTTGAGCCAAGTTCCCTCGCACGTTTCGGTGTTGCTACGCGCACTTGGTCATTTACATCATCGCTTGCAAGACGAATCCCCGGTGTTACTGTTACAAATTCATTTCCGCATACTTCACGTAATTTTGGAACTTCAAGTGTTGAACAAACAACGCCATCAAGTCCACTTTCTTTCGTTAATTTTGCATAATGAGCAACCGCTTCTTCTAACGTTTTCTCAATGCCGATCTCTTTTTTCATCATAGCTTCCGAAGTGCTTGTTAGTTGTGTAACTGCAATACAAATCGGTCTCTCTTTTCCTTCTTGCTTACCTTCCTCTAATCCCTCAATCGCAGCTTTCATCATGCTGCTTCCCCCAGCAGCATGAACATTTACCATATCAACATCTAGACTAGCTAGGCTACGCATAGCGCTTTTTACTGTATTCGGAATATCATGAAGTTTTAAATCTAAGAAGATCTTATGTCCCTTTTCTTTTAAGTACGTAATAATCGCAGGGCCTTCTTTGTAAAATAACTCCATACCTACTTTGACAAATAACTCTTCCCCTTCAAAGTGGTGTAAGAATTGTTCTACTTCTTGTTTCCCTGGAAAATCTAGTGCAACGATTAACGACTGTGACATGTTTGCTTCCAGCTCCTTCCTTGACATTCCGAAATGTGATCAAATCCTAATTCATCTAATAATGCTGGTAACTCTTCAATAATTGTCGGACATACGAACGGATCGATAAAGTTCGCTGTACCTACTGCAACTGCGCTTGCGCCAGCATAGAAGAATTCAATTACATCTTCAGCTGTTTCAATACCACCCATTCCGATAATTGGAATGTTAACCGCTTGGCTTACTTCATGTACCATGCGAATTGCTACTGGCTTAATCGCAGGACCTGATAATCCGCCTGTACGGTTTGCTAAAATTGGTTTAGCTGTTTTTAAATCTAGACGCATACCAAGCAATGTATTAATCATCGTTAAACCATCTGCACCTGCATTTTCAATCGCTTTTGCAATTTCTACTATGTTTGCCACGTTCGGTGACAATTTCACGTATACAGGTACTTCAGAAACCTCTTTTACTCGCTTCGTTAAATCAGCAGCAATTTCAGGATTTGTACCAAAGGCGATACCACCTGTTTTTACGTTCGGACAAGAAATGTTTAATTCTAGTGCATGGACATTAGGCGCTTTAGAAATTTCCTTCGCAACCGCTACGTAATCCTCAGCTTTTGAGCCTGCAACGTTTGCAATAATTGGAAGGTCAAATTGTTCTAACCATGGTAATTCCGAATTCATTACTTTGTCTAATCCCGGGTTTTGAAGTCCGATTGCATTTAGCATGCCCCCTGGTGTTTCAGCAACACGAGGCGTTGGATTTCCATAACGTGGTTGTTCTGTCGTCGCTTTAATCATGATTGATCCTAGTACACTTAAATCGTAAAACTGTGCATATTCACGACCAAACCCAAAGCATCCAGATGCCGGTATAATTGGATTTTTTAATGATAATCCTGGTAATTCAACTTGCAATCTGTTCATAGTACAACCTCCCCGATTGGAAATACTGGTCCGTCGCTACACACCTTCTTGTAAGAATGTCCACTTGGATCTTCTTGTAAGTGGCATACACATGCGAAACAAGCTCCAATACCACAGCCCATACGTTCTTCTAATGAAATATAGGCTTTTTTCTCTTTGTAACGTCCTTCTAATGCACGAAGCATCGCTAGCGGACCACATGAATAAAGAATATCAAAGTCAATTCCGTAATTATCAATTACATCTGTGACAAATCCTTTTGTACCGTGTGTACCGTCTACTGTCGCAACGTACGTATCACCAAGTTCTGCAAATTTTTCTTCATAGAAAACTACATCTTTCGTTTGAAAGCCTAAGATGTGAATAACACGTACACCTTTTGCAACGAGGCGCTGTGATAATTCATAAAGTGGTGGTACACCAATTCCCCCACCTACTAGTAAAGCTGTTTGACCAGCTTCTGCTTCTTCTACAGGAAAACCGTGTCCTAATGGTCCTAGTACATCTACCATTTCACCTTGTTTTCTAGTTGCTAATGTTTTTGTCCCTTGTCCTTCGGCACGATATAGCATTGTAAATTCGTTCTTCTCTTGATCTACATTACAAATACTAATTGGGCGGCGCAGAAGGGGCGCAATGCCCTCTGCTACCTTAATGTGTACAAACTGCCCTGGTTCGTTCATTTGCTGTACTAACGTTCCTTGAAGCACTAATTCGTAAATATTTTTTGCGATTTCTTTTTGGTTAACGACGATCATATTTTGCTTTTGCATCATGCATGTACCACCTCGTGACGCTTTGTTTGCGTAATTTCTTTCATTGAATGAGCTGAGAATGTCATAGATTCTAATACTCGTAAGATTGCTCTTGTTGTATCAAGTGATGTTAAGCAAGCCACACCATTTTCTACTGATTCACGGCGAATGCGGAAACCATCACGCGCTGGTTGTTTACCTTTTGTTAATGTGTTAATTACAAACTGTGCTTTTCCTTGACGGATAATATCTAGTAAGTTGTAGTCTTCAGAATCAATTTTGTTTACAACTTGTACTGGGATATTTTGCTCTTCTAATGATTGTGCTGTTCCAGCTGTTGCTAATAAGTTATAGCCGATTTCGTGGAAACGTTTTGCAATTTCCATCGCCTCTTCTTTATCTTTATCCGCTACAGTAATGATTACTGAGCCGTGCGTTGGGATGTTAATTCCAGAAGCAACTAATCCTTTATATAATGCTTTTTCAAGCGTTAAGTCTTTACCCATTACTTCCCCTGTTGATTTCATTTCAGGTCCTAATGTTGTATCAACTGAGCGTAGTTTCGCGAATGAGAATACCGGAGCTTTTACATATACTTCTTTCTCTTCTGGGTGATAGCCAGTTCCGTATCCTTGCTCTACTAGGTCTTGCCCTAAAATAACTTTCGTTGCAACATTCGCCATCGGTACGCCTGTAATTTTACTTAAGAACGGTACTGTACGGCTTGCACGTGGATTTACTTCAATTACGTACACTTGATCTTTGAATACTACAAACTGGATATTTAGTAATCCAACAATGTTTAATCCTTTTCCAAGTGCAATTGTATGTTCAATGATTTGTTCTTTTAGTTTTTCAGATAAACTTTGTGGTGGATATACTCCAATTGAGTCACCAGAGTGAACTCCAGCGCGTTCAATATGTTCCATAATACCTGGAATGAATACATTCTCACCATCGGAAATTGCATCTACTTCAATTTCTTTACCAACCATGTAACGGTCGATTAATACTGGGTGATCTGCATGAACTTTAACTGCATTTTTCATGTAGTGCAGTAGTTCTTCTTGACGATATACGATTTCCATCGCACGTCCACCTAGTACGTAAGATGGTCTTACTAATACTGGGTAACCAATTTCTTCTGCGATTGCTACCGCTTGTTCTACAGTCGTTGCTGTTTTACCAACTGGTTGCGGGATGCCAAGTTTTGTTAAAGCAGCTTCGAATTTATCACGATCTTCTGCACGGTCTAAGTCTTCAAGTGATGTTCCTAAAATTTTCACACCGTGTTCTTCTAGTTTCGCTGCTAAGTTAATTGCCGTTTGTCCACCGAACTGAACGATAACACCTTCTGGTTTTTCTAAATCGATAATATGCATTACATCTTCAATCGTTAATGGTTCAAAGTATAATTTGTCAGAAATACTGAAGTCTGTTGAAACTGTTTCTGGGTTGTTGTTAATGATAATTGCTTCATATCCAGCTTCTTTAATTGCCCATACTGAGTGAACTGTTGCGTAATCAAACTCAACACCTTGACCAATACGGATCGGACCAGATCCTAGAACTACTACACTCTTACGATCTGTTACAATCGATTCATTTTCGTCCGCATATGTGCTGTAGTAATATGGCGTTGCAGATTCAAACTCTGCCGCACAAGTATCTACCATTTTGAATACTGGCATCATATTATTTTCTTTACGCATATCGTAAATTTCGCGCTCCGTTTTGTTCCAAGCTGCTGCAATGTAGTGATCGCTGAAGCCCATTTCTTTTGCAGTTTGTAGTACTTCCATATTTCCTACATTCGCTTTTACTTCACGTTCCATATTTACGATGTTTTCAACTTTTTGTAAGAAGAAGAAGTCCATTTCACACCATTCATTGATTTCTTCTTTCGTTACACCTTGGCGAATTGCTTCTGCTACAATAAACAGTCGTTCATCATCCGCTTTAATGATACGTTTTTTCATCGTTTCTTTATCAAGTTCTTTTAAGTGGTCTAATTCTAAGTGATAAATGCCAAGCTCTAAAGAACGAACTGCTTTTAGTAATGATTCTTCTAAGTTACGTCCGATTGACATAACTTCACCAGTTGCTTTCATTTGTGTTCCAAGCGTTCTGTTCGCTGATTCAAACTTATCAAACGGCCAACGTGGAATTTTTGAAACAACATAGTCTAACGCTGGCTCGAAGCAAGCGTAAGTTTTTTGTGTTACTGGGTTTACGATTTCATCTAACGTTAAGCCGACTGCAATTTTTGCTGCTAATTTCGCAATTGGATATCCAGTTGCTTTAGATGCTAGTGCAGATGAACGACTTACACGTGGATTTACTTCGATTACATAGTATTGGAAGCTATATGGATCTAGTGCAAGCTGAACGTTACATCCACCTTCAATTCCTAGTGCACGAATAATTCGTAATGACGTGTTACGTAACATTTGGTATTCACGGTCGCTTAGCGTTTGGCTCGGTGCTACAACGATTGAATCACCTGTATGAACACCAACTGGATCGATATTTTCCATGTTACACACTACAATCGCGTTATCATTTGAATCACGCATTACTTCGTATTCAATTTCTTTACAGCCAGCAATACTTTTCTCTAATAAACATTGTGTTACTGGGCTATGTTTTAAACCACTTGTTACGATTTCAATTAGCTCTTCTTCGTTATGACAAATTCCACCGCCCGTTCCTCCTAATGTGAACGCTGGTCGAACGATTACTGGGTAACCAATTTCGTTTACAAATCCATATGCTTCATCAAGGTTATGAATAATTTCACTTGGTGGTGTTGGTTCATTTAAATCTTGCATTAATGTACGGAATAAATCACGATCTTCCGCTTGCTCGATTGCTGATAATTTTGTTCCTAAAATTTCAACTCCGCACTCGTCAAGTACGCCTGATTTTGCAAGTTCAACAGCCATGTTTAAACCTGTTTGACCACCTAATGTTGGTAGGATTGCATCAGGACGTTCTTTACGAATAATACGGCTTACGAATTCTAATGTTAATGGCTCGATGTATACTTTATCTGCTGTTGCAGTATCCGTCATAATTGTTGCTGGGTTAGAGTTAACAAGGATTACTTTGTAACCTTCCTCTTTAAGAGATTGACAAGCTTGTGTACCAGAGTAGTCAAACTCCGCTGCTTGCCCAATTACAATTGGTCCTGATCCGATTACTAAAATTGTGTTAATGTCTAGGCGTTTTGGCATAACTCTTCCCCTTCTTTCTTGAAGTTTTCAATCATTGTTAAGAAATCTTCGAATAAATCATTTGCATCTTCTGGTCCCGCTGAAGCTTCTGGATGGTATTGTACTGTAAATGCCGGGAACTTCTTATGACGAAGACCTTCTACCGTTCCATCGTTTAAAGCAACATGTGTAATTTCAAGATCTGTATTTTCAACTGATTCTTCTTCTACTGCGTATCCGTGGTTTTGAGATGTAATTGCTACTTTTCCAGTTGCAAGATTTTTTACTGGATGGTTTAAACCACGGTGACCAAATTTCAACTTACTTGTATTTGCACCTGATGCTAGAGCGAACAATTGATGTCCTAGGCAAATTCCGAATAAAGGAACTTTACCGATAATGTCTTTTAACATTTCAATTGCTTCTGGTACATCTTTCGGATCTCCAGGTCCATTACTTAACATAATTCCATCTGGGCTAAGGCGTAAAATTTCTTCCGCTGTTGTGTTGTAAGGAACTACAATTACATCACAGTCACGCTTATTTAATTCTCGTAAAATACCATGTTTCATACCGAAGTCTACTAGTACAACTCGGTGACCACGACCTGGGCTTGGGTATGGATCTTTCGTTGATACGCGTTTTACATGATCTGTAAATACTGTCGCTTTTAATTGGCTTACAATGTACTCTACATCTGCATCCATGTTACAAAGGCGTCCACGTAATGTACCGTATTGACGAATTTTTCTCGTTAATTTTCTCGTATCAATCCCTGCTAATCCTGGGATATTTCTTTCTTTCAAGTAATCATTTAACGAAATTTCATTACGGAAGTTTGATGGGTGATCACAAATTTCGTTTACGATTAAACCATTTACAGATGGGTGAATGGATTCAAAATCGTCACGGTTAATGCCATAGTTTCCGATTAATGGGTACGTGAATGTTACGATTTGACCGCAATATGATGGATCAGATAATGTTTCTTGATATCCAGTCATTCCTGTTGTAAATACAACCTCACCTGACTTTTCGATTTCGCCTCCGAAACCTGTTCCAATTAATACTGTTCCATCTTCTAAGATAAGTTGTCTTTTCATACTAATGCACTCTCCTTTTGCCATGCGATCTTACCACCAACGATTGTCATTACCGGCCATCCTTGGCATTTCCAACCTGCGAATGGTGTATTTTTTCCTTTTGATAAGAATGTTGTTGGGTCAATCTCTTCTTCTTGTTCTAAATCAATGATTGTAATATCAGCTGCTCTACCTTCTTTTAGGCGACCTGCTTCTAAGCCGAATGTATCAGCTGGCTTTTCTGTTAAGAATTGAATTAACTGTTCTAGCGTAATAACTCCCTTTTTCACAAGGTTTGTGTATAGAAGCGGGAATGCTGTTTCAAAACCAGTAATTCCAAACGGTGCTCTTTCAATTCCTTGTGCTTTCTCTTCCGCTGTATGCGGTGCATGGTCAGTTGCGATCATATCGATCGTTCCATCTAATAAACCTTCAATTAATGCTGCATGGTCTTCTTTTCCACGAAGCGGTGGGTTCATTTTAAAGTTAGGATCAGCTGATGGGATATCATCTTCACATAACACTAGGTGATGCGGTGTTACTTCTGCTGTTACTTTAATTCCAGCGCGTTTCGCATCACGGATTACACGTACAGAACCTTTCGTACTTACATGACATACGTGATAGTGGCAATCTGCTGCTTCAGCAAGCAGTATATCCCTTGCAATATGTACAGATTCACATACTGATGGGATACCGTTTAATCCGTGTTTCTCAGAAAACTTCCCTTCATGTACACAACCTTTATTAATAAGCGTATTCTCTTCACAGTGCGCAACTACTGCCATATCTAATTTTGCTGCACGTTTCATAGCCGCTAACATCATGCTCGCATCTTGTACGCCTACGCCGTCATCTGTGAAAGCAAATGCTCCAAGTTCTTTTAATGTTTCGAAATCTGTCATTTCAGAACCAGCTTGACGTACTGTAATTGCTCCGTATGGTAGTACGTTAACATGAGCTTTTTCTTCAATACGTTTTTGCAAGTCTTCCATATGTTCTCTGCAATCTGGTACCGGGCGTGTATTTGGCATTGCACAAATTGTAGTGAATCCACCTTTTGCCGCTGCTAGTGTACCTGTTTCAATTGTTTCTTTATGTTCACCACCTGGTTCACGAAGATGTACGTGTACATCTACTAATCCAGGTGCGATTAACTTTCCGTTCACATCGATTACTTCAGCATTATCTGCCGTAATATTTTCTGCTACCTTAGCGATTTTACCGTCTTGTACGAGAAGATCCGTTGCTACGATTTTTCCTTCTTCATTCATATAACGACCATTTTTAAACAAATAATTCATGTTTCATTCCTCCTAATACATTTGGTAAGGCGCGTTTTAGTACAGCCATTCTTACGTAAACTCCATTTTCCATTTGTTTAAATATACGTGAACGCTCACACTCAACAAGTTCACTTGCAATTTCAACATCACGGTTTACAGGAGCTGGATGCATAATAATGCTTCCTTCTTTCATACGCTTTTCTCTTTCTACTGTTAATCCGTGTTTCTCATGATATTCTTTCATAATGTCTGTTTCATAATGATCATGACGCTCATGTTGTACACGGAGTAACATCATTACATCAACTTCTGGAACAAGTTCATCTAATGGTTTGTATGTTCCAAATGTGTTGTCTTCATCTTTCCACTCTTCTGGACTTGCAAAGTAAATTGTTGCACCAAGCTTCGTTAATGCTTCTGCATTAGAACGTGCTACTCGGCTATGACGAACATCTCCTACTATTGCAATCTTCAAACCTTCAAATCTTCCAAACTCTTGTTTAATTGTAAGAAGGTCCAGTAGGCACTGTGTTGGGTGGTTTCCGCATCCATCTCCAGCATTTAAGATTGGAATATTCACCTGATCTTTTAGTTCATCGAAGTAGCGATCTTGCTCGTGGCGGATGACCACTGCTTTTGTTCCGATTGATTCTAGTGTTCTTATCGTATCGTATAGAGTTTCTCCTTTTTGTACGCTAGATGCATCAGCTGAAAAGTTTAAAACATCAAGTCCTAATCTCTTCTCAGCAACTTCAAAGCTAAATCTCGTTCTCGTACTATTCTCAAAGAACAAGTTCGCAACAAAAGTTTGCTCTGTCGTTTTGCTCTCTTTTCCATTCGCAAAATCTTCTGCATCTTTTAGGATTTCTGAAATTTCTACTTCCGATAATTCACTCATCGTTAACAAATGGCTCATCGTCATCCCTCATCTTTCTGATTTTTATGTTACCACTTTTGAATTTTTATAACAACCTTTGCATAAAAATACCCTAATCGTGTGAGACTAGGGTGCAAGAAAGAAGCCACCCTTTCCGGTCTCACAGGACTGAATTAAAAGGTTATTATTATGAAGCAATCTGCTTAGATTGTTTTATTTGTTTCGTTTCCGGTAGTAGTAGATTTAACAGTACACCTACAATTGCTGCTAGTGCCATTCCTTCTACTTGGAATGATTCTCCTACGTGAAGTACCGCTCCACCAATACCGATTACTAATATTACTGATGCAATCATTAAGTTTCGTTTGTCACTTAAATCTGTTTTATCATCTACCATCATGCGTAATCCGCTTGATGCGATTACACCGAATAGTAAGATTGATACACCACCCATAACTGGTGTTGGGATCGAATGAATCAGTGCAGAAATCTTACCGATAAATCCGAACATGATTGCGAATACTGCTGAACCGATGAATAAGTATACACTGTATGCTCTCGTAATTGCTAGCACACCGATGTTTTCACCATACGTTGTATTCGGTGGCCCACCGATTAGTGACGCGATTAATGTTGCTACTCCGTCACCGAAGATTGAACGGTGTAAACCTGGTTTTTCAATTAAATCTCTTTTAATAACATTTCCAAGAACAATTTGATGTCCGATATGTTCTGATATTGTTACTAGTGCAACTGGTACCATCAAGAGTACAATCTTCCATGAAAACTCTGGTGTGTATGTTACAAATGGTACTGTGAAATCTGGTACAACAAACCATTTTGCCTCAGCTACCGGCTTTAAGTCTACTAGCCCTTGGAAGTAAGCGAAGATATATCCGCCGATAATGCCAAGTAACACTGGTATGATACTGAAAAATCCTCTTCCAAATATCGAGCATATAATTGTAATTGCTAATGTTACTAACGCTACTGAAAAGTGTGTAAAGCTATATTTGCCATCCGCACCGTTCATCGCCATGTTAACTGCTGTATGTGCTAAAGCTAGACCGATTACCATTACTACTGGACCAACTACGATTGGTGGTAGTAATTTCATAATCCACTCTGATCCTGATTTCTTAATTCCGAGTGAGATTAAGATGTACACAAGTCCTGCTAGCAAACCACCAAGCATTGCCGCTCCCGGTCCACCTGCCGTTTTCGCTGTTATAATCGGTGCGATAAAGGCGAATGATGATCCTAGATAAGCAGGTACTTGACCTTTCGTTATAAGAAGGAATGCTAACGTTCCTAATCCACTTGATATTAATGCTACTGATGGATTCAATCCTGTTAAAAACGGAACAAGCACTGTTGATCCAAACATCGCGAACAAATGTTGTATACTTAAAAATAACCATTTTCCCGGTTTCGGTACTTCATTAACGTCTAACACTGGCTTTTGTTCCATTGTTACATCCTCCTTCAGTTTAAATCTTTACAATAAAAAAACTCTTTGTGCCTGTGCACAAAGAGTCCTACACTTTCGTATGCCAAATTTGACATATGAAAGCCAAGACCCTTTGGCAGCCTCACAGGACTACATTTAAAAGGGCTTTACTTATCGTATATGCTTACTCGATCTTGTTGATCTGTCTCTTGCAAATCAACTTCGATACGCTCTTCACTTGATGTTGGAATATTCTTCCCTACATAATCAGCGCGAATTGGTAATTCGCGATGACCTCTATCAACAAGAACCGCCAATTGGATTTGAGATGGTCTACCTAAATCCATAAGAGCATCCATTGCTGCTCGAACTGTTCTTCCTGTATATAATACGTCATCCACAAGGATAACTTTTTTCTTCGTAATATCTACAGGGATATCAGAACCTTTTACAAGTGGTTCTTTATTTTTCGATTGTAGTGTTAAATCATCACGATATAACGTAATGTCTAACTCTCCAACTTCCATTTCTTTTCCTTCAATTTGACCAATTCGTTCTGCCAAACGTTGTGCAATAAAAATTCCACGAGTTTTAATTCCGACAAGAACACAATTATCGACACCTTTATTTCGTTCCACGATTTCATGACTAATTCGTGTTAAAGCGCGGCGAATCATTTGGTCATCTAAAACGACAGCTTTCTCTTGCATGCTCTACACCTCCAAGCTTTTTTCTTGCGTGAGAGTAATGGTATAAAAAAAGTCCTCTCAGCGTGTGCGAGAGGACTTTTGAAAAAAGGGTACAACATACCCTAAGTATTTCAAACCGTTACCTTCTCAACCTCACGGGGCTGTGTTAAAGGATCATTATTTAACTGTTGTCAGTATCTCAATTTTCTTATGATTTGTCAATACTATTTTCGTAAAATATTTAATGCGTCTTCAAACACTTCTGGAATCGGTGCCTCAAACTGAATATATTCACCCGTACGAGGATGATCAAAGCCTAAAATACCCGCATGAAGTGCTTGTCCATTCATATCTAACGTTTTCTTCGGACCATACTTCGGATCTCCTGCAAGTGGATAGCCAATATATTTCATATGAACACGAATTTGGTGCGTACGTCCCGTTTCTAAGCGACATTCTACAAGTGTAAAGTCTTTAAAGCGTTCTAACACTTGGAAGTGCGTAACAGCGTTCTTACCATTTTCATCAACTGTCATACTTTGACGCTCTTTCTTATCACGAGCAATCGGAGCATCAATCGTTCCCTTATCATGCGGAATCACACCGTGTACAATCGCTTTGTAACGTCTCGTTACTGTTTTTGCTACAAGCTGATTCACAAGCGATTCATGTGCCATATCATTTTTAGCAACCATTAATAGTCCAGATGTATCTTTATCAATACGATGCACGATACCTGGACGCATTACACCGTTAATGCCTGATAAGTCTGTACAATGATGCATAAGGCCATTTACAAGTGTACCACTTGTATGCCCTGGTGCTGGATGTACAACCATACCACGTGGCTTATTTACAACAAGCACATCTGCATCTTCATAATAAATTTCTAAATTTAAATCCTCTGGTTGAATATCTAACTCTTCTGGTTCAGGAATTGTTACTGTAATTTCATCTTCTTCTTTTACTTTATAATTCCCTTTTACCGCTTTCCCGTTTACTGTCACAACGTCATCTTTAATCCATTGCTGCACTTGCGTACGTGACCATTCGTTATTTATCCCTGCAACGAATTTATCAATTCGCTCATTTTTTTGCTCTGCTGCAACTGTTACTTGTACTACTTCACTCATTCAATTACTCCTTCGCTTTCTTGCCTTCTAATAATGTTTGAATAATAATTAATACAACACCAATACATAATGCTGAATCAGCTATATTGAATACTGGATAGTTGTACGAGAAAATATACACGTGAATGAAATCCACTACTTCTTGTCTAAATACACGATCAATAAAGTTACCAATTGCCCCGCCCAAAATTAGGCCTAACGAAATACCTAGAAGTTTGTCTGTTTTCGCATACTTTTTCATATAAAATACAATAAACACTACAAAAACAACTGTAATAATGTAGAAGAACCACATTTTATTTTCTAAAATACCCCAAGCAGCGCCTCTATTTCGATGTGATGTTATGTATAATACATTGTCGATAATCGGAATACTCGTACCCAATTCCATGTTCTTTACAATTAACCACTTCGATATTTGATCGATAGCAATGACGAATAACGCTATTACATAATATATCATTTTCATTTCCCCCACAAAGACAGTGTACCTCAAAATTTTAGCATAGCTGCTACCTTTTCACAATGAACCTTTATAGAAGAATAAAATAAATTAAAAAAAGGTAATATAATATCGTTGTGCGTATTCATACATTTACCTTTTCATAAAAGAATTCATGAATCGTACGGGCAGTCGGCATTGTCTTCATTTGCTTTGTCGAAATTAATCTCCCCGTCTCTTCACAAATACCATACATGTCTATTTCCATTTTAAATAATGCGCGTTCTACATCCTTTAAATCCTCTTTTATATCATGTAATAGCAATTTTTTCTTTATCTCTTCCTTAATTTCATATCCAAGCTCTTGGCTGAACTCGACATCATATTTGTGCATTACTTCTTTAGCTAGTCTCTCTTGCAACTCTTTTCTCATCAATTGCAATTCTTCTTTTATTTCCATGTAAATTTCATTCACGTGTACATTCCTCCTAGCTGTAATGTACAGTTAGTGTGTCCGAAATTTATTTGCTTACCTCACACACATTTTTCCTTCACAGGAAAGAGTCTGAAAGTGATTTTGATATGCCATAAACAAAAAAACTGACTGCATCAATAGCAGTCAGCTTTTTTTATTATTTTACATAGTTTTCTTTAACAACTGTTGCACAACGCTCACATAATGTTTCATGTTCAGCATCTTTACCAATTGTTTCTGAAACTACCCAACAACGTTCACATGTTTCACCAGTTGCTTGAGCAACAACAACCGCTGTATGTTCATACTTCGGTGCATCTGCTGGCGCTTCATCCATCATACCACCAAGTTTATACTCAGAAACGATGAATAATTGCTTTAAGTCTTCGCTAATAGACTCTAACATAGCTTTCATTTCTGCAGTTGGATATAGCGTAATGCTTGCATTTAATGACTTACCGATTACTTTTTCATTACGAGCTACTTCTAGTGCTTTTAACACGTCATCACGTAATGTCATAAATGCATCCCATTTTGTTTTTAACGCTTCCGCATCATCTAATTGTACAGCTTCTGGCATATCAGTTAATTGTACACTTTCTTCTGTTACGCCTGGAATGTATGGCCATACTTCATCAGCTGTATGCGGTAAGATTGGTGTTACAAGTTTCGTTAACGCAACAAGAACATCATATAATACAGTTTGAATCGCACGACGATCTTCGTGGTTTGCACCTTCAATATATAAAATGTCTTTTGCAAAGTCTAAATAGAATGAACTTAAATCAATTGTACAGAAGTTATGAATTGCATGATACACAGCAGCGAAGTCGTATGTCTCATATGCTTCTTTAACTTTTGTAATTAAGTCATTTAATTTCACTAACATGTAACGATCTACTTCACGAAGTTCAGCTACAGCTACTGCATTTTCACTTGGCTTAAAGTCGTCTAAGTTTCCTAATAAGAAACGGAATGTGTTACGGATTTTACGATACACTTCTGCTACTTGTTTTAAAATATCATCTGAAATACGTACGTCAGATTGATAGTCAACAGAAGATACCCATAAGCGTAAAATGTCTCCGCCTAATTGATCCATAATTTTCTTCGGTACGACAATGTTTCCAATCGACTTACTCATCTTACGTCCTTCACCATCTAGTACGAAACCGTGACTTAGTACGCCTTTATATGGAGCTTTACCTGTTACAGCAACTGCTGTTGATAATGAAGAGTTAAACCAACCACGATACTGGTCAGATCCTTCTAAATATAAATCAGCTGGACGCTGTAAATCTTCGCGCTCTTCTAATACCGCTTGGTGAGAAGAACCTGAATCGAACCATACATCCATGATGTCTGTTTCTTTACGGAATTCGCCATTTGGGCTACCTGGATGTGTAAATCCTTCTGGTAATAGATCTTTCGCTTCACGCTCGAACCATACGTTAGAACCGTGTTCACGGAATAAATCTGCTACATGGTTAATTGTTTCATCCGTAATAATTGGATCACCATTCTCAGCATAGAATACCGGAATTGGCACACCCCATGCACGCTGACGAGAAATACACCAGTCACCACGGTCACGAACCATATTATGAAGACGAGTTTCTCCCCATGCTGGTACCCATTTTGTTTCTGCTACAGCTTCTATTAATTCTTTACGGAATGCTTCAATAGATGCAAACCACTGTGCTGTCGCACGGAAAATAATTGGTTTTTTCGTTCTCCAATCATGTGGGTATGAATGTGTAATGAATGTTAGTTTCAGTAACGCGCCTACTTCTTCTAATTTTTCTGTAATTGGTTTATTAGCTTTATCATAGAATAAGCCTTCAAATCCAGGTGCCTCATTTGTTAATACACCTTTATCATCGACTGGGCAAAGTACTTCTAATCCATACTTTTTACCAACAACGAAGTCATCTTCCCCGTGTCCTGGTGCTGTATGAACACAACCTGTACCTGCATCTGTTGTTACGTGGTCTCCTAGCATAACTAATGAATCACGATCGTAGAATGGATGTTTTGCAACTGTGTACTCAAGTTCGCTACCTTTTACTGTTTTCACAACTTCAGCATTTTCCCACTCTAACGTTTTTGCAACTGTCTCAAACAGCTCAGAAGCAATGATATATTTCTCATCGTTTACTTTTACAATGCTATATTCAAGCTCTGGGTGAACAGAAATACCTAAGTTTGCAGGTAATGTCCAAGGTGTCGTTGTCCAAATGATGTACTTTTCATCACCTTCTAATACGTTCTTTCCATCTTTTACAGGGAATGCTACGTAAATAGATGCTGATTTTTTATCTTGATATTCAATTTCAGCTTCCGCTAAAGCAGATTCACTCGTTGGAGACCAGTAAACTGGTTTTTGACCTTTATAGATATAACCTTTTTTCGCCATGTCACCAAACACTTTGATTTGTTGTGCTTCATAAGCTGGCTCTAAAGTAATATATGGATTATCCCAATCTGCACGTACACCTAGACGCTTAAATTGTTCACGTTGACGTTCTACTTGTTCATATGCATACTCTGCACATAACTTACGGAACTCAGCAACTGTCATTTCTTTACGTTTTACACCTTTATTTGTTAAAGCTTGTTCAATTGGTAAACCGTGCGTATCCCATCCTGGAACATATGGCGCACTAAAACCAGTCATTGATTTATAACGAACAATAAAGTCTTTTAATACTTTATTTAATGCATGTCCCATATGAATGTCACCATTCGCATATGGAGGTCCATCATGCAATACAAATAAAGGACGTCCTTTTGTATGTTCTTGTACTTTTTCGTAAATATTCATTTCAGCCCATTTTTCTTGCATTGCAGGCTCACGTTTTGGTAAATTCCCACGCATTGGGAACTCTGTTTTTGGCATCAGTAATGTATTTTTGTACTCCATGCTCAATTCCTCCTTACATGTATAAAAGAAACACTTAAAAAACGGAATAAAAAAGAGACCTTCTCATCCCAAAAAGGGACGAGAAAGTCTCCCGCGGTACCACCCTAGTAGATCATATACATATGTATAGAATCCTCTTTATATTCTTAACGCGAATACACGCCTACGCTTACTCTATTTGTTCAGCGCGGAACTCCAGGGTGATATTCCCACTATCTCCTTATCCTGAGCTTACACCATCCTCAGTTCGCTATATAAGGTTTGAAAAGGTACTTATCCCTATCTTCGTTTTTCTTAATAAATATGTTGTTTAAAATTATATGTAATAATGAGAAAAACGTCAAGCTTACACTGTTTCTTCTTTTTTCAACAGTTCATCTACTTCGTCTTCTAATTCAATTAGTTTATCCCAATCATCGTTGTTTAACATCTCAAGCTGTGTTTCTAATAACATACGGAAACGAGTTCGGAATACTTTCGCTTGTTTCTTTAGCTCTTCAATATCAAAAGCAACTTTTCTTGATTTTACTAATGCTTCGTTAATAATACGATCAGCATTCTTTTCAGCTTCACGCACAATTAATTTCGCTTCTTTTTGCGCATTACGTTTTACTTCTTCCGCTGCTTCTTGTGCAACGACGATAGATTTGTTTAACGTATCTTCAATATTAGAGAAATGATCTAACTTCCCTTCTAACTGCGCAACTTTTTCTTCTAAAGCTTTTTTCTCACGAATGACCAATTCATAATCTTTGATAATTTGATCAAGAAACTCATTTACTTGATCTTCATCATAGCCACGGAATCCGCGACCAAATTCTTTGTTATGAATATCTAATGGTGTTAACGGCACAACGCCACCTCCAAGTAGTTATCTAAATTTCCTCTTTCAATTATATCTTTTCTTCGACAAAATAGGAGGATTTCCTTCTAAAAAACCAATCATTTTAGTATACCATACAAAATTCTCCATTTGTCGCGTTTTGTTCTACCTTCTACAGAAAATAATTTACTTCGGCCATATCCTCTAACAGAAAAAACATCTCCTGGATAGCATTCATAAGAAGTTTGCTCCACTGTTTTCCAATTGACTTTTACTAAACCATTTTTTATGAAAGGTTTTACTTTCTGTCTAGATAAATGTAACATTTCAGCTAACATAACATCTAAACGAAGTGAAGAAACCGTTCCAGATTTCTCTCCCCACGTTTCATCTATCTGTAGAATTTGTTCTCCTTGCACTGACGCTAAAGAGACTTTTACTTTCCCTATTGATTGTAAGTTCATCTCAATATACGATACAATTTCTTTCGCAACTACAATTTGGGCACGATTTTCTTGCAGCAAAATATCACCACATTTTTCTCTTGTTAAACCAAGAGACATAAATGTACCTAATATTTGCCTATGTTCTAGCGTATAAAACTTGGAAGGATAGTCAATTTCTAATACTTCTACTTGAAATTCTTCTTCATTTAATTCTAGATAGTCTGGATAAATAAGTGCTCTTTTACGCTCTGCATTAGGCGTTGCACCACCAAATTGTACAGCAACATCACCTTGTCCTATTACCATAGAAACAATTTGTTGTTGCCTAGGATCAAGAAAATCCGTTAACTTCACTTGATGGTACTCCGCCGCTCGCTTCCACTCTAGCACTTTATCCACAAAGACCTCCTCATCAGGCCTAAAATGTTCGTAGATGCTCATGTATTTACCTTCTTACTATAAGAAATAGCTTAATAAACTGAACAAACCAGTTTTAGCAAGTTTCAACGCAAAGATCGCAACGATTGGAGAAATATCAATCATTCCAAGCGGCGGAATAAAGCGGCGGAATGGTTCTAAATACGGTTCACAAATACGTGCCAGGAACTCTCCAAAAGATGATTCCTTTGCACCAGGAAACCATGATAGGAGAATGTAAATAATAAGTGCCCACGAGTAAATCTCGATAGCATAACTTAACACTATAAAAACTGTTGTCATGGCGTATTACCACCTCTTTATATTTGTTTCTTCTTCTTCACCGAATAACTCTGAAATCGCACCAACAATATCTACATTTTCAGGTGTACACATAAATGTTTTCGGCCCTATTTTTTGAATGTCCCCGCCTATAGCGTATACAGTACCACTTAAAAAGTCAACGATACGTACCGCTTGATCAGTAGACATTCTCTGCAAATTAATTACAACAGCTCGTCTACCTTTTAAGTGGTCCGCAATCCCTTGTGCTTCCGAATATGTGCGTGGTTCTAATAAAACAACTTTTGAAGATTGTTTTGCTGTTTCAATACTCACAACATTTTGCTTCGGTTGCGCTTTCGGAAACGTAACGTCTTGTTGTTCTGGTGGATCTTGCTGCTTTTTCATGTCTGTTTGCTCCTTTTCATAACCATATTGAGCTGCTTCTTTTTCTTCCGGTGTATCAAAAAAGAAGTATTTTACTTTTGACCAACTCATAATAAGATTCTCCTTCCTTTTACGCTTTTCCTACTAAAATCGTTCCCAAACGAATATATGTAGCCCCTTCTTCAATTGCAATTGTATAATCGTTGGACATTCCCATTGATAATTCTTTACATGGCGCATGTAATAACTCTAGCTCCTGCACCTCTGTTTGCAGCATACGTAATTCCTTAAAACAGCGTCTGATTTCTTCCTCTTCTTCTGTAAATGGAGCCATCGTCATTAGTCCAACCACTTCAATTTTATCGAATTCTTGCAAACTTTGAATAAAAGAAACAACCTCTTCTATTGCCAATCCTTGCTTCGATTCTTCAGATGAGGTTTTCACTTGAATAAAGCATTTCACTTTCTTATCAGCACGTTTCTGAATTTCTTTCGCCAGCGAAAGACGATCTAACGAATGTAAATAATCAATTTCATTAATGATTTCTTTTACTTTTCTCGTTTGTAATGAGCCAATAAAGTGCCAATTAACTTTTGAACCGAAATGCTCGTATTTCTGTAAGAAACCTTCATTTCTATTTTCACCTAAATCGATAATTCCAGCTTCAATTACTTCGTTTGTTTTTTCAATCCCTACAGTTTTTGTAACTGCAACAAGTTTAATATCTTGCAACGAACGTCCAGCTCGAGCGCAAGATTCTTTAATAGCTTCATTTACAATTACTAAATTTTCTTGTACTGTCACTTGCTTCCTTCCTCCTTAAAACCTATGAAACTCAACATTCTTCCTGTCTTACCTTGATCACGACGATGAGAGAAAAATAGTTGCTCTTCACAGCTTGTACAAAGAGATGACATTACAATATGCTCTTCTTTTATGCCTGCTTGTACACATAATATACGATTAATTTCTTTTAAATTAATTGCGTACTGCCCGTCAGAAATTTTTTGATGAGGAACAGCACCGCTAACTACTTCCTGTGCTGCTGTTAATACACGATCATCCACAACATAACAACAAGATCCGATCGACGGCCCAATTGCAACATGAATTTCATCACTTGAAATACCTTCTGCATTCCACTTTTGAATCATTTCCTTTGCAATCTCTTGTACAGTGCCTTTCCATCCAGCATGCGCAAGTCCTATCATACCATGTGATGGTGCATAAAAATAGAGCGGAACACAATCCGCGTAACAAGACGTTAACAGAACATCTTCATTACTCGTATAAATGCCATCTGTTTTTGAAATGCCGTCCTCATATGAATAGACACCACTTCCCTTTTCCTGTTGCCCTACTTTTTCAACATGATGAGCATGAACTTGTTCAGAGCAAATCCAGTTTTCTAATGGTTTTTGTAACTTATTTGCTAAAATGCGTCTGTTTTCATGAACGTTCTCCACGATATCATTCACATGTAATCCTAAATTCATCGCATGAAAGGAGCCCGTACTTATCCCACCATCTTTTGTCGTAAATCCAGCAGTAATGTTTCCAAGTTCTTTCCACGCTTGTAAATACAGTATACCGTCCACATATTTAAATGGTTCTCTCATAATAAAGCGGCTCCTTTTAATTAAAATAACAGAAAAAAGCATGGTACTTCCTGTCTATTTTACCATACTTTTATTTTTTCATAATCCTAACAGAAAAAAAAGAGGAATTTGTAATATTCTTTATGAAATTGTCGGTGTTTGTATTGATTCTGTTACAGAATTAACAGGATTTACTCTTACAAGTATGACATCTTCCCCAATTTTCACAATTTCCTTCCAAGGAATTACAATCTCAACATCTTTTCCAAAAATACCTAGCATACGTGTCTGTTTGGAAATAATAACAGAACAAATTTTCCCTGTGTTCATATCAATTTCAATATCTCCAATATTCCCAATCCTTTTTCCATCTGAAATATTTATAACATCCTTCATCTGTAACTCTGAAATTCGTATCACCATTTTTATCCTCTCCCTTATATGACAAATTGGAAACTGTTTCTCATATTTACAGGAAGCCACCTATACGAAACACCATGCTAGTTTCATTATATGAACACTAATCCCCTACTATGAGCACAAACCATATTACATATAAAAAGGTCTCACCATAATTGGTGAGACCTTATCCTTGAATCGTTTTATTCATTTGTTTAATGGCTGACTTCTCTAAACGTGATACTTGCGCTTGGGAAATCCCAATTTCTTCTGCAACTTCCATCTGTGTCTTTCCTTGGAAGAAACGTTTTCTAATAATCATTTTCTCTCTATCATTTAAACGCTTCATTCCTTCTTTCAATGCTAATTCTTCAACCCACTGCTCGTCCTTTTGTTTTTCATCACTTAACTGATCCATAACAAAGATAGGATCTCCCCCATCATTATAAATCGGTTCAAATAATGAAACTGGATCTTGAATCGCATCTAAAGCAAATACTATCTCTTCATGAGTTACTTCTAGCACTTTTGCAATATCCATTGCTGTTGGTTCTTTTGAATTTTCTGCAATCAATTTTTCTCTTACTTGCAAAGCTTTATACGCAATATCTCGCAATGAGCGCGATACGCGAATCGGATTATTATCACGCAAATATCTGCGTATTTCCCCAATAATCATCGGCACAGCATACGTTGAAAATTTTACATTTTGGCCTAAATCAAAATTATCAATTGATTTCATAAGTCCGATGCAACCAACTTGAAATAAATCGTCAACATATTCTCCTCTGTTATTAAATCTTTGGATGACGCTCAGTACAAGACGTAAGTTTCCATTCACTAATTTTTCTCTTGCGCTTATCTCTCCACTTTGCATTTCACGAAATAATTTACGCATCTCTTCATTTTTTAATACTGGAAGTTTAGCTGTATCAACACCGCAAATTTCTACTTTGTTTCTCGTCAAAGTGTTCCCTCCTATCGGGAGTTGCTGTACAGTGTAAAGTATTTCCTTTGAAGGGGATTTTATGCATGTGGTTTTTTCACGATTTATTATTTAAATTATCTTTCCTAATACAACTAAATAGAATAAGACCAGCCTACATAACGGCTGGTCTTATTCTTTACACCATTTTATTAAATTCTTTTCGTAATCTTTTTATAATTCTTTTTTCTAAACGCGAAATGTATGACTGTGAAATCCCAAGCATATCAGCCACATCTTTTTGCGTCTTTTCCTCTCCTCCAGCAAGCCCAAACCGAAGTTCCATAATTTGTTTTTCACGATCATTTAATTGGTGTAATGCTTTCATTAAAAGGTGACGATCTACAGTAGCTTCTAAATCTTTTGTAATAATATCATCATCTGTACCTAACACGTCAGACAATAACAGTTCATTCCCATCCCAATCAATGTTTAGTGGTTCATCAAAAGAAACTTCCGAACGATTTTTGTTATTTCGACGTAAATGCATTAAAATTTCATTTTCTATACAACGCGATGCATATGTTGCTAATTTTATTTTCTTTTCTGGATTAAATGTATTTACCGCTTTAATAAGGCCGATTGTTCCTATACTAATCAAATCTTCAATATTTATCCCTGTATTTTCAAACTTTCTTGCTATATATACAACGAGCCTTAAGTTACGTTCAATAAGTAATGACCTTGCTGCCTGATCTCCTTTTGGCAATTTATTCAAAAGAACTTCCTCTTCTTCTTTTGTTAACGGTGGTGGCAACGCTTCACTTCCACCAATATAATAAATTTCATCGGTCTTAATTCCTAATTTCAGCAATACTTTATACCAAAGGTATACTAAATAAAATTTTAATTTCATCATATTATCCCGCCTCTCATTTATTAAGCGATTACCATTTTTTGCGAAATCAACATTTTTGGATGCACGATACATTGATACTCCCCATTAGTAGACAGCTGTTGTGTATTTAATCCAATTAATACTTTGTTTACAACAATAGAACTACCTTCATGGTCAACTTGCACACTGTCAGGCTTAATTGCCCACAAAAATTGACTCTCTACTCCTACTGCACGGAAAGGAATTAAGCGTAATTTGGTCGCCCAACCAGAATCATTTTCTGGTATTTGAGGAATTTCTGTTTTGGAATAAATTTGTTCTGTTAACCAAGATGGTAAGCAATGTTCTAATGAGGAAACATGCATAATCATAACAGGTGTTTTTGTTAATGGGTCATAAAGTTGGTTCCCACTGTCAATAAGACCTGCGAGTTCTAGTTCTTCTTCGGCTAATTGAATTTTTACTTTCACAATTTGATCATAGTGTATTTTCGTGACCTCTACGCTTTCAATACGCTTTTTAGAAAAATAATAAATTACTGGAAAACCAAAAATAACAAATAACCAACTAATTGGATCACCGTAAGAAATTGACTGAGATTGAACCAATCCATTTACCATTTCATTCGTTTGCAAAAAGAAATGGGTTCCAATTAATCCTCCGCCAACCATAAAGGTTACAAAGTAAAAAGTAAAAACAGTTTGTGCATAATTTCTAAATGTCGTAAACCCAAATGCTGTATACACAATAAGTAACGAGTACAGTAGTTTCATAATTGGATGTGTCATCATAGAAGCAAAAGGAGTAAAGGCAAAAATAACAATAGTTGAACCTATAAATGCCCCTAACACAAGCCTCCATCTTTTGATTTTCTTTTTTAACACGGTAGCTGTTAATAAAAGCAAAAGAAAATCAATGCAGGCGTTTAACAACCAAACAACGTCGGCGTAAACAACCAAACAATTCACCTCTTTTTTCAAGTTGAGACTAGTATAATGCATATCCAATAGGAAAGTGTGTCAATTTGCGGAGGTGTTTTTTTGTTATTTTGTGATTTCTAGACATAATCTGTCGGTAAAAAATAAAAGTACAAATTCATAGAATGATATACTCTTATTTTCACAAACAAAATATATTGAAATATACGAAATAAAAAAAGACCTGCTTAGCAGGTCTTTTCCATAAAAAATAAAAAGGAGCATGAAAGCTCCTTTTTTTATCGTCTACGACGGTTACGTAAAAATGCTGGAATATCGATATCATCTGAATCTGAATGACGCTCATGTACAACTGGCTCTTCACGCTTCATTTCACGTTTTACTTCACGCTGTTTTGAAGGTTGAGCTACTGGTTGTTGCTGTTGTTGCGTGTGGTTCGCATTCGGACGAATAATTGGTTTTGGTGGTTGAGTTGCAATGCTATCATCAAAACCAGTTGCAATTACAGTTACAACGATATCATCTTTTAATCCTTCGTTAATAACAGAACCGAAGATCATATTTACTTCTGGATCTGAAGCTGAAGCTACGATGTCTGCCGCTTCTTGTACTTCATATAAGCTTAAGTTAGCGCCACCCGTAATGTTCATGATAACACCTTGAGCTCCATCAATAGATGTTTCTAGTAATGGGCTAGAAATCGCTTTTTTCGCAGCTTCTGCAGCACGATTTTCCCCATTACCAGAACCAATACCCATTAAAGCAGAACCTCTATTAGACATAATTGTCTTTACGTCTGCAAAGTCTAAGTTAATTAAACCTGGCGTTGCAATTAAATCCGAAATACCTTGAACACCTTGACGTAATACGTTATCAGCTTCACGGAATGCTTCTAACATTGGCGTATTTTTATCAACAATCTCTAATAAGCGATCGTTTGGAATTACAATAAGAGTATCTACATTTTCTTTAAATGCTGCAATACCAGATGCTGCTTGCGTCGCACGCTTACGTCCTTCAAAAGTAAATGGACGTGTTACAACACCTACTGTTAAAGCACCTAATTCTTTTGCAACTTGAGCAACAACTGGAGCTGCACCAGTTCCAGTTCCACCGCCCATACCGGCAGTTACGAAGACCATATCCGCACCACGAAGTGCTTCTTGGATCTGTTCTTTACTTTCTTCTGCAGCTTTTTTCCCTACTTCAGGGTTTGCGCCTGCACCAAGTCCACGCGTTAATTTTCCACCAATTTGCATTTTTGTTTCAGCTTTTGATAGATTTAATGCTTGTGCATCAGTGTTCACAGCGATAAAGTCTACACCTTGTACACCGTGTTCAATCATACGGTTTACAGCATTGTTTCCGCCACCGCCGACACCGATAACTTTTATATTCGCTAATTGATCTTGAGTAGTATCAAACTCTAACATGTCGAAATCCCCCTAGAACCTCATTTTTCGTGTCCAATTTTAATCCCATAAATAACGGAATACACGTTTTACTTTTGACATCATGCGGTCATCATTTTGATTATTATTGTTTTGATTACGAGTTTTTTGTTTCGTGGGTTGCTGTTGTACCGGCGTTGGTGCTGGTGCTGGTACTGGTTCAAAATGCTCTTGCTTTTCCTGCACATTTTTCCCACGTAATTTAGCTTTTTGATAAGAATGTTTAATTAATCCAACTCCACTTGTATATTGGGGCTCACGCACACCAATATAATCAGGAGTTGCTACACGAACATTTTCATGTAAAATATCATATGCAAGATCAAGAACACCTGGCATAGAAGCAATTCCGCCAGTTAGTACATAACCAGAAGCCACTTGCTTTACTCCTAACTTACGCACTTCATCTTGAACAAACATTAAAATTTCCTCTACACGAGCCTCTATTATATCCGATAATTCCAACTGAGAATATTGTTCTGTTTGATCACTTCCCATAATAGGAACCGTAAACATCTCTTCTTCAGATGCTGTATCATAAAAAGCATGTCCATATTTCAACTTAATTTGATCTGCATTTTCTGTTGAAGTTTTCAACCCAATCGCAATATCTTTCGTTATATGGTCTCCACCTAATGGTAATACGCTTGTCGCTTGTAACTCTCCATCTTTAAAAATAGATAAAGTTGTAGATCCTCCCCCCATATCAACAAGGGCTACTCCTCTATTTTTTTCATCTGAAGATATTGCAACTGTTGCAGCCGCTAAAGGTTGAAGACAAATATCAACAATTTCAAGACCTGCTTTTTCTACACAACGAAGTAGGTTATGTAGTAAAGTTCTCGAGCCTGTAATAAGTGTACCTTCCATTTCTAATCTTACACCGATCATCCCGCGTGGATCGTTAATCTCGTCAAGACCGTCTACGATGAACTGTCGAGGTACCACATCAATAAACTCACGTTCTGGAGCAATTGACACAACTTGTGCTGCATCTAGAACGCGTAAGACATCTTCATTCCCGATTTCACGATCTTCATTTGAAACAGCGACTACTCCGTGACAAGGAAGTAGCTGTACCTGGTTTGCATTGACACCTACTACAACTTGCTCAATGTGGATTCCCACCATGCGCTCAGCTTGTTCAATTGCTTTTTTAATTGATCGAACAGTCTCGTCTATATCAACTATCGATCCCTTCTTTAAACCATTTGATTTTACATTTCCAACACCAATAATGTTTAAGCTGTCATTAACCATTTCACCAATGATGACTTTAACATTGGATGTACCGATGTCAAGACTAACATATATTTCATTGCTGTTCATTCTTTGGCACCTCCTTCTTTATTTATACCATACAACTCAATATATGGAACAACAATCGCAACTTTACTATTTATAAGAAAAATATTCAACGTCTTTATACGTTTCCCTTTTTTAACCCTATATTTTTCTTATTTTTATTTAGCATTCAATTAAGAATATCGCAGTAAACTATGAATAACTGCTTATCTTGAAATAATTCTATTTCGAGTGTAAAGTTTACCGCCAAGTATAAGTCTACACTAAGATGTACTCATAGAAAAGTGAAACTTGTACCAATACTAGTATGAATCTAAGAATTTTTACATATTTTTCATCAAATGAACCATTCTTCTAAATTCGTATACACATAATAGAACATTCGTTTCGTTTTTTCTGCTATAAGTAACGAAAACTACCATTCTATTCTTTTTTTTCTTCCGCACCTAATTCTTTCGTATATGCACCTACTTCTAAGTCAATTAATACCTTCTTACCTGGCTCAATTGTTTTTAAAATAAGCGGATAGGCTTCCATACGTTTTGCGAAATTTTGAATTGTAGTGCTCACTTCATAACCTTCATTCATATATAAAGTAAGATGATCTTCATTCGCATTCGTTGGTGAATAGCGAATCTCCGAAATAGATTTTAAAATAGCTGGTGTTAATTTTTCTAGTTCAGCGATTAACTCCTTCATTTTCTCTTCTTTAAAAGGTTCGAAAATCGGTGCTGCAACAGGAAGTTTTCCATTAGGTAGTACATCAAGCGTTTTTCCATTCTCTAATAACGGTTGTAATTTTCCCTCTTTATTTATATAACCAATCGTTAAATATTCTTCGATATGAATATCAATATTGTTTGGAAAACGTTTTTTTACATTTACTGCTTTAATTTCTTTTCGCTTCGTTAAGTTTTCTTCAGCTTTATGTGCTGTCACTCGGAAATAACTTGTATCATATGTCACGCCTGAATCCTTCATTACTTGTTCATCCGTCATATAGTGATTTCCAAACACACTAATCTTTTTTATATTACTAAGCGGAGACCGAAAATAAATTAAAAAGAGCACTAATAAAAATAAAATTGATATGTATAAAATCAATCGATGATTAACATTTTTTTTGTTTTTTTTCTTTTGATTTTTCAATTTTGGTACACGATCTTGTAGTTTAATCACTTTACTATTATTCATGTACGATCCCCCTATGTAACATAAAGAACGGCATGTTCCTCATGCCGTTCTTATCTTCTTATTATAACATAAATGATAATGAGCGGAACGAATAACCGTTATCTTCCAATGATTTCTACTTCTGTGTGCATATCTACATCAAATTTATCCTTAATTGTATGTTTTATTAATTCAATTAAAGACAATACATCTTGCGCTGAAGCTCCCCCAGTATTAACAATAAAATTGCCATGCATTTCAGAAATTTGAGCTCCACCAATCCTATAGCCACGAAGCCCTGCTTTTTCTACTAAATCTCCTGCAAAATGTGGGATTGGATTCCGAAATACACTTCCTGCACACGGGTGATTCCATGGTTGCGTTTCACGGCGGTAATCTTTATTATTTTGCATGCTACGTACAATTTCTTCACGTTTCCCCGCCTGTAATTGAAACACCGCCTCTAAAACAATACCAGGACGTTTCGTTTGCAATACAGATGCCCGATAAGAAAACTCCAGTTCTTTATTCGTTAACCAGTCAATTGCACCGTCTTCAAACAGAATGAGAGCCTTCGATAATACACTCGATATATCCGATTTATGTGCACCTGCATTCATATATACTGCACCACCGACACTTCCTGGAATACCGCTTGCAAACTCCAATCCAGCTAACCCTTGACGACTAAGTAAAGTTGACAATTTAATAAGAGGATACCCACTACCAACTCTTACCTTATGTTTTTCGACCTCTAAGTGATCTAATCCTTCTCCTAAACGAATAACAACACCTTCTATGCCTTGATCAGATACAAGAAGGTTTGAACCGCGACCAATTACAGTCCACTTCGTTTTGTATTGCTTTACTAACTGTAATGTTTTTTCAATACCGGCTACATGCTTTGGTACAATTAAAATATCCGCTGGGCCACCTATTTTCATAGTTGTATAACGTGCTAACGGCTCGTTAGCCAAAACACGACCAACGTCTGCTTCTATAAGCTCATTTACTAATTGTTCCATAGACAATCTCCCCCATATTAAGTCTCCTTATGACAATAATATGCAGGGCGTTCACCTAACGTTATCCCTCTATTTACGAGCAGTACAGCTCCTAAATCAAAATTAGGTGATAACAAAGAAATTAGGCGGAATGAGGATACCAGTAAACATCCGATTAGTGAAAGGTAATAATCAAAGAGAGAGAATCACTCCCCACTGATTAAAGCCTCACTTTATTTTTTTACAAGTTTATTCATTACTTCATACAGCTTATTTGCTGCATCTGGAATACCTAGTTGCTTAGCAGCTAGCTTCATATTTTGTAATGTTTGTGCATCTAATAAAATCTCATCAATATCACGAATAAGCGTTTCAGCTGTTAAATCTTTTTCAAGTAACATTTTTGCCGCTCCTTTATCAACAACTGAACGTGCATTCTTTTCCTGATGATTATTTGTTACATACGGACTCGGTATTAACACACTTGGTTTTCCTAACGCTGTTAATTCTGCAAGTGTTGTTGCCCCAGCCCTTGAAACAACAAGGTCTACACCAGTTAGTACCTCTGGCATATTATGAATGAACGGCTTAATAATAACATTGCTTGGGTTCCCTTTTTGCTTCACGGCTTCCATCACTTTGTCATAATGTACTTCACCTGTTACATATAGTATTTCGTAGCTTTTGTTCCCAAACTGTTCAATTGCTTCAACGAAGGCATCGTTAATCGGCCTAGCCCCACGACTTCCACCAAATATAAGTACAGACTTTTTAGGAAGAGAAAGCCCAACTGAACGTTTCCCCTTCATTCCATTTTGTTCCATTACCTCTGATGCTCGTGGATTACCTGTCATTACCACTTTTGACTCCGGAAAATGCTCTATAGCTGCTTCAAAACAAACAGCAACTTTATCAACATAACGGCTTAAAAACTTGTTCGTTACACCTGGTACACTATTTTGTTCATGTACAATAGTTGGAATACCTAATTTGGCTGCAGCGTATACAACTGGTCCACATACATATCCACCCGTTCCAATTACGATATCCGGATTAAAACGACGAATATATCGTTTACTATCCTGTACACCTTTTAGAAAACGCATTACTGTTTTCACATTATCTAATGATATTTTTCGTTTAAATCCACTTATAACAATAGATTGAAATGGTATACCTGCTTTTGGAACGATTGTACTCTCTAGTCCATTTTCCGTACCAATATATAAAAATCTTGCTTCTGGATTTAACTTTTTTATTTCTCTAATTAAAGCAAGAGCTGGATAAATATGACCACCAGTACCCCCACCACTCACTAATACACGCACTACTAACTCCTCCGCTTCTCTTTTCTTATTTCCATTATATTTATTTCTATATACATATTGCATTTTTACACACATACGAAAAACCCTGTCTTATAAACAGGGTTTAGTAGCGAGAATGGCGACTTATATTTAATAATACACCTACTGCCATTAACATTAATGTCAAACTTGATCCACCATAACTTAAAAACGGCAAGGTAATACCCGTAACAGGCATTAGTCCTGTTACAACACCAACATTAATCATTACTTGAATCGCAATCATCGCCACAATACCTACTGCTAAAAACGTACCATATAAATCTGGCGCTCCTAATGCGATACGAATCCCGCGCCATAATAATAGACTAAATAATAATAACACAAATGAACCACCAATAAAACCTAATTCCTCGGATAAGATCGCAAATATAAAGTCAGTTTGTGGTTCAGGTAAATAAAGAAATTTTTGTCTACTTTGTCCAAGTCCAAGCCCAAATAATCCACCAGGTCCAATTGCAAGTAATGATTGGATAATTTGAAATCCACTCCCGAGCGGATCTGACCACGGATCTAAATATGATGTAATGCGTTTCATTCGATACGGTGCTGATGCAATTAACCCTACAAATCCTGCTACACCAATCAAACCAAACATTGCAAAGTGAAAAACTCTCGCTCCCGAAATGAATATCATAATGATACATGTCCCAACCATTACCGTTCCTGTCCCAAGGTCTGGCTGTAACATAATCATCCCAAAAGCAAGAAACACAAAACTAAGAGCCGGTAATAAACCACGTTTAAAAGATGTAATCAATTTTTGCCGTTCTGCTAAAAACTTTGCCAAGAAAATAATCATCGCAAACTTCATAAATTCTGACGGCTGAATCGAAAATGCCCCGATTCCAATCCAACTTCGTGCTCCTCCTCGAACAAGACCTACTCCAGGAATAAGAACGAGAATAAGAAGAATGAAGCAAACTAGCAAAATCACTTTTGAATACGTACGCCACACCCAATAATCAATTTTCATAATAAAAAACATAGCTACTACACCAAGACCCGCAAACAGTAATTGTCTTTTTGCAAAAAAGAATGAGTCCCCCATTTTATAAGAGGCCCAAACTGCACTCGCACTATAAACCATAATCATTCCGATTGTCAACAATGAAAGTGTTACGATGATGAGAATAAAATCAGGCGTTTTCTTCATTACCCACAAACACCACCTCTTTAGGCACAACCTTTTGCCCTATGTAACAAAACATCAGTAGGTGTTAGCCTACTGATGTTTTGATTTACTTTATATAAGTTTATGCACAGCTTGTATAAAAATGTCTCCTCTTTCTTCAAATGTTTTAAATTGATCCCAGCTTGCACACGCTGGAGAAAGAAGAACGACATCACCATCTTTAGAATGAGCATAAGCTTTCACCACTGCTTCATCTAAAGTATCGACACTTTCAATTATATCTAATCCCGCTTTTTCTGCCGCTCTTACTAGTTTAGGAGCTGTTTGTCCAAATGTTACAATCGCTTTTACATTTTTGAAATACGGAATTAAATCATCGAATTCATTTCCGCGATCAAGCCCACCTGCTAGTAACACAATCGGTTGTGTAAACGCAGATAGTGCTTTCTCAGTCGCTAACATATTCGTTGCTTTTGAATCATTATAAAACTTACGGTTGTTAATCGTTGTTACATATTCTAAACGATGTTTTACACCCGTAAAACGTTTTAACACGACCGTAATTGCTTCATTAGAAGTACCTAATAATTTCGCAATACTCATCGCAGCTAAAATATTTTCTAGATTATGTTGACCAGGTAAAACGATATCGCTTACTTCAATAACTTTTTCACCTTTGAAATAAAGAGCGTTATCTTTTATACACGCACCATCTTCAATTTCTTTCGTTGTCGAAAACAGGATTTTTTGACCTTTAGAATACGCAGACAAAGCCATCACATCTGCATCATCCGCATTTATTACACTATAATCATTTTCTGTTTGGTTTTTAAAAATATTTGCTTTTGCTAAACCATATTCTTTCTTCGTCCCATGATAGTCTAAGTGGGCCTCAAATAAATTTAAAAACGCAGCAATTTTAGGTTGGAACAATTCTACTCCCATCAATTGAAACGATGAAAGTTCTGTAACTACAACTTCATTTTCTTTTGCATCCTGTGCTACTTCACACGCTACAGTTCCAATGTTCCCTGCAATTACAGGATGCTTTTGTCCTTCTTTTAGCATTTCAAATGTCAGCATTGTCGTCGTCGTTTTACCGTTAGACCCCGTAATCCCAACAAATGGTGCTTCTGAAATACGATATGCTAATTCAACTTCCGTAACAATCGGAATTTGCTTTTCTTTCGCAGCAACTAATATTGGATTAGAATACGGGATTCCTGGATTTTTTACTACAAGAGAAATATTTCTCTCTAATAATTCTAAAGGATGACCACCGCATACAACGTCCATTCCTTTTGCTTGTAATTCTGCAGCAAGTACATTCTCTGCTAAAGGCTTTCCGTCATTTACAATAACATTTGCCCCTAACTTTTGTAACAATGTAGCTGCCGCATAACCACTTTTTGCAATGCCCAATACAAGAATATTCTTATTTTGAAATTCAGTTACAGTTTTCAATTACATCCACACCCCGATATAAATTCCTAACACAGCTAATAAAAATCCTGCAGACCAAAACGTCACAACAACACGCCACTCTGACCAACCACATAATTCATAGTGATGGTGTAATGGACTCATTTTAAAGACACGTTTTCCTGTTGTTTTAAATGAAATAACCTGAATGATAACCGATAAAGTTTCCATTACGAATACTCCGCCAATAATTACAAGTAGCAATTCTTGTTTTAATAAAATCGCTACAGCTGCAATGGCTCCACCTAAAGCTAATGAACCTGTATCTCCCATAAACACTTTTGCTGGATTCGCATTGAATACTAAAAATCCAAGTACAGCTCCTACAACTGCCATACAGAATATCGCTACTCCAAATTGCTCTTGTGCCACAGCAATAATACTAAATGCTCCAAATGCAATAGCAGCTGTTCCTGATAATAAACCATCTAAACCGTCAGTTAAGTTAACTGCATTTGATCCACCAATAAGCATAAATAGTACAAGTACGAAATACGCCCAACCTAATTCAAACTTAACATCCGTTCCCGGAATCATGATGTATGTGTGGAACGCTTGCCCTTTTCCAATTAAAAAGAATGCAATAGCAATAACAAGCTGACCTACTAATTTTTGCTTTGATGTTAAACCAAGATTTCTCTTCTTAACTACCTTTATGTAGTCATCTAAAAATCCAATCAATCCGTAACCAAACGTCACTAATAGTAATAACGAAACCTCTGCACCTAAATAATTAAACTTAATCGCCATAATAAGTGAAGTTACCATCATAGATACGTATATGACGATACCACCCATTGTCGGTGTCCCTGATTTTTTTTGATGTGACTTTGGTCCCTCATCACGAATACTCTGTCCGAACTTTAATTTTCTTAAAAATGGAATAAACAATGGCGAAAGGGCAACAGAAATTAAGAATGCTACCCCAGCCGTTACTAATAAACCTTGCTCAAGCACATGTAGTCCTCCTCTCACGTTGTTACTCTTCGTTGTTTAAACGCCCTGTAATTGCTTCTTTAGCAACTTCACGATCATCGAAATGATGAACTTCTTTACCAATAATTTGATACGTTTCATGCCCCTTACCAGCAATAATAATGATATCATCTGCTTTCGCTTTAGCGATTGCATGGTGTATTGCTTCTTTTCTATCAATGATCATTTCATAATTTTTCCCGCTTGCACCATGTACCATATCATCTAAAATAGCCGCTGGATCTTCACTTCTTGGATTATCTGATGTATAAATTGCATGAGTTGCATATTTTGTTGCAACACTTGCCATTATCGGTCTCTTCGTTCGGTCCCTATCGCCACCACAACCAACGATACAATACACATCACCTTTTGCAAATTGTTTTGCAGTTTTTAATACATTTTCTAAACTATCTGGCGTATGTGCGTAATCAACAATAACTGTATAATTTTGCCCTCCATCAACAACTTCAAAACGTCCTGGAACCCCAGCTAAATCCTTTATAACAGCAATGATTGTTTCTAATTTCACACCCGAAACAAGTCCTGCTGCTGTTGCTGCAAGTACGTTATATACATTAAATTTACCTATTAATTTCATCGTAACATTTACACTTTCATATGGTGTGACAAGCGTAAATGTAGTCCCGCCACTCGTCATAACGATATTTTTTGCCATAATATCACTTGTTGTATCAATACCATATGTTACAACTGTTGCTGCAGTACTTCTCATATACTCTTCTGTTACATTATCATCGCTATTCAGCACAGCGTACTTTTCACGATTATGATTATAACTATTGCCAAGCTGTGCAAATAGTAACCCTTTTGCATGTTTATATTCTTCCATCGTTTTATGATAGTCTAAATGATCTTGTGTTAAATTCGTAAACACCGCTACATCGTAATCACATCCGTGTACACGACCAAGATCTAACGCATGTGACGAAACTTCCATTACCGTGCTGTCCACACCTTGTTCAACCATTTTTGAAAACGTCTGTTGAAGTGTTAGTGCATCTGGTGTTGTATTTTTCACCTCAAATGTTTCATCACCGATTTTCATATTAATCGTTCCAATTAGCCCTGTTTTATGACCATGTGCTCGCATAATCTCATCCATAATATGCGATGTTGTTGTCTTTCCATTTGTACCTGTAATTCCGATTAAATGTAACTTGTGTGTCGGTTGACCATAAAAATAATCAGCTAAAACCGCTAACGAACGAAAAGTATTTTTCACAAGTACAACTGGAACGTCAACATCAATTGGTCTTTCCGCAACAATAGCAGCCGCTCCTTGTGCCGCTGCTTGCTTAGCAAAATCATGGCTATCAACCGTATATCCTTTCATACATACAAATAAGCTTCCCTCTTTCACTTTACGTGAATCAGCTTCTATAGATGTGATTTCTGGATTTTCTTTTGGAACAACTGGAAAATCATGCAAACATGATACAAGTGTATGCAACTTCATTTCACTAAACCCTCTCTACATTGTTTATTTATCTTTTTTCAGTAAGCAACACATTACCTCCTATATAAGGAGGTAAGTGCTACTGACCTATTTATGAATGAGACACTTACTGTCTCAAATTAAGTAACTGTTCTATAAAGAACTCACTTCCACCAATTGTACCATAAAACGTACTATGTTACCTTTAATTCCCGAAGTAAATTCTAATTTTTGAGCCTTCTTTTACTTTAGCTCCCGCTTCTGGTGATTGTTTAATTACTTTCTCTCCATCTCCACTTATATCAAGCTTCAAATCGACGAGTTGTGTTTGTAAGTCTTTCTTTTTCATTCCAATTAAATTCGGAACTTCCACAGTTGGTGTATCGCCCCATTTATATTCTTTCTCAACTTGTTCTTTTCTCGGTTTCACTCCCATAACAGGAAGCGCATCTCGAAGGATATTCCCGACAATCGGAGCTGCTACCACTCCACCAAACTGTGTAACCCCTTTTGGATTATCAACAGCAACATACACAACAATCTCTGGATCATCCGCTGGAGCAAATCCGATAAAAGATACTATATAATTATTCTCTAAATATTTACCATCTTTCACCTTTTGAGCAGTACCCGTTTTTCCACCTACACGATATCCATCAATATAAGCACCTTTACCAGAACCTTTCGCTACAACATTCTCTAATGCATAACGAACTTTTTCTGAAGTTTCCTTGGAAATAACTTTTCTTTTCTCAACAGGTGTCTTTTTACTAACAACTTGATTATTTTTCGGATCAATAAACTCCTTAGCTATATACGGCTGATACAATGTTCCACCATTTACAGCCGCCGCTACAGCTGCTACTTGTTGAATCGGTGTAACAGAAACCCCTTGGCCGAATGAAGTTGTTGCTTGCTCTACTGGACCAACTTTATCTAAATTAAATAAAATCCCACTGCCTTCACCTTGCAAGTCAATTCCAGTCTTCTGCCCAAAACCAAAATTACGAATGTATTTAAATAATCGGTCTTTACCAAGGCGATCACCAAGTTCAATAAATCCCGGGTTACATGAGTTTTGAACGACTTCTAAAAACGTTTGACTGCCATGACCTCCTGCTTTCCAGCATTTCAATCTAGCTCCACCTACTTCAGCTGCTCCATCATCATAAAACGTATCCTTCTCTAAGTCTACTAAATTTTCATTCAATGCTGCAGCTAATGTAATGATCTTAAATGTTGAACCAGGCTCATACGTACTCCATACAGGTAGATTTCTGTTATACACTTCTGGAGAGACACTTTGAAAATCCGCTGGGTCAAAACTCGGTCGACTAGACATACCTAAAATTTCACCATTTTTAGGATTCATTGCAATCGCAATCATACCGTCAGGATTATAAGTTGACTCCGCAATATTCATTTCTCTTTCCATAATCCTTGTAATACGCGCATCGATTGTTAATCCTAAATTTAAACCAGCTTCTGGCTTTTTGAAATCATCACCAACATTAGGCATCCTTTGTCCTTTCGCATCTGCAAAAAAACGCACATGACCTTTGTCCCCATTTAGCTCTTTATCATAATATTTTTCTAGTCCCATAAGACCTTGGTTATCGCTACCTGCAAAACCTAATACATGTGATAAAAAGTTTCCAAATGGATAGTACCGGATAGAATCCTCTGCGATATACACGCCCTTCAAACTTAATCCTCGTACTTCTTTCGCTTTGTCATGTGATATTTTCCTTCCGCCTTTATCTAACCTTACAATCGATTCTTTTTTTGTAATCCTTTTATAAATCTCATCTTTTTCCACACCTAATACTGCAGCTAACTTCTCTGCAGTCTCTGCTGGTTTTTCAATTTGCCTCGGTACAACAAAGACAGTTGGAGCACTTTTATTCGTGGCAAGTTCCACACCATTTCGGTCTAAAATTTTCCCACGTTCGGGTTCAAAAGTAATATTACGACTCCATGAATCTTTCGCACGATCCGTTAACATATTCCCAAGAAAAAATTGCACATATCCAAGACGAATATCGATAATAGTGAAAATAAGTATACCTGATATAAGTATAAAAATAAGTCGTTTTCTAACTGTTACATTTGATACACGCATATCGGAACAAGCCTCCCTTACGCCTAGCTTGTTCCAATATATGCTTGTACTTATTTAATTAGAACTTATTCTCTTTTACCATTACGGCTTTTCTGCTTCTTGCTGTGGTTCGAGTGGCGGTACGAGTGTTACACCTAATTCTGTACCAGGTTGTAATAATGTTCCTTCCGCCACACTTTGTTCTGTTACGTATCCTGTACCAGAAGGTTTCAAGTTAAGCTGTAATGTCTTCGCTAAATTCATAACATCACGCAGTGCCCATCCTTGTATATTTGGCATTGTAGGCTTATCTCCTACCAAGAAGACTCGGTCGCCTTTTAATGTTTGTTCAGTCGCTTTTGGTACTTGTTGCTGTACTTTCCCTTCACCTAGTACGATTGGACGAAGTTTTGCTTTATCAATCGCTTTCCCCGCTTCAGCCATCGTTTTACCAGTTACATCTGGAACAGTAGTTTGTTGTTCTTTCAGATGTTTTTTCGGATCTTTCACTTCATTTGGCTTAATCTTTAAATACTCTAAACTATTTTTTGTTACATATTTAAAAATATCAGCTAAAGGTTGTGCGCCGTTCTCATCATCTTTTAATTTCGGCTGTTTAACAGCTACATACACGACAAGTTGTGGATCGTCCATTGGTGCCATACCTAAGAATGAGAATATATAATTCTGTCTTCCTGTCATATAGCCGCCTTTTCCATCCGGAATTTGCGCTGTACCTGTTTTACCACCAACTGAATATCCATCAATTTTATAAGCTGTCCCTGTACCTTTCGGAGATGTAACAACACGTTCTAATAACTGTCTTACTTGCGCTGCTGTTTCCTTTGTAACAGGTTTTCCTACTTCTTCTGGCTTATGTTCTAATTTTACTTTGTCTGTTATCGGATCTACAATTTTATCAATTGCATAAGGTTTCATCATTTTCCCATCATTTGCAATGGCCGTTGCAGCTTGTACAAGCTGAATTGGTGTTACAGTGGAACCTTGTCCAAAAGCTGTTGTCACTTGTTGTATTTGCTGATCAAATAAAATTGTATTCGATCCTTCACCTGATAAATCAATGTTCGTTTTTTCATCTAATCCAAAACTATGAATATATTTTCGGAAACGTTCTGGACCAAGTTTTTGATCTCCTAAAATTGCAAACGCTACGTTTGAAGAACGCTCTACCCCTTCATCAAACGTGATAGAGCCCCAACCAGCACCGCCATTATGATCTTTTATTTTCCTATTTCCGACTTGATATGTCCCGGATTGATAATAATCTTGTCCTTTGTACACACCTTCATTAATAGCTGCCGCTAACGTAAAAATTTTCATTGTTGATCCAGGTTCAAATGCATTGGCAATCGCGTCATTGAAGAAATATTTAATTTGGCGATCATTAGGATCATAACTAGGTTTAGTAGACATCGCTAATATTTTCCCAGTTTTCGGATCTGCAACAATCCCTATTAAACTTTCTGGCTCATATTGCTTACTTGCTGCTTTCATCGCGTCTTCTAAATAACTTTGGACACGTTGATCAATTGTTAAATAAGCATTATCTCCATTTTTAGGTGCCTTTACATTAACTTTCCCCCCATCAAGGGACACACCTTTACGATCACCTGTATATGCTACTTCTCCGTTCGAAGCACTTAAGTATTTATCCAAGCTTTTCTCTATGCCAAATTGACCTACCGAGGTTCCATTCTCATTTGGTTTTGCATGACCTATAACGTAAGATGCAAAATCACCGTTTGGATACACCCTTGCATTTTCTGTAATAAAAGATATTCCCGGCAACTTCAACGCTTCTATTTGTTCCTTCTTTTCTTTCGTCAAATCCTTGCCTAACGTTCCAAATTCGACTTGACTTCTACCTTCCTTGTTTAAAGAAGCTAAAATATCCTCTTCGCCTTTTCCAAGTACTCCTGCAATTTTCTTTGCAGTATCTTCTTTATTCTCAACTGAGTTAGCACCTTTTAGTGCAGCTACCATTTTGTAAGAGTTTGCGTCTTGCGCTAACACATGACCGTTTTGATCATAAATGGTTCCTCGGTTCGCTTCAAGAACTCCTTTTTTACTATGCTTTTGTTTAGCAAGTGCATCTAAATCCTGATTATGAACGGTTCCTGTTGATTGTATGTAAAAAAATCGGGCTAATAACAGCAAAAAGAGCAGGAGGAAAAATATCATAAAATAACCTGCTCCCTTATTGGTATGAAATTTAGTCATATTCTTCTTCATCGTTCCTTCACACCTATTGCCTTATTTGAGGCCTTTCACATTATTCGCATTAATTTCTAGCCCATGTTTTTTTGCAACTTCAGCGATTCGTTCATAGCGACTTAACTTCTCTACTTCAGCTTGTAATTCTTGATTTTCTTTTTGCTGCTGTACAATTTTTTCTTCTATCGTCGCTGCTTCTACATTAACTTGATAAAGGCCTGCTTTATTTCCAATAAACGCGACACAGGCATACAATAAAAAGCCAATAAACGCTACATACAACAGTTTTTCGATTCTTGTAATTTTCGCTTTAACCTTCGGCTTAGCCATCTGCTGTGGGGGCGTTTGAATTTGCACCTCTTCTTGCGCTTGTTGTTTGTACTTTACAGCTAAATTAGTCATACCTCTCTCTCCCTTTTATCGTTTTTCAGCGATTCTCAACTTCGCAGAACGCGCACGATTATTTTCTTCTAGCTCTATATCAGAAGGTAAAATCGGTTTTCTTGTAATAAGCTTTAATTTCGGCTTAAATTCATCAGGAATAATCGGTAATCCTGGCGGCAATTGTGGCGTTGTACTATTTCGCTTAAACGTTGTTTTACAAATACGATCTTCTAATGAATGGAATGTTATAACACTAACCCTTCCACCTGGCTTAACCATCTCAATAGCAGATTCCAATGCTTCTTCAAATACTTTTAATTCATCGTTTACAGCTATACGAATTGCCTGAAACACTCGCTTAGCAGGATGCCCACCCGTTCTACGAGCAGGAGCCGGAATACCTTCTTTAATTAGCTCTACTAATTCTCCTGTCGTTTCAATAGCTTTATTCTCACGATAAGCTTCAATTTTTCTTGCAATTTGTTTTGAAAATTTCTCTTCACCGTATTGGAAGAAAATCCTTACAAGTTGTTCATATGACCAGCTATTTACAACATCGTACGCTGTTAATGGGGCATCTTGATCCATCCGCATATCTAGCGGTGCATCATGATGATAACTAAAGCCTCGTTCTGGTGTATCTAATTGTGGGGATGAAACACCTAAATCAAATAAAATACCGTCTACTTCTGTTATACCTATTTCCTGCAGTTTTTCAGCTAAATAACGGAAGTTACTCTTTACTGTTATAAACTGTTCACCGTATGAAGAGAACTTTTCTTTCGCGTTTTGAATCGCTATCTCATCTTGATCAAACGCTATTAATTTTCCACCTTCAGTTAATTGGGATAATAAATAAGAACTATGTCCTCCTCCCCCCAGTGTACAATCTACATATGTACCATCTGGCTTTATATCTAAGCCGTCTACTGTTTCCTTTAAAAGCACTGTTACGTGTTTAAACATTGTTGCACCTACTCTTTTTCCAATTAATTATGTTGAATGTATCCCTTCCTCTAAACACATATTTCACGCTTAGAGAATGAAATAATACGAAAGAACGACTCATTTAACTTACCAACAAAGGCAACATACTATACAAATCGCTATTTTCTTTTATTATATACTAAATTTTATCATCTTTTGCGGGAATTTAAATAAAAAACTGTCGAAAAAGCGAATAATACGTTTACATTTTGTGCTATTTTGTCATATATTTAAGTATCCAACACAATTGCCATATTTAACACTTTTTGATTGATAATTCAGAAAAAAATCACTTCACAGTAAATTCAACGGAATAAAAATAAAATCCTGCTCCAAAGAGCAAGATTTTATAGTTTTATAACATGATGTTTTCCGTCCCAAGAAAAAGGGTTTTCCATTACACGATCAACGAAATCCAAACCAAACTGATTTAAATAATAACATACATTCCACACACGTTCTTGCGGTGCACCTAATGGACGAAGTGCGAATTGTATACGGCGGAATTTATTTAGCTGAACCTCATACTTTTTCTCAACATTTCTTTTCAACATTCTTTCCAGCAGTTCAATTTGTTCATTAATTTTCAATTCGTTTTTCCCTGCAAACGCACCTAACCCTGGCTCTATTTTCTTTACAAATTGCTGTAAAGATGTATGAATATCGGCAATTTCTTTTTTCGCCTTTTCAAAATGATCATCAATCGGTTCCTCTATTTGATTAGACAACCAGTTTTCACGCAATTTATCGACATCATTTAAAAACGGATCACTTTCTCTCAATTGCAAATCAAATAAATCCGTCGCTATATCTCTCTCCACATAAGTAATTGTAAGACGAGGAACGACAGGTGGCATTTGAAAACCGACAGTATGGAATACTTGTTGTAATTCACTCCAATAAGCTAATTCTCCTGGACCTCCAATAAATGCGAGCGTAGGAAATACATACTCTTGCATAAGAGGACGTGTTACAACATTATTACTAAAACGTGCCGGATTTCTCTCCATCTCTTCAATCAACTCTTCGTATGAAAAGGAATGCGCCCCATCCTTTCCAACAAACTTACCTTGTTGATCTTCAAGCAATACTCGTTCATCATCTATTTCCATGAATATATGCACTGCATGAGACTTCGTTTCAATAATCGGTTTGTATCCTAGTTCTTTAATTACTTCTTGCTGATTACGAAGCCCCTCTTGTACCTCTTTATACTTACTTATAATTCGCTTGAAAAATGGAATTTCTAACTTTCTTAATTCAGAATGATGTGAATCAACAAGGATTAAACCAGAATTAGCAAAGATTTTCGTAATAAGATGAGCAAAGAAATCTACATACGTATTCGATTTTTTCAAAGCATCATCAACAAATTTTAATACATCCTTTGTAAAATTTGTTTCTGGGTATGTTTTAAAAATCTCTTCAATCCAATTTCTACAATCTTCAACAGAAAGTTCAGACTCAGAAGCACTCGCCTTTTTCGGATTACGGTCATAAAAAATAGTTTTTTTCATCTTTTTATTTTTCGCTACAAAAGTATGGTTAATCTCATCCATATCATGGTCTTCACCCGCAATCCAGAAGACAGGGACAACTTTAACTCCTAAACTTTCTTCCTTTTCCTTTGCAAGCTGTAAAATTGAAATAACTTTATGAATTGTATAAAGCGGTCCAGTTAATAACCCTGCTTGTTGTCCAGCTATAACAACATATGTATTTTCATCTCCAAGCGCTTTTACATTTTGAAGTGTAGATTCTCCCGCTTGTAATTTTGTATTATATTCTAATAAATGCGCTACTAAATCTTGGCGGAAAAACTCCCTTTCACGCAAATCATGTAAACGTTGTTTAAAAGCATCTTCTGTTAACATATAATCAAAACATGACTGTATCTCTTTTTTACCGTTCATATAGTCCGCTACAACACCTTGTTGCGGAACAGAGATTTCTTTTATCTCCATATAATTCTTCCTTTCGTATCCAGTTCTCTCACCAATCCACATTGTAGTCAATGTTTCACGTAAAAGCAAAGAATAACACTTATACTCTTGTTTCTAACCCTTTTATTGCATCGAACAAAAATTGAAGTGTCGGAACTGGTAGTTGCTGTTTCTTAGCTTCTTCTAATACATATCCAACAATCGCATTAATTTCCGTCTGTCTATTCGCTCTTACATCCGCTAACATAGAGGATGTATTACGAGACGTTCCTTCACACACATTTCGTACCATTTGCCATACCATTTCTTTTTCTCCTCTAATAAGAAATGCGACCTCCTGAAACACTTGCTCCATCATTTGATAAAAAAAACGATTCGTGATTAATTCACCATTCTTAACTCCCAATAGTGCTGTCAATGGATTGATACATACATTTACTACTAATTTTTTGTGCATAATCTCTTCCCAATCCGTTTCTATTTGAACTGGAAAATAAGTAACAGGAAAATAACGGAATATTTTCTTGAAATGTATAGATTGACCACAAACCACTCCAAATTTTGTTACCCCTATCCCAGTATGATGAACGATATGCCCTCCCTCTTTTTTCGCACCATGTTCTACAATACCAACAGCTATATTTTCACTCCCTATTTTCAGCATCTTTTGAAGATGCGACATTCCGTTTTGCAAAAAGATTAATGATGATGCCCCTTCCACAAACGGTAGTACGTCATCTATATGATATTGCTTCACAGAAATAAATATATAATCTAAATTTTGTGCTACCATACTTTCTATCGGTAAAACAGATGGATATACTGTTTCACATCTTCCATCTCTAATACAAGTTACACCTGTTTCATTCAACTCTTCAGCCTGCTTAGCCGTTCTTGTAAACAACGTAACATCTTGGTTACTTTTTTGTAAATAAAATGTATACAATAGACCAATAGCACCTGGTCCGACAATTCCAATTTTCATTTTCACACAAGGGATTCACATTAAGCGCCCTTGCCTCCCCTCCTTTTTATATCTTTTTAAAGTACATGAGCACGCCCTATAATTTCGTTGTCCTCTGTCAAACAAATACACTCTCTTTTTTCGCTATGTATAATACTGCCTATTAATACACTTATACTCTTAGTTTAGCAAATCCTCAAAAAAATAATAAAAGAAATATACTATCTTCTTCATAAAAATAAAAAAATGAGTTATAATATTATTGTAAATATTTTTACTTTTCTGCATTCAACAAGATAACAAAAGGATGTGATGTAATGGGATTCCCAAAAGTTGAGCGCTTGCTCATCAATTATAAAACGTTAGATGAATTCAAAAAATTTAAAGGGTGCGGAGCCCAGGAACTATCTATGCTGGAAGAATTGCAAGCAAACATTATTGAAAACGACAGTGAATCTCCATTTTATGGCATTTATTATGGTGGATCACTAATCGCACGTATGAGTCTATATATGAAAAGAAACGGCGGAGAACCATTCGAAATTACAGGTCCTTACCTAGAACTTTATAAACTTGAAGTATTACCAACTTTTCAAAAACAAGGATTCGGGCAAATGCTTGTAAATCATGCGAAACAAATGCAATTTCCTATTAAAACAATAGCACGTATTCATTCAGCTGGTTTTTGGGATAAATTAAATTTCAACCCCGTATCAGTAACTGATGGTGATTTTTATATTTGGCATCCAGAAACAAATTTGAATGCGGTTACAAACGAAGAATCGGCTTAAAAAATAAAAAAACAGCTGTATAACAGCTGTTTTTTATTTCTTAAGCTTCTCTAACTTCTCATTCGAGCGAGCATTGTTTCTTTCCGCTACCATTACACTTCTTTTTTGATCGATATAATCAAGTAATGTTCTATACTCTTCTTCATATACTGATAATCGCTCCAGAAGGCGCTCTCTTTCTGTTTGTAATGATTCAACTTGTTGTTGCAACACCGTTAAAGAGTTTTCATCTTTATAATTTTGCAAGAAATCAATAACATCATTCAACGTAATTGACGTAGGTTCTAACACCTTTGTCTCTTTCACTTCATAATGTTCTACTTTACGAAGTTGCTTTGCTTCCTCAATACGTTCTTTATATTGCTTTCTTACGTAAGAATTCCATCTAAACCCACATGCTGCTGGTGTACGAGATAAATTTTTTCCCACTTCCTTAAAGGCAGAAAGTTGTGTTCCACCTTCTCGAATATGCCGGAGTACTACTTCTGCCAGAAGCAAATCTTCATCATCAGTCCAAGCATCTTGTCTTGTTGTCGCCATCTCTCTAGTCCTCCCTATGCATTTTTTATTAAGCATATGCAGTTACTAGAAAAGATAGAATACAACAACTAAAGATTAAGACAAAAAAAAATAAACACAGAAGATATCTTCTGCGTTTATTTTCCCGCAATTACTTGCTGATTACTTCTTTACCTTTGTAAGTACCGCATGCTTTACATACACGGTGAGCTAATTTCGCTTCACCACAGCTTGGGCACTCTACCATACCAGGTACTGATAATTTGAAATGCGTACGACGCTTTCTTTTTACTGTTTTAGAAGTTCTTCTAAAAGGTACAGCCATTCTTCCCACCTCCTTAAAAGAAATAGTTATTTTCATATGAAGGCCTGAACCAGTCTTCCGATTATTTGTCAAAAAACTTTGCAAGTCCTGCCAATCTTGGATCAACAGTCTTTTCTTTGTCTTCTTCCGAAATCACTTGCCAGTCTTGACCTTGCGTCGGTGCTCCACCAGAAACATCATCACTGAAAATTTGCATTGGAATCTCCAAAAGTATATTTTCCTTGATTACGGGCAGTAAGTCAAGTACTTCTCCTTCTAAAGAATGAATTTCAGCTTCAGTTTCAAATTCTTCTTGTGAAGTTTGGAACACCTCAGTTGTTTTAATGTCAAATGGTAATGTCACATCTACTAAAGAGCGAGAACATGGTAAAACCATGCTTCCAGTTATATGTAGATGAAACGTAAACTTACCGGAGCCAAAATCAACTCTTCCCGTTACATGAACAGGATTAATTTCACGAATATCTTTCTCGACCTCTTTTAGCTCACTTACATCTACCATCTCATCCAATGTCAATCCTTTATTTCTCAATTTATTCAATTGATGGATGGACCATTTCATATCATATCACCTCAAGGCAACAAACAAAATTATAGCTAGCCATTTTATATTTGTCAATGTTTTTTCTTTACACTATAATGAAGTCATCATAGTAAATAATATATAGAGTATCACGTTTTTCAAAAAGATGCTACATCGAAAGGAGAGATTACCATAAAAGCTGGTGGTATTGTTGTTGAATATAACCCTTTTCATAACGGTCATCTTTATCATGTGCAACAGACAAAAAAGTTAACACAATCCGATATAATAATTGCCGTTATGAGTGGTCCTTTTTTACAGCGTGGTGAGCCCGCACTCATTTCCAAATGGTATCGCACTAAAATGGCCTTAGCAAACGGCGTAGACCTTGTTGTAGAGCTTCCATACGTCTTTGCAACACAAAAGGCTGAAACCTTCGCAAATGGTGCTATTTCCATTTTAAATGCCCTACGTGTTTCCGAAATTTGTTTCGGTAGTGAGGATGGACAAATCGAAAATTTTTATAATACCATCTCCATACAAAAAAACGAAGAAGAGACTTTTAACTGCCTTGTAAAACAATTCATGGACGCTGGTAATAGTTATGCAAAAGCAACATCGGATGCTTTCTCACACATTTTAACATCTGAAAAAAACATAGATATGTCACAACCAAATAATATTTTAGGCTTCCAATATATGAAAGCAATTCTGTCACAAAATAGCTCTATACAAGCTCAAACTATAAAAAGATTTGCCTCTCATTATCATGATGAAACATTTAATGACCAACATATTGCAAGCGCGACAAGCATCCGAAAACAACTCTTTAGCGAAGAAGGATTATTTACAACAATTGAACCTTTTCTCCCACAGGCAACCACTTCGCTTTTAGCAAATTACAAACAAAACTACGGGATATTACATAATTGGGAACAATACTTTTCATTTTTTAAATATAGACTCATGACGATGTCTCCAGGGGACTTACGACATATATATGAAATAGAAGAAGGTTTAGAGCATCGTATTTTATCAAAAATACAAAACAGTTCCTCCTTCTATTCATTCATGGAAGCATTAAAAACAAAACGTTATACATGGACTAGATTACAAAGAGCTTGTACACACATTTTAACAAACACAACAAAAGAGGATATACGTAGCGCAAATATAGAACAACACGCACCATATATTCGCCTGCTAGGCATGTCACAAAAAGGACAAACTTACCTTTCAAAAAATAAGAAAAAAATCGAACTTCCAATCCTTACTCATACAAAAACATTCGACCATGCCGCTTTAGATATAGAGAAAAAAGCAAACTCTGTATATTTCTCCATCATGCACGAACCGTTACGCACACAACTATTAAAACAGGATATAACACACCATCCTATTCGCTATGATGAAACAACTACAAAATTCCTATAAAAAACCTCTCTATTTCAGAGAGGTTTTTTCCTTATCCATCTTTTCTAAATATGTTAACGCATCATCCAGCGTATCCACTGGTACAATTTTCATTTTTGTTTTAATATCCTTTGCAGTCTCAAGTGCATCTTTATAGTTCGATTTCTCCGCACCTTTTTCATTTGGCGCAAAGAACACTTCAGCCCCAGCATCGCTAGCAGCCACCACTTTTTGATTTATACCACCAATCGGGCCCACTTCTCCTTTTTCATTAATTGTACCTGTTCCAGCTATTTCATGTCCTTTCGTTAAGTCTTCTTCCACAAGTTGATTATATATTTCTAATGTGAACATTAAACCTGCGGATGGTCCACCAATTTCATTAGAATTAATTTTCACTTTCGGATCGACCACTAGTTCTCTTTCCGTAACGATAGAAACACCTATACCGACACGTCCATTCCCATTAGGAATCGCCTTTACATTTAAATTCTCTTTCAATTGTTTTCCATTTCTCATGTACTCAATACTTACAGCATCATTTTCTTTTTTCCCTGTCATATATTCAATAAATTGCTCCGTCTTTTCAAATGTTTTTCCGTCAACAGCTATAATAACATCACCAAGCTTAAGCTTTCCTTCTGACGGCATTCCTTTTGCCACACCAGCAACTAATACACCTTTATTTTCAAAAGATACTGAGCGATTTGCACGTTTATATGCATTATAAATCGCTGCATTTTGTGAATCTTTCATCGCATAATTTTGGCGAAATTGATATTCTTCATCACTCTCACCTTTTTGCAATATTTCTTCCGCTTTCGAAATATGTGTATATTTATTAAACTGTGCCGCTATTAAATTCACCACATTTGCTGGTCCCATTGAAACCGTAACAAGCATAAAATCACCAGATTCTTTCGTTCCACCCTCAACTTGAACATAAGGCTCTAATTTGGCAGCCATTCCTGGTTTTGTTATATAATACGGTAAACGTACGTAAACAAGTAACATCGCCAATATAACCCCTATTAAGATTGCATATATAAACCGAAAACGCTTAAACATTATGTTTCTCCTTCCACTGCTCAATTAATAAATAAATATTTGAAATATGTTTTTCTGCTTCTACTTCTCCAACTCGAATAATGTCTTCAATGTTTGTAAAAGCACGTGAACTAAATTGCTCTACAGCTGGTCGCATCATTAAATCCGATGCAATTTGCCGATTCATTACAAGCTCATGCTGCATAATTTCAATACTTTGCATGATTACGTCATAAATGGACGTAACATCGCCATTTACCTTAATTGGAGATACATCAACAGCGATAACAATATCGGCCCCTAACTCTTTCACAACCGATACTGGGATGCGATCAATGACTCCACCATCCACTAATAATCTTCCATCTATTTTTTCTGGTACAAACACTCCAGGAACAGATATGCTAGCCCTCACCGCATCTGCAACTGGCCCACTTGTAAAAACCACTTTTTCCCCCTTCAATATGTCAGTAGCCACAACAGCCGTCGGGATATCTAACTCTTCTAAATTTTTATTATATGTAAACATTTTAATCATATCTTTGACACGTTTTCCAGCAATAAATCCCATTTTCGGTACCGTGAAATCTAAATAATACTTCCGCTTAAAAACAGATGCTAATTTATACAATCTTTCAACGTTACTACTTGCCGCATAAAACGTACCTATTAGCGCCCCCATACTACTTCCTGCAATCATGTGAATAGGGATACCCGCTTCCCTTAAAACCTTTATTACACCAATATGAGCAAACCCTTTCGCTCCTCCAGACCCAAGTGCTAAACCAATCTTTGGTTCTTTCATTTTTCTCACCCTTTAATTTTTTTCATTCCTTTTTCATACTTATGGTCTAAATTCACTACGTATCCACGTATACTGAAATGAACGTTTTTTGGGACAAAGGGGGATTTACTTACATGTATGAAAAATGGAAAACCGCTTTCCTTACCATATCAACGCTATTTTTAACCTTTTCTCTTGTACTCCACCCCCAAGCCGCTTTGCAAGCTTCTATTCGCGGGTTAAATATATGGTGGGAAGTTGTATTCCCTTCACTACTACCGTTTTTCATCATTGCGGAACTTCTAATTAGTATCGGTGTTGTAAAATTTATTGGCGTTATATTAGAACCACTCATGCGCCCACTTTTTCGCGTTCCAGGGATAGGCGGATTTGTTTGGGCGATGGGAATGGCTTCTGGTTTCCCTGCAGGCGCCAAATTAAGCGCTAGACTACGAAAAAGCAATCTTTTAACTCAGATTGAAGCAGAGCGCCTCGTTTCTTTCACAAATTCTTCTAATCCACTTTTTATTTTCGGTGCTGTGTCTATCGGTTTTTTTAATAATCCGAAATTAGGAATTATATTAGCCGCTGCCCATTATTTCAGTAACTTTGCTGTCGGATTAATTATGCGTTTTTACGGCGATAATACCGCTTACAAAATTAATACACACACTACAAAAAAACGTCGCTTTCAAAACCCTTTTTTAATCCTTCACGAGACACGCTTACAAGAAAAAAGACCAATTGGTAAATTACTTGGGGATGCCATTGTTTCTTCTATTCAAACATTACTTATGATTGGCGGATTTATTATTTTATTCTCTGTGTTAAATAAAATGATTACTGTATTTCACATTACAGCAGCTCTTTCTTTTATTATGCAACATATTTTATCATTCTTCCAACTAAGTACAGATTTTAGTATACCTATATTATCAGGTATTTTCGAAATGACACTCGGAAGCCAAATGATTAGTCAAATAAATGAAACACCGCTCTTACAACAAGCTATGGTAACAAGCTTCATTTTAGCATTTAGTGGTCTTTCTATTCAGGCACAAGTTGCTAGCATATTAGCTGAAACAGATATCCGATTTAAACCCTATTTTTTCGCACGAATTATTCAAAGTATTCTTGCCCCTATTTTTACATTTGTATTTTGGACACCATTTTATGAGAAAGTGAGTTCTTTCTCGCCTATGCCAAAAGATATTCCTGTATTTTTATCCGAACATCCTTCTATACTACATGAAATTTGGACATCTTTTATACATTATGGACCAATTTTCACATTATTTTGTCTATACTTATATGTTATTTTATTATTTTTGCGCACATATAAAGAAAAACCCCGTTCACTTTAACGGGGTTTGAAACTTTTCTTTTAAAGCACGTTCTACAATAGGAGGTACAAGATCTACTACACTTCCTCCATACCTCGCAACTTCTTTTACAATACTCGAGCTTAAAAATGAATATTGATTGTTTGTCATAATAAAAAATGTTTCAATATTTTCATCTAATTTTCGATTCATAGAAGTAATTTGCATCTCATATTCAAAATCAGAAACTGCTCGTAAACCACGTAATATTGCATTTGCATTACGCATTTTTGCATACTCTACTAATAGCCCACTATGTGAATCTACTTTTACATTCGGGATATCCTTTGTCGCTTCTCGAATTAATTCTAATCGCTCTTCAACTGAAAAGAATGGTTTTTTTGATGAATTGTTTAAAACGACTACGTACACCTCATCAAATACTTTTGCTCCCCTTTTAATAATATCCAGATGCCCAAGGGTAATTGGATCAAAACTTCCTGAAGAAATAGCTATACTTGTCATTCTGTCCCCTCACCTTCATACTTATAAATCGATATTGCAGTAATCCCATAATTCTCAGCTCGTACTTTTACAAGCCTTCCTATTGAATTAGGTAAAACTACATCATTACCATGCTCTGCCATAATTAATCCATCACTATGTAGCAATCCATGTTGATCCATTATACTAATTAAAGATACAATTTTTTGCTCTTTATATGGAGGATCTATCAATATAAGATCGAATGACATTTCACGTTTTATTAGCGCCTTTACTGCACGTTCAGCATCATTTCGATATACTTCAGCTTGTTCCTGTACTCTACAACTTTCTAAATTTTGATGAATTACTTTTATCGCTTTACTATCCCGATCAACAAAAATTGCTTTATCAATCCCTCTGCTCAAAGCCTCAATTCCAAGACCACCACTACCACCAAATAAATCAAGGGCGATACCACCATCAAAATAAGGACCTATCATATTAAAAATAGATTCTTTTACTTTATCTGTCGTTGGACGTGTTGTATTACCAGGAACCGCTTTAAGTGGGTGTCCTTTACATTTTCCTGAAACTACTCTCATCTGTTGTCACTACCTTTATTTCAATCTATCGAGCGATTATAGAAAGCCATTCCCACTTCGGTAACCGTTAACAAACCACATTCACCTAACTATAGGAAAACTCGGCCTCAAATAACCTCTCGTTATTTTTATATATTCATCTCATCATTCACTAATATGAACCCAATATGTATATTAGTTCCACTTTATCTTTTTTATCCTATCACAAAATAAAAAAAAGAAAAATAAAAAGCCCAACATAAAATTTAATTTCATTATGTATATCTTCATTTAGATTGGACATAAATAATTATAACAACATCACCTTCGATGTTGTTGCCAACCGCGGAGAAGACTTACGTTTCCCCATAAGTTCTTCCTCCGGTTTCTCCTCTCCCTTTGCCTTCTTACTAGTACATGCTAGTATAAGAAGGGCCCTGCTATGCAGGGTTTTTTTTCTTTGTGTGCTTTTCATTTAAAAAGTGAAATGGTACAGTAAAAGAAAGAGGAGGAAAAGATATGATTCAACGCTTTATAGAACTTGGAGAAGGCTACTCTGATTTATATGAATTACTTGAAATTGCCAAAACAAATCAAGAACGTATAGCACATATGTTACAATTTGAAACGATAAAAAACGATAAAAAAGTATGTTCGCTTGTTGTAATATTAAAACCAACTACTACTGGTGATTTCCAACCATTATACATATGTCGTGAAGGCATTCCTGTATTTGAAAATAAAAAAAGTAAACGTGTCATTTTATTTGAAGAAACGGCAGAACAACTCGGAAAAAAAGTGGCTACCTTTACTGTAAAACCATCTACAACTTTCCCAGAAAAAGAACTATTTTTTAATCATTTAATTGGTATTTTACGAATGAACAATTTCATTCCTCCGATGAAATAACACGTTATTTCAAGTGAAAAATCCCCGGCTAAATTTAGCCGGGGATTTTTTCTATTAGCTATAATCGTATTCTTTTGCTCGATCAGGACGGGAATTTTCAAATTCCGTTTTTAAATACGGGCGATACGACTGTTCTATCTTTTTCACAAAAGGAAGTTTGTTCAACTTATGCATCATATGCTCAATTTGTTCCATATCACAATATACTACAGCATATTTTAATCGTTTTGATATGTAATGTATGTTACCATATTTCCTTAAAATCTTGGCATGTTTCAATGAATGTAAATAAACAATCATACTTTGTCGTTGCCCGAACATAATCTTCTCCATCTTCTCCTTTTAAAAACATATATTTTATATTCTATGAAAACCAATCAGAAATTTATAACATTACAGGACAAACTCTGTATACGTTTTCTTCCAACTTCTAAAAAACGGGGTACATCACCCCGTTTTTTTACAACCACAACCTCCGCCAGTACCACAACCTCCACCACAGCCACCAGCATCAAAGAATGGATTTCCTGTTGGCACTTTAATGGAAGAAGACACTTCCGAACCGATTGCTACACTAACTTCGTCTAATAACTTCTGCAAAGCAGTTTCTGCTCTTTTAAAAGCTGCAACCTTATCATGTAAGTCCACAGAACGCTTTAATTCTCTCATTTTCATTGACACGGTAGTATAGTCAGGATGGTATTTTCCAAAACGCTGTACTTCCTCATACCGTTCTTTCATCGCTGTAAATTGCTGAATGAGCGTCTGAAGTTCCATATCTTCATGTAATTCTCTATAATACTTACGATAATCTTCTGCTATATCTGAACAGATAATCGCTTTTGCAAGCTGCTCTGCCTTATCTAATATTAATACGCTTTCTAGCGTCGCTACAATCATGAGAGACACCTCCGAGTATCCATCATACCACATTTAGATTAGAACTACTAATTGAAGTGACTTACTCAAAAGAAAGATATAATGAAACTATTTTTACACTATATCCGTACACACTTATACATTAATATGTTCCGCTATATTATATTTAAGAACATCCCACTTTCCACTATTTTGTTTCACATAACTAATACACGCATTTTTTAATGGTGTCTTAAATGTAATTTCATCTGGTTCAATGGCATGTAAAATCGCTTTTATCGCGTGTGAGTGAGCAACAATAATAATACGTTTGCCAAAATGAGTTGTCGCAACATCTTCTAAAGCAGCAAAGCAACGAGCTACAATCTCTTCATCTCGCTCCATACCTTCTACTTTACCTTCAGCAATCAACTCTCTAACAGCCGCAACCGGCTTCCCTGAAGCTTCTCCAAAATTCCGTTCAACAAATCGCTCATCTAATAAAATCGATTGTAATCCAACTGTCTTTGCAATTTCATTAGCCGTTTCTTGCGCTCTAATTAACGGGCTACTTATAATGATATCCCACGTTTCTTCTTGTAAAGCAGCTGCACTCTGACTCGCTTGCTTCTTACCAACTTCATTAAGCGGAATATCTTCTCGTCCCTGAATAATTTCTTGAAAATTCCAATCAGTTTGTCCATGTCGTACTAAACAAATTTCCGTCATGCTGCAACTCCTTTTTAAATAATCAACCTCTATTGTAACAAAAGTTCTGCATGACGGACATATTTTTCACTTCCAATTAGGTTGCATTTTGTTGCTTCATATACTGAAACATATCAATCATGATCGAAGCAACGGCCAATTGATTTTGAAACTTTTCCACTTTATCTGGTATTGTTTTTTTGAAATGTTGCATCGCCGCTAACTCAAAAGCCTCTTTTTCTTCAGGATTTCGTGTTAATTTTCTATACCAGTACGGTTGCTCTCTAATATAGCGAGATAAATCCTCATCAGCCTTTATAAACTCCATAATTTCTGCTCTCATCATCTTTCCCCCTAATCCTTTTGAAAGAAAAATGGGTTATTTTCTGAAGTACTTTGCTCTTGCTGCGTACGGTTACCTTGAAATTGCTGAATAACTTGTTGCACGCTCCCAATTGCACTCGTCACATTGGCTAAATGGTTCTGCATTTGTTCCACGTCCAACTTTTTAAAAAAAGAAAGCATTTGCCCCATCACATCAGCAGTTTTTTCCTCTTCAGTTCGATTATCTTTTTCTTTTTTATTTTCTTTTACCGAAGAAAACGCAGGCGCTCCATCCGGTCTATAAGTTGCCCATATTGGATCTTCTTCACCAAGTAAGTACCATTCTTCATAAAATTGTTGCCATGTTTTATGACCACTTCTAACCTCATGAACCATTTTAGGGTGATGGTTTACAAATTCTTTAAACTGTTGAACCGATGGATGTAACGGTCCTTTTGTTGTTGGCATAATCCTCACCTCTCCATGTATATCTACTATATAGTAAGAAAAAAAAGGCGCATGGTTCGCCTATTTTTAGACGATTCATGCACCTTTTTTTCTGCTATTTGCATACGGTCAGATTCCCACCTACAATTCAGTGAATACGAAGTAACTAATTTGGTGATGTTAACACCCCACCGCTTACAATTTCACTTTATTTTCGAATAAAGTTTTGTGTATAAAATTTATCGTATACACCCACACCTAATCCTGTAAATTGTTCATTTAATAAATTCTTTCTATGCCCCTCACTATTTAACCAACCTTGCACTGCCGCAATTCCATCACTATGTTGAGCCGCTATGTTCTCACCAGCAAGTTGAAATCCTACTTTCCCGCGCTGCAAGCGATCTCCTAGTGTACCTAATGTAGGTGAGTCATGAGAAAAATAATTATTGTCTTTCATATCTTTACTGTGACCAACAGCAACATCTGCTGTTTCCTGATCCCATGTTAATAATGGTAATTTATGACGACCTCGAATGATATTTGTTAAATCAAAAATTTGTTGCATATTCCCATTTTCTACTTGGTTTATTTTTTCTGGAGTCAATGGTTGTTCTGCTATTAATTCACCTGAATAAACGAGCTGATACGGTCTTTGGCGTAATAAAGTTTCATCATCCATATAACGAACACCAACAAGCTCATGTGTAAATTGATCAAAATACAATTGCGCCCATCCATCTTCTACAGGTATTAACGGTTGTTCCATGACTTCGGTATCAGATAGCTCAAATTGATAACTATTTTTCCCTCTTTTTAATGAAATTTCATGCGAAAGCGGACTTTTTTTATATACTTCTTCATATTTTTCATTTATATAATAAGGTGGAACCTTAACTTGTTCACCAGCTGCGTATGCCGTTACAACTTTACGTTCAGAAACTCCAAATTGAACATACTGAGTTAAATCCTGGTTGTATACCCACCATTCATATCCGTATGCAGATGGCTCTATTCGAGAGGGTTCTCCCCACTTCGCTAATAAGTTTTCAGAGTCTTCACCAATCATATTTAAAACAGTGTCTGAGGAGTCTTCCTTAATTTGCTTTTTCTTTTTCACAATTTTATTTTCTTGCTTTGATTGAGATGGGGTTAATATATATTGTGAAACGAGTAATTTCCCATATAAATCAACAGCTAAAATTAAAAATGTAATCATTACGATACGCAATAATTTCTTCAAACGATATACCTCCTGAACAAAACATAAAATTGAGATATACACAAATCCTTTTCTTTCTTTTTGTGTGTACCGTACTCTTTTCACTATATCATATTTTTGTGAAAAAAGTCTGGATTATCCTTTTTCTCTCAATATGAATTGCACTTTCTTATTATTCATACTATTATAAAAATAATGGTGTAACATTAAAAAAGGAGGTATTATATGCAATTTACAAATACGCAATTTAATGGAGCCGTCGTTGAATTAACTCTTTTAACTGAAATCATGGAAAACAACCACTTCGTACTTGCCGGACAGTGGGATTATGAGCGAGTTACATACGATTATAAATTTGAAATATTAAAGGATGTTTATTATTTACGAGTGCAAGGAGTTGCTGTTGAAGGTGACATTGGCAGTAGACACGCTGAAGTAAAACTACTTCCCCCCTTATTAGGAAAACATTATTATCCTCACGGCGTTGAATATGGTGATGATGAGACTTTCCCAACGAATGTACTTCAAAAAAGCGAACAACTCCTACAAAATGTCGAAAAAGAGTTAAAAGAATTTCAAATTATTGATTAACAAAAACAAGCGCATCAATATGATGCGCTTGTTTTATTTCCCTTCCCTAAGAATGAATCGTTTTTTTTACTGGATATCCATAAATAGATCCATCTTTTACTTTAATCTCATCTTCCCAAGGAACCTTATATTTACCTTCAGCTAAATCTTTTACAAACGTATATGGATTTTCTTTCACCCCACCAGGAGTTGCTACATATCCTCTTGAACCTAGATTATATATATTATTTTCCAATCCCCATCCTAATCTAGCCTGATCTGCTAGTTCTGGATATACTTCAGCAGTAACAATCTCCCAAGGATTTCGATGTCCCTGTACTAAAGTAGTCCCATCAAAATTACATACTTGTCCTTCACCAAAGTAATAAAATACGCCATCATAACCCGCTAAGTTTACCGACAATGTATACATTAAATTCTGCCATGCATTTGAACGATTGGTTAGCATCCATTGTTCACTAACTTGTGTACTATATCCAGAAATACGAATTAAGACATTTGCACCTTTATAGGCCGCTTCACGAGCTACTTCAGGGAACATGCCATCATGACAAATACAAACAGCTAATTTACTTCCTCCAGGTCCATCACAAACAGGTAAGCCTAAATCTCCAGCTTTCCAAGGCTCGACTGGCACCCAAGGATTTAGCTTACGATACTTCAAAATCATTTCACCTTGTGGATCAATAATAACTGCTGTATTATATGGCTCTCCACCATCAGGATTTTTCTCCATTATTGAAAAAACACCATATACTTTAGATTCTTTACATGCCTCAGCAAATAAGTCTGTTTCTGGCCCAGGCACTGTGCATAAAAATTCTTCTGTAGTCCATTTTTTTGTATTGAGCCCTTGTGTACTATATTCAGGAAATACTATCAATTCTAAACCAGGGTAACCTGATTTGGTCGAATGAATTGTTTTTATGATTTGTTGAATTTGTTTATCAATGTCTGCACGCGATTCTACTACTGGTACTGGATATTGAATTAGTGCTGTCAAAAAACCACTAATCGGCTTTACCATACTTCCACTACTACCCATTTAAACTCCCCCTTAAAATAGTTCGTGTTTATTAAAGATAACAATATATATTTGTAACTCTCTAAAAAACTTGCACTACATATGGAATTATTACGCATGAAAGCTAGTAGTAAATTTTATCTCCACTTTTAGTACACGCCTACACTAACTTAACATAAAAAAATTAGAAAATTCAATCTTTTTAAGGTAGCTAAAACTAAGTAAAAAAAGCGCATGGAATCCCATACACTTTTTTTACTTAGTCTGTAAATACGGCGGCAATTGTTGCAACTGCTCCTTATCCTTTTCACGTTCTCTACGTGCCCATCTAAAGAATACATAGCCTATAATTGTACCGTACACTATTTCCTGGACAATTTTCATTATGATACCACCAGTTTGCTGGTCTTGTACGACTGGCATCCAGTGCAAAAATTCTGGTCCCGTTATATTTAAATCTGATAAAGTGCCCGCTGGTACACATAGTTCCATCGCTTTCATCCAAGCAGCCGGATCCGTATACGTTGCAAATAACGGGGCTGTCGCAAAAATGATTAACGCACAAGCAGGCGTTAATAATATGCCATTAGCAAACATATAACCAAGTTTCTTTATATCACTTAATGTTTGATATTCTGGTAATGGATTTAACATCGGCCACCACATCATGATTGCTGTAAAAAACAATATAGCGAGACAAATAGGATGAGCTATTTGACTTTGTTTTACCGTATCAAAAACAACTGGTAAATGATAAAAAGAAAACAGGCCGTTAAATACAAATAACGCAATAAGCGGTTTAGCAAATGCCTTTAATATAATTTGAACAAACTTAAAAGAAGTAATGTAACGATATAACCAAATTGGTATACCAAGCAACAGTAACGGTGGAACTGCAATATACATGACTGCCATTTCAAACATATGAGCACTAAATATAATATGGCCAATTAAATCAATAGGCCCTCCCTTTACAAAATACAAAAGAACAATACCAGTCGTAAAATAAAAAATTTGCTTCTTACTTACCTTCGTCGCATTTTCAAATCGCATTCTATATGGCCCAATAATTAAGAAGTACCCAATAAGAATCGAAAGCATAAATAATAAAAAGATTGGACTCCATAAAGCCTGAAAACCAAATATCCACAAGTTACTCATTTTCACACCTACCTTCGTAAGGTTATCTCATAATATGAAGAGGGAGCTGTGACAACACAAGCTCCCTTATTTTTCACTTTTCAAATCCACACGATTGTCATAAAAGCTAAAATTGTAATTAACCCTATTAGCAGACCAGAGTAAAGAAAGAAACTTGCTGCTTCATGTCCTTTATGACTCATATGCATAAAATAATACAATTGAAAAATTACTTGTACCACTGCTAATAGTAAAATAAACGGTACAGAGAAAATCGGACTAAAAGTTTTTGGATACGCCACCGCTACAAATGCAACTAATGTTAAAAAAATCATTAATGCAAACGTAATAACTTGATGCCTCATTTCCTCCGCACTTTTTCTCTTCCGATAAACAAGATCAACTTTAGGATTATTCGTTTGCTTTATCGCCATTGTTTATCCCACCATTCCCATTAAATATACTACAGTGAAAATAAACACCCAAACTACGTCAATAAAGTGCCAATAAATCGATGCAACATAAAACTTCGGTGCATTGTATAAATTTAGACCTCTCTTCGCATTTCTAAAGATTAATGTTAGAATCCAACATAACCCAAACAATACGTGGAGTCCATGTGTACCAACAAGAGCATAAAACGCAGAGCCAAACGCACTACTTCTCATAGTATGCTTAAATTCATGTGTATAATGATAAAACTCATATATCTCAAACCCTAAAAACCCTAAACCTAGCAATACTGTTACTAGTAACCAAAGCTGCATTTTCTTAAAGTTAAAGTTTTTCATGTGATACATCGCATATACACTCGTTAAGCTACTCGTTAATAAAAGCATCGTCATAATGAAAACGAGTGGCATTTGGAACATCTCTTGAGATGTTGGTCCACCATTTGTAGAATTCTTTAACGCTAAATATGTTCCGAATAAGGAAGCGAACAACACTGTTTCGCCTCCAAGAAATAACCAAAAACCGACAAACTTATTTTTCCCTTCAAGGGTTGCTTTTTCAGGCTCTGCTGGAAATGTTTCATTCGTTAATTTTTCATCTACATGCATTATGCCTTGCCCCCCTTATCCTCTAAATCTTCTTTATGAATATGATACCCATGATCATCAATTACTGAACGTAGGAACATTGCGCCAAATGTAATGATTAAACCAATAATTGCTACTAATAACCAGAACTTATCTTTTCCGCCCTGCATATACATCGCACCAAATGCCGCTATAAACAATCCGAAAGAAATGACAAATGGTGAAAACGAAGGATTTGGCATATGAATATCACCAACTGGTTCCGCTGCTGTCATCTCTTTATTACCTTCACGTTTTTCAATCCAAAACGGATCTAATCCGCGAACAAATGGTAATTGTTTAAAGTTATATTCTGGTGTCGGTGCTGGCATTGTCCATTCTAATGTACGTGCATCCCACGGATCACGACCAGCTTTTTCTTTTGATACTGTCGTTTTAATTACATTGAATAGAAGAACAATCGTTCCAAGAGCCATAAACACCGCTCCGATGGAACTAATCATATTCCCCATTTCCAACCCTTGCCCTTCAAGATATGTGTAGTAACGGCGTGGCATACCAATCAAGCCAAGGAAATGCTGAATAAAGAACGTTAAATGGAAGCCGATAAAGAATAGCCAGAACGTTATCTTTCCTAATGTTTCATTTAATACTTTATTAAACATCAGTGGCCAATAATAATGAGCTCCTGCAAGTAAACCAAATACAACACCGCCAACGATTACATAATGAAAATGCGCTACTACGAAATAGTTATCATGAAATTGATAATCAGCTGGTGCAGATGCTAGCATAACCCCTGTAACTCCACCCATTACGAATGATGGAATGAAAGCTACTGCCCACATCATTGGTGTCGTAAAACGAATACTTCCGCCCCACATTGTAAAGAGCCAGTTGAATATTTTGATACCAGTTGGAACCGCAATCGCCATTGTTGCGACCGAGAAAATAGCATTAGCAACTGGACCAAGTCCAACAGTAAACATATGGTGCGCCCATACCATAAATCCTAAAAATCCAATTAATACAGTCGCAAACACCATCGATGAATAACCAAACAATCGTTTTTTCGAAAATGTCGCGAAGATTTCTGAGAATATTCCGAAAGCTGGGAGTATAAGAATGTATACTTCTGGATGACCGAAAATCCAGAATAAATGCTCCCATATAATTGTATTCCCGCCCAATGCCGGATTAAAGAAACTTGTTCCAAATAAACGATCTAACATTAAAAGTCCTAATCCTACAGTTAACGGCGGAAAAGCGAATAATATAAGCGAAGATGTTACAAATGTCGTCCATGTAAACATCGGCATACGCATGTACGTCATTCCTGGCGCCCGCATATTAATAATGGTTACAAGGAAGTTAATACCTCCAATTAATGTACCAATACCTGAGATTTGCAAGCCGAGTACATAGAAATCAACACCATGACCTTTAGAGGCTAAAGCTAAAGATGCATAAGATGTCCATCCTGCATCAGGTGCTCCACCTAAAAACCAACTTAAATTTAAAAATACTCCACCAAAGAAAAATAACCAAAATCCGAGTGAATTCAAAAACGGGAACGCTACATCACGTGCACCAATTTGAAGTGGTACAGCGGCGTTCATAAATGCAAACACGAGTGGCATAGCTGCGAGGAAAATCATTGTTGTACCGTGCATCGTTAATACTTGATTATAAGCATCCCCAACAAGAAAAGCATTGTTAGGAATCGCTAATTGAAGGCGAATAAATAGAGCTTCTATTCCGCCTATTACAAAAAACAATCCACCTGCAATTAAATAGAGAATGGCAATCTTTTTATGGTCTACTGTCGTTAAATAATCCCATATGACAGCACCCATCCCCTGTTTTTTTGCTACAGAACTCACGTTTTCAACCTCCCCTTCGCGAATAATCCCTCTTTACTTTTCAACTTTTAACGTTTGTAAGTATGCATTTAATGCATCAATTTGATCATCCGTTAAGTTGCCATATTTGCCAGTCATTTTGTTTCCTGGCTTCATATTTTCAGGATCTTTCAGCCATTTTTTTAAGTTTTCTTCATTGTTTTCGGCAATACCGGCAACCATATCGCGATCCGCAAAGTTTGCTAAGTTTGGTGCGATACGAGCGGAAGGTGGTCTACTATCATTAGATCCAACTGCATGACAACCAATACAGCTTTTATTAAATATTTCTTGGCCCTCTTGCGCCTTTGTTGAAGCTACTTCTTTCTTCCCATCAATCTTCTTCATATCAGCAAGCCATTTTTTGTACTCGCTTTCATCTAAAGCTTTCACTTTAAATTGCATTAAAGAATGTGATGGGCCGCAAAATTCTGTACAAAAACCATTATAAGTGCCCGATTTATCTGCCTTTAACCACATTTTGTTCACATTGTCTGTATTTGTATCCATTTTCCCTGCTAAAGATGGAACCCAAAATGAGTGTTTAATATCGGCACCCTTCAAATTTAAATACACTTTCTTACCTGTGGGGATGACCAAATCTTGCGAAGTTACTATCTTTTCTGATTTATAAGAAAATTCCCACCAATAAAGATTCGCTGTTACATCAACAACGATAGTATCTTTATCAATATTCTTTTTCTCCATCGCACTTACATCAGCAAGTTTGAATGTATATGTAACTGTTGGAACAGCTAAGATTAGTAAAAGAATAATCGGAATAACTGTCCATATAATTTCTAGCTTGTGATTCCCTTCAACTTGCTCTGGAATATAATCTTCCTGACCTTTCTTTTGTCGGAAACGCACAATTACATATAAGAAAATAATAGTAACTACTAGTACTACTCCTACCATGATTGCACTCGCCAGTAGAAGTAAATCATATTGCATTTTTGCTACTTCTCCTTGCGGAATTAAAGTAGATTGAAAGGCTTTACCGCATCCCCCTAACAGTAAAGCCAGCAGTGAAACGAACGAAAGCAGTCGCCACTGTTTCTTCATACAAACAACCCCCACTTTCCTTGTGAATTAGATTGTACTTTATAGTTAAGTAAAGTAAATCTCAACGTAAAGAAATCCAATTATGTCGTTGTCTTAGAAGAATGTAACTACAATCATTGATACAAATAAGATTGTTAAATAATTTAGGGAATAAACAAACATTTGCACGGACCATTTGATGTCATCTTTCTTACGGAAGCCATAAAATCCTAAAACGATCCATCCGATGTTAAGCAGTGTTGCAATTACCATAAATGTTATCCCTAGTCCACTCATATAAAATGGTAGTGGTAATAAACATACTGTCCAAATCATAATTTGGCGTTTCGTAATTTCAAATCCATGAACTACAGGAAGCATTGGAATTCCTGCATTTCGATATTCATCAACACGTTTCATTGCTAATGCAAGGAAATGTGGGATTTGCCAAATAAACATAATTAAAAATAACATCCAAGCAATTGGATGGCCTAAAGATGGATCGATTGCTGCCCATCCAATTAAAGGAGGAACTGCACCAGATATACTACCTACAACAGTATTTAGTGTATACTTTCTCTTTGTCCATAAACTATATAGAACAACATATGTGAAAGCACCAATAAATCCCATTAAGACTGCCATTGGTGTTGTTAATAATAAAAATACAAAACCAAGAAGTAATATGACTAGTCCAAATGTAAGTGCAAATCCTGGTTTATACTTTCCAGTAACCGTTGGACGGGTCTTTGTTCTTTCCATTAATGGATCGATGTCTCGATCAATGTAGTTGTTTAAACAACATACCCCTGCCATAACTAATCCAGAACCAACGATTGTAAAGAATAACTTATCCAGATTGTCCATTACACTTAATCCATTAAAGTGTAATGCCAACCAAAATCCTGTAAATACAGTAAGTGTATTTGAGTTTACAATCCCCATTTTAACGAGTGCTTTTAAATCTTGTAACCGAGTTGTTTCCGGTACACTTGTAACAGCGGACTCATCATGCAGCTCACTTGTTGCATGGTTCATCACTCTAACCCCCTCTTAAAACTTTCATCTTTCTTTTTGCGCATATTTCAAATGAAATAATTCGCTTCTATATAGCAATATTATTACAGTAGAAACATTGTTAACCCATTCTACTACTAATCTACGCCCATACTCCAATATATTAAATCATATTTCCCGAACATTTTGTGAAGAAAACATGAACTTTTTGTGTCGAATATAAAAAACTTCATTCTGACTTGTCCTTATCATAACATGATGTTACCTTCTATAATAAACTATTTTGTCTTATTTAACACGTATTCTCCCCATTTCTTTTCAAAATAGCCTATTTTTCACCTAAAATTTTCCTTAGGAACCCTGTTTTTACACCTATTTTCTCCCCCTTTCCTTCCCCCTCCATTTCTTTGCTATTTTATTATTTTTTATATATCATAGGAACTAGCGCGTTTTATTCTATACATAATGGAATGAAAATATTTCGCAATAACTTCATAGCAGAAAGATGGTGAAAGAGATTGCAACGCTTTATTAAATGGTTAGCAGTCATTACAAGCCTTGATTTATTAATAGTTTTATTAGGAGGCGCTTTAGTTACAAAAACAGGTTCTGGTCAAGGTTGTGGTAAATCATGGCCACTTTGTAACGGTGAATTTGTTCCATCTAATTTATCAATGGAAACTATTATTGAACTTAGCCACCGATTAACATCCGGATCAGCTGGAATTCTTGTCACTCTCCTTTGTATTTTGTCCTGGAAATATTATAAACATGTGCGTGAAACAAAAACGTTAGCAATTTTATCCTTCGTATTTTTAGTTGCACAAGCATTAATGGGAGCAGCAGCAGTTGTTTGGGGCCAAATGCCAGCTGTACTTGCTATCCACTTCGGTATTTCCTTAATTTCATTTGCTTCTGTCATTTTATTAACGTGTCTTATCTTTGAAATTGACCAAAAATTTGATGCACGTTCACTTATTATGGACAAAAAAATGAAATTTCATATTTATGGTGTAACAATTTACAGTTATATCGTCGTCTACACAGGTGCTTTAGTACGTCACGAACGAGCTAGCTTAGCCTGTCCAGACTTTCCTTTATGTAGCAAAAACAGACCTATGCCAACTCAACTACATGAATGGGTTCAAATGGGCCATAGAGTTGCAGCGATGTTAATTTTCGCTTGGATACTATACGCGATGATTCTCGCTATTCGCCATTACAAACAGCAACCTGTCGTATATTGGGGATGGATCATTTCATTTATCCTTGTTACACTTCAAGCTGTAGTAGGAGTTTTAGTTGTATTTACAAACGCTAGTTTAGCAATGGCATTGTTACATTCTCTATTCATTTCTTGCTTGTTTGCCGTACTATGCTATTTAGTTATGTTAGGAACAAGAAGTAAAGTGAATGCAAAAGAAGCCGAATTAACTTCTAAACAAACAAAATAATTTAAAACTAAAATCCCTTGCCAATTCGGCAAGGGATTTTTTGCAATAAAAAAAGAGCTGTATTTTACACAGCTCTTTTTTTATTTTAGTGATCTAATTCAATAAGTAAATCACCCGTTTGAATCGCATCACCATCGTTAACATATACTTTCTTCACTTTACCATTGAACGGCGCTTGAACTGTCGTTTCCATTTTCATCGCTTCTGTAATTGCCATAGAATCGCCTTTTTTCACTTCATCGCCTTCTTTTACAACTACTTTAATTACCGTTCCTGGCATCGTTGCACTAATATGATTTGGATTCTCACGGTTTCCTTTCACACGTTGTGCAACTGTTGCTTTTACACTCTCGTCTTTCACGATAATTTCACGTGGTTGACCGTTAAATTCCAAGTAAAGGACACGATTTCCATCCGGCTGAGGTTCTCCAATTGATACTAGTTTAACCATCAATGTTTTACCCTGTTCAATTTCTACATCAATTTCTTCACCTAGTCTCATACCATAGAAGAACGTCGGTGTATCAAGTACAGATACATTTCCATAAAGCTCAGCAACTTTTTCATAATCCATAAATACTTTTGGATATAAAGCATATGCAACTACATCAAAAATCGTTACTTCGCGTCCAAGTTTATGGAATAATTCTTCTTTTAACGCTTCGAAATCTACTGGCTCTAGTAATTCACCTGGTCTTACTGTTAATGGCTCTTTCCCTTTTAAAATAATCTTTTGTAATTCTTTCGGGAAACCACCGTACGGTTGACCTAAATCACCAGAGAACATTTCAACAACAGATCCTGGGAAGTCCATAGCATGTCCACGCTCTAAAACATCTTGTTCTGTCAGATGGTTTTGAACCATAAATAATGCCATATCACCAACAACTTTTGATGATGGCGTTACTTTTACAATATCTCCAAACATGTCATTCACACGGCGGTACATTACTTTCACTTCATCGAAGCGATCTCCTAAACCAACCGCCTTCGCTTGTTGCTGAAGATTACTATACTGCCCACCCGGCATTTCATGCATATATACCTCTGTATGAGGCGCATTCATACCACTTTCAAACGGTGCATAGTATTTGCGTACATCTTCCCAATAATGAGATAGTTTTTCTAAAGAATCTATATTAACATCTGGTTGTCTTTCGTTTCCACCTAATGCATAGTATAGCGTGTTCGCACTTGGTTGTGACGTTTGACCAGCCATAGAACTCACTGCTACATCGACGATATCAACACCCGCTTCAATTGCCTTCGTATACGTTAATATACCATTTCCACTCGTATCGTGCGTATGCAGGTGAATCGGAATCGACACTGTCTCTTTTAATGCAGAAACTAAATCATATGCTGCATTTGGTTTTAATAAGCCCGCCATATCTTTAATACCTAAAATGTGAGCTCCTGATGCTTCTAACTCTTTTGCTAAATTTTTATAGTAATTTAAATCATATTTACTACGCAGTGGATCATGGATATCCCCTGTGTAGCACATTGTTGCTTCTGCAATTTTACCAGTGTCTCGTACAGCGTCAATTGCAACTCTCATGCCTTCCACCCAGTTTAAGCTATCAAAAATACGGAATACATCAATGCCTGCTTGAGCAGAACATTCCACAAATTTTTGAATTAAATTATCTGGATAGTTTTTGTATCCAACTGCGTTTGAAGAACGAAGTAACATTTGGAATAAAACGTTCGGCATTTTTTCACGAAGATCTAGTAATCGTTCCCATGGATCTTCTTTTAAGAAACGATACGCAACATCAAACGTTGCACCGCCCCACATTTCCGCTGAGAATAGGTTCGGTAACATTCTCGCTGTTGGCTCCGCAATTTGATGTAAATCTTTTGTACGAATACGAGTTGCAAGTAATGACTGGTGTGCATCACGGAATGTTGTATCCGTTAAAAGTACACGTTTTTGATCCTGTACCCATTTTACTAATCCGTCTGCTCCACGCTCGTCCAAAATTTGTTTCGTTCCATTTTGGATTGGCTCTGAATGTTTTAAACATGGAATACGAGCATCTGGGAATATTGGTTTTTCTTTTTTACCTACTCCTGGGAAACCATTTACTGTTACTGTACCAATGTAATTTAACATTTTCGTTCCACGGTCTTTACGTTTCGGGAACAAGAACAATTCAGGTGACGCATCGATAAATGAAGTATCATATTCTCCTGATAAGAAGTTTTTATGTTTTACTACATTCTCTAGGAATGGAATATTTGTTTTAATACCACGAATACGGAATTCTTTTAAGTTACGTTCCATTTTTGCAGCAGCTTGCTCAAAAGTAAGTGCCCAAGTTGTAACTTTTACAAGTAAAGAATCGTAGTACGGTGTAATAACTGCACCTTGGAAGCTATTTCCTGTATCAAGACGTACACCAAAACCACCGCCTGATCGATACGCCATAATTTTTCCTGTATCCGGCATAAAATTATTTAGCGGATCTTCAGTTGTTACACGAGATTGAATTGCAAATCCATGTACAACTACTTCCTCTTGCTTCGGAACACCTACCATTTTGCTATGTAATGAATGTCCATCAGCTATTAAAATTTGTGATTGAACAATATCTACTCCCGTAATCATTTCTGTAATCGTATGTTCTACTTGAACACGTGGATTTACTTCAATAAAGTAAAACTCATCATCTTTTACAAGGAATTCTACTGTTCCTGCATTTAAATAATTTACATTTTTCGTTAACTTCACAGCAGCATCACAAATACGCTGACGCAGATCATCTGAAAGTGATACACTCGGTGCAATTTCTACAACTTTTTGATGACGACGTTGTACAGAACAGTCACGCTCGTATAAATGAACAACATTGCCTTCTTCATCTGCTAAAATTTGTACTTCTATATGTTTAGGTTTTTCAACGAATTTTTCGACGTAAACTTCATCATTACCAAAGGCTGCTTTTGCTTCTGATTTCGCTCGATTATATGATTCTCCTAATTCCTCACTAGTACGCACAATACGCATACCACGACCGCCACCCCCAAGGGATGCTTTAATAATAATCGGGTAATCATACTTTTCAGCAAATTTTTCGACTTCTTCTAATGAATTTACTGGACCATCACTACCAGGTATAACTGGAATTTGTGCTAGCTGCGCTTGTGTTCTTGCTTTCACTTTATCTCCAAACATATCTAAATGCTTACTTTTCGGACCGATAAAGATAATTCCTTCTTCTTCACAACGTTTAGCGAATTGAATATTTTCTGACAAGAAACCATATCCAGGGTGGATTGCATCTACATGATTACTTTTTGCAATCTCAATAATGCCTTCAATATCTAGATAAGCATCAATTGGTTTTTTTCCTTCCCCAACTAAATAGGACTCATCGGCTTTATAGCGATGATAAGAACCACTATCCTCTTTAGAATAGATTGCAACTGTTTTTAATCCAAGTTCCGAACAAGCTCGAAACACACGAATTGCAATCTCTCCACGGTTAGCTACCAATACTTTTTGAATACGTTGCAGCTTTGTCATGATTTTCCCCCTCTACTTTCCTACCACTCTAGAGATAAAATATATACACACCTTAAAAAGCGTGAAGTTCTTCACTTTCCACATTATATTATACTTAGAAAGCTTCACTTTATTTTTATCCATCATACCTTATTTTTTAACAAATGATAAGTTTTCTGTGCAATTTGTTTCACAAAAATAGTATAGCATACCTCTTCCTTTTCTAACAACTTAATTGTATATCACATTAAACTAAATGTGATATATTGTTTAACCGAAAGATATATTAATACATCACATTTAAAACTACTTAAAAATAAAAACACATCATGCTCTAAAGCACAATGTGTTTTTATTTTACAACTACAAGATGTGGTCCATTTTGTTCTTTTTCTTTCATTAATCCATTCTGTTGTTTCTCTTGTCGTTTCACGTGACTAGCAATATTGAGTAGTATCCCCATCGCAAGTAGATTAGCTAATAAAGAACTACCACCGTAACTGACAAACGGTAATGGTACTCCGGTAAGTGGTATTACTCCAGACATACCACCAACATTAATAAACGTTTGAACTCCAAACAAGCTTGCAATTCCGATAGCTATTAAACTTCCAAATGGATCTGTACACTTTTGTGCGACTCTAAATGATCGAATAATTATAAGCAATAAACAAATCAAAATGATTGCTACGCCTATAAAACCAAGTTCTTCCGATATAATTGCCATAATAAAATCCGTTTGTGGTTCTGGTAAATAACCATACTTTTGCACACTATTTCCTAATCCCCTACCATTAAGCCCTCCAGAAGCAATTCCAATAAATGAATTCACCAATTGGAATCCATCCTTTTGAGGATCATTAAACGGATCAAGGAAAACAGAAAAACGTGCCTTTTGATATGGATTTAATGCATAATTGCCAAGAAGATATAGTGCCGGAATCCATACTATAGAAGTTAAAGCAATTCGTTTAATCCATAAGTTAACCTGTACTCCCGAACAAAGGAACATAATTCCTACTGTTCCTGCAATTAACAAATCAGTACCTAAATCATTTTGCTTTAATATTAAAAACATGATTATACCAACACCAATGAGTACTGGACCTGACCCTTTGAAAACAGGTGTATTCGTTTCTTGTCTTTTCGCAAAAAAATGAGCTAATATGAGGATAACCGTTATCTTTACAAATTCCGCAGGCTGTATTCCAAATATCCATCCGTTTGCACCGTTTACTGACTTAGTGAAAAAGGCAGCTGCAGCTAATAAAGCAACACTAGCACCGTAACTCCCCAACAAAAAAATTCGTTTTCTCCAAACTTTATATGGGATAGTAGCAATAATTATTAATACTATTGTCCCAACAACTAAAGTAATTAATTGTCTTTTAAAAAAGAAATTTGCTGGTTTATCAAATCGCGAAATCGCAACAATGGAACTAGAACTATATACCATTATTACTCCCAGCACACATAAGATAACAAGAGGAAGTAACAATGAATAATCCATTGATTTCCATACTTTTTTCATTTCATTTCCTCTTTCTGTTTCAATTTAACTATTGTTGTATTCCATATGTACATTGATTCTTCCTGCTTTATTATACAAATAAAAAGCTCAAACTAATTTAGTTTGAGCCCCCTTATTTGAACCCGTTATTGTTGTTTGTTTGTAAATGCTTCATGAAGTGCAGATAACTCACGTTCGAGCTCACCTAACATTGCTTTCCCTTGTTCTTCTGCAATAAGACCAAGGCGAACTGCAAAATCGACCTCGCGGGATAGTCCAAACATTTGTGTGTCTAACACTTCTTCATATAATGGACATTGCGGCATTGTAAGATGGTCCATTTGCACCTTAATAAGTCTTAAAATCTTCTCTGCATCCGCTTGTAGAAGGGCTAGTGCCTTTTCCTGATGATTTGCTACTGTCTCAGACGCCAAATTGATTCCCTCCGTTTCCGTCCTACTCTCCTCTATCCTATCTATTAATATTAGCGATAGTTTTAATAAATTGCAATAGAAACATTTTTTGTGACAACAGTGTCTAATACTATTATACTGAAAAGTGGGAGTATAACACAAATGGGGGAACAACAATGAGCGAAATTTTATTTATTAACGGAAAAGTACGTTTTCCAATCACTATTGATCCAACTGTTTGGATCTTTGATGATCGAAAAGTAGATTTGACAACTTACTTTGATGAAACTAGAGAAAACACGTCTGAACTAGAAACTTATTTAAAAAACACTTCAGAACATTGGGATCGCGAAATCCGTGATGGTGCCGCTTTTCCTCCAATACAACAAAGTGTGAAGAAATATAAAAAAGAACAGCTGATTACTGGAACATTTGGTATACCATTTCATCCATTCCTTGCTAACGCTGAAATTTTAGAGGACGCTACGCAAGTTGAAATTGAAACGGTAGATCATACAATGACACTTCCATTAGAAACTGTCAAAAATGCTATACTAGGCTTTTCAAAAGAAGGAAAACCATTAAAAGAAGACGGGCCTGTTCATCTCTATTTCAACGATGGATCTAATCAACAAAATCCAATCCGTAACATCCGTAAATTTACAATTATTTAAAGAAAAGGAGTGAGCTTAAGCTCACTCCTTTTTACAATAAATCTGCTGCTAGTTGAGCTAAATTAGATCGCTCCCCTTTAACAAACTTCACATGACCACTAATACGCTGTTCTTTAAACTTCTCTACAACATACGTTAAGCCATTATTATATTCATCTAAATATGGGTGATCAATTTGCTGAGGATCTCCCATCAATACAATCTTACTCTTTTCCCCTACCCTAGTTAATATCGTCTTCACTTCATGCTTTGTTAAATTTTGTGCTTCGTCAATGATAATGAACTGATCTGGAATACTTCTCCCGCGTATATAAGTAAGGGCTTCTACTTCAATCGAACCCATTCCAGCTAAAATAGCATCTAACTCTCCTGGCTTTTTCGTATTAAATAAATACTCTAGGTTATCAAAAATTGGCTGCATCCATGGTCTTAATTTTTCTTCTTTTTCTCCTGGTAAATAACCGATATCTTTTCCGACTGGAACAATTGGTCTTGCCACAAGTAATTTTTTATATAACCCTAAGTCTTCTGTTTGCATAAGTCCCGAAGCTAACGCAAGTAACGTTTTTCCTGTGCCGGCTTTCCCCGTTAACGTTACAAGCGGAATATCTTCACGAAGCAACAATTCTAATCCCATAATTTGCTGCACGTTTCGTGGTCGTATCCCCCACACTTGTTCATTGTGAAAAATAAGTTTCTTTACCTTCTTCCCTAAGTGATCCACAATGCCAAGCGCAGAACTAGAGCCCCCTAATGCATCTTTCATTACTACAAATTGATTTGGGTAAAAAGGATGATTCGCAATTTCAGATAGAGGCAATTCACCTTTCTCATAAAAATAATCCAATTGTTCTTTTGATATATATCCTTCTAAAAAACCAGAATATATATTTTCTACTTCAATTACGCGATCACTTAAATAATCTTCAGCCTTCAAACCAATTGCATCAGCTTTTACCCTTACGAGTACATCTTTACTTACTAAAATAACAGACTTCCCGTCCTCTTTTTCCTGTTCTTCTAAAGATAGATTTTTTGCTACAGCTAAAATTCGATTATCATTTGTTTTTTCTACAAAAATATCTTGTAGTTGCACAAATGAACGATGGTTCAATTCAATACGAAATGTTCCGCCGTTTTCTAGCGGGATACTTTCATGCAGCTTTCCTATTTCACGAAATTTATCTATTAACTTAGATACATAACGAGCGTTTCTTCCTACTTCATCCATATAACGTTTTTTCGAATCAACCTCTTCTAATACAACTGCTGGAATCACTACTTCATTGGTTTCAAATGAAAAAATAGATAAAGGATCCTGCAAAAGTACATTCGTATCTAACACATAAATTTTATCCAACCTGTTACCCCCTGACTCCACTTTTAAATTTGTAGAACAAGGGTTTCATCCATAAAATATGGACGAACCATTGTTATAATTATATGTACCGTGTAAACGAGGTAGAATCGAAAATCATAGTCATTAAACCTTTTATTTATTCTTTATTCATTTCTATTCAATATATTACTTTTTATTATAATTATTAACGTTAAATCACAATAACCGACTACAAAAGTGAATAAACGAATTTCTTATTTAGCATCTTTATAATTCTCTTATCCCTACTAACACTTCGTTATCCAGCTTTTTCGCTGCCCGAAGATCATATGTTTTTTCATATGTTGGTTCAATTGCAAGTTTCGCTCCATAAAACATAACATCACGCACTTCTTGCACCTTTACTTCTATTACAGTTAATTTTAGAGAAATACCTTCCATTCTATCTGTCAAAATTTCACCTGCACCACTTATAGAAAATACGGATTCATTCGCCATTATAGTCAATACCACACCTGTATTATGACGTATATTTTCCACAATACGTGAACGTTGATCTACTGCAAATCGAATACTAGTTTCACTCACTGCATACACCCAAGAAATAGCACTTACGTTAGGAACTTGTTTTTCGAAATCTGTCGTTGCTATCATAACAATACACTCTTTACGCAACGTTTGTACTAAATCCTCTGTTAAGGTAGGCTCTACTACATTCGCCATATTTTCACCTCCAAATATACTTGGTATATCCTTATCATAACTTATTTTTTGAATTGCGAAAATATTATTTTTTCCCACTATTATTCAAAAACATTATACTTCCATGATATACTTATACTGATAGAATTCGTATTGAGGTGACGAAATGAGAGTCAAATGTATGATTTGTGATAAAAAAGATATGTTAGATGATGAAAATCCTATGGCAAAAAAACTGCGTAATCGCCCTATTCATACATATATGTGCATGGAATGTTCGGAACGAATTGCAGAGCGTACAATGGAACGTCATGCAAGTGGTAATTTCCGATTATATCGTGATAAAAAAATCGAAGATGATTGGTAAAATGTAAATAAGTCCTTACTCATATAGATAAGGACTTATTTATATTTTTCTGGTTCACGATTCATCTGATCCAAAAAACAATCAATGGCTTCTAACGGAAACCTTGCAGATTTCTGTTCTCCATTTATTTCATATGTAATTAAATACATTTCCTCGTTCTTTTCGACTTCCACATTTCTTAATTTATGTTCTTCATATACCATATTTTGAAATAACAAATATGTTTCTTTTGCAGCACTATCATCTGGACGTGCTTCCGCAACTGTTTTAATTGTTAACCAATTATATAGTACATCTTGTACTGAACGCATGAAAACTCCCCTTTCTTATCCTGCTTTTTGTTGTTTCGCTTGACGCAAACGCAGTCTATAAATTCCAAGTACAATTGCCGCTACAACAAGTCCTTCTCCAACAGGTAAAAACACAGCAAAAAAGGTTAATACTGTGCATCCAATTGCTAATGATATGTATATCACAATATTTTTTAGTACAGACAACTTTCTAGCAAACCCTAAATTATAAACGAGAGCACTTAATATAATAATCGTCCCATAAAGTAACCACATTCCTAACTCTGGATTTTCATCTACCTTACACAATTTTGCAAAAAAAGACATCCTTTCTAACACACTCTTCCCCCCCTAGCAGTAAAATGCAATTTTCTTTATACACTTAATACAAGAGTAACTCGCAAAAAAAATACTGTCCACAAAAAAGAGTAAATATTCTAAAAAATAAACAAAATAAAAAAACAACGCCCTTTATAAAGGGCGTTGTTTTTTTATTTTTACGCTTCAACAGATTTCTTTTTCTTAGCAGCTCTTTCGCGCTCACTCTTATCAAGAATCTTTTTACGTAGACGAATTGATTCTGGAGTTACTTCACAGAACTCGTCATCGTTTAAGTACTCTAATGATTCTTCTAAAGTCATTAGGCGTGGTTTCTTCATTGTTGAAGTTTGATCTTTCGTCGCAGAACGAATGTTAGTTTGTTGTTTCATTTTCACAACGTTAACTGTTAAGTCGTTCTCACGAGTGTGTTCTCCGACAATCATACCAGCATATACTTCTGTACCTGGTTCAACGAAGATTACACCACGGTCTTCAACTTGCATAATACCGTATTGTGATGCTTTTCCTGTTTCAAGTGAAACTAGAACACCTTGGCGACGTCCACCAACTTGTCCAGCGTGTACTGGTTGGTAGCAATCGAATGTATGGTTTAAAATACCGTAACCACGAGTTAATGTTAAGAATTCTGTTGTGTAACCAATTAAACCACGTGCTGGAACCATGAAAGTAAGGCGAACTTGACCGTTTCCGTTATTCACCATATCTAACATTTCACCTTTACGTGCACCCATAGATTCCATAATAGAACCAGTGTATTCTTCAGGTACATCGATTTGTACGCGCTCTACAGGCTCACATCTTACGCCATCAACTTCTTTAATGATTACTTCTGGCTTAGATACTTGTAATTCATAACCTTCACGACGCATGTTTTCAATTAAGATAGATAAATGTAGTTCCCCACGTCCAGATACGATCCACGCATCAGGAGAATCTGTATTATCTACACGTAAACTTACATCTGTTTCTAATTGTGAACGAAGACGCTCTTCAATTTTACGAGATGTAATGTATTTACCTTCACGACCTGCAAATGGGCTGTTATTTACAAGGAACGTCATTTGTAGTGTTGGCTCATCAATACGTAATAATGGTAACGCATCTTGATGTTCAACTGGACATACTGTTTCACCTACGTTAATGTCTTCCATACCAGAAACGGCTACTAAGTCCCCTGCTTTTGCTTCTTCAATTTCTTGACGTTTTAATCCCATGTAACCGAATAATTTCGTTACGCGGAATTGCTTCACGCTTCCGTCTACTTTCATTAAAGCAACTTGTTGTCCAACCTTCATTGTACCGCGGAATACGCGACCAACTCCAATACGTCCAACGTAGTCGTTGTAATCAAGAAGTGCTACTTGGAATTGAAGTGGCTCTTCGCTGTTATCAATTGGTGCTGGAATATGTTCGATAATTGTATCGAATAATGATTTCATATTCTCTTCTTGATTTGCTGGATTTGAATCTAAGCTTGCTGTTCCGTTCATTGCTGATGCAAATACAACTGGGAACTCTAATTGATCTTCGTTTGCACCAAGCTCAATGAATAAGTCGATTACTTCATCAACTACTTCATCTGGACGAGCGAAGTCACGGTCAATTTTGTTTACAACTACGATTGGAGTTAAGTTTTGCTCAAGAGCTTTCTTTAAAACAAATCGTGTTTGTGGCATACAACCTTCATATGCATCAACAACAAGTAAAACACCATCAACCATTTTCATGATACGTTCTACTTCTCCACCGAAGTCAGCGTGACCAGGTGTATCTAAAATGTTAATTCTTTTATCTTCATAGTGAATCGCTGTATTTTTCGCTAAAATTGTAATACCGCGTTCTCTTTCTAGATCATTTGAATCCATTGCGCGTTCTTCAACGTGTTCGTTCGCACGGAAAGTCCCCGCTTGACGTAATAACTGGTCAACAAGTGTTGTTTTACCATGGTCAACGTGGGCAATAATTGCTATATTACGTAAATCTTGTCGTTTTTTCAACATGTCCAACTCCTAATGTCTTTTTAATCCTTCTCTATTATAAGAGCGAAGGGGATACAATAGCAATTAAAATAAAAGCAAGAATGAAAATATAGTTGTATTCTTACTTTTGTGAAAGTAAAATGAGATTGGAGGGTGAAGAAATGGAACACATTCAATATCGCTTTTTATTAACTGCAATTATCGGTGTTATTTTCTTAATCGGTATCGGCATTATGATTGCTGAAAATAGTCCAATCGGTATTATTATTTGCATTATCGGCACATTTGTTACAGTTGGATACGGTTTTGTAACAAAAAGAAAAATGCGCAAATCACAATAACGCTAAAAAGTAAGAAGCTTATACACAGCCTCTTACTTTTTTTGTTGCTCTCATATAAACGATAACACTTCTTCATACACTCCTGGTTTTGCAACTAACACACTGCTCTTCTCTATGATAGAAAGTGGCGCTCCAGAGAATGTCGTCACCTTACCTCCAACTTCTTCTACAATTATCTGCCCTCCGCCAAAATCCCATGGTGATAATCTCGGCGTTACATATGCATCTATTCTTCCTGTTGCAACGTATACCATCTCTAATGCTGCACAGCCATATGACCTTGTGCCCCTTGCTTTCTTAACAAGTGCCATCATACTTTCCATATTAAGCAATGGATTATCTGTAAGCCATATCGCATTTAAAGCTACAATACCTTGCTCTACAGTTCCTTTTTCCAATGGAGGAATTGATATACCATTACAAAAAGCTCCAGATCCCTTGACTGCATGATATAGTTCATCATGCACTGGATCATATATAAGTCCAATCTTTCCGATACCGTTCTCATAAATCCCAATTGAAATCGCAAAATTTCTTTTTTGATGAACAAAGTTCATCGTGCCGTCAATTGGATCAATTAACCAAACAACCCCGTCAGAAGACGTTATCTCGTCTCCATAACCCTCTTCTCCTAAAATATTATGATTCGGGAATGTTTCTTTAATTTTCCCAATTAAAAACTGTTCTATCTCTCGGTCCATATTTGTAACTAAGTCAGCTGCATTTGATTTTGTTTCTATAATAAGTGCTTTTTTCATTGATGCCATTAAATGCTCTCCTGCATCCCGAATCCACCGTTTGGCGTGTGCATCGATGTCTTTCCATACTTCTTGCATGTTTAAACACTCCGATCTATACTGTTCACAGAAAAAACGAACCCTTTATAAGGTTCGCACCAACTAATTTTTTATACATATACTATTATTACGCTTCTAAACGAATCATTTCAAGTCTTAACACTTCTAACTTTTGTACACACTCTTCTTTTTTCTGGTTATCATCTTCCATCATCGCATCATATAAAGTTGCTAATTCATAATCTAGCTCCAAACGTAGCACCGGTATTCTCTTTTCAGCATCTGTTCTCTTTAACGCATTAATCACCTGTCTCATATTATTTGCCTCCTCCCAATATTCGTCTGCCCTCGGACTAGAATTAATTCAATTTTCTGATTTTTTGTTTTATACTATACTATGTTGGATAAATCATCTATGCAACAAAATTATATTTTTTTATTTAAATTTTTTTGTGCTGTTTTTTTTATGAATAGTACAAGCTATGCTAAAATAAAAGCAAAATAGGAGTTGGAGGAACAATCATGACAATACAAACATTCAAATCAACTGATTTTGATGTCTTTACAGTTGATGGTCTCGAAGAACGAATGAGTGCAATTAAAACGAACATTCATCCTAAGCTAGAAGCTTTAGGGGAACAATTTGCAGAATACTTATCCAAACAAACTGATGAGAACTTTTTTTATCATGTTGCAAAACACGCACGCCGCAAAGTCAATCCACCAAACGATACTTGGGTTGCTTTTTCAACAAATAAACGAGGATATAAAATGCTACCGCATTTCCAAATCGGCTTATGGGGTACTCATGCCTTCATATACTTTGGTTTAATCTATGAGTGTCCACAAAAAGTTGAGACGGCTCATGCCTTCTTAGAACATTTAAATGATTTAAAAACAAATATTCCAAATGACTTCGTTTGGTCCATTGACCATACTAAACCAAGTGTGAAATTACATAAAACACTTGAAACCGAAGACTTACAAAAGATGATTGAACGATTAGCTACTGTAAAAAAAGCAGAATTATTAGTTGGTATTCATATATCACCAGAGGAGTTTTCAGCAATGACCAACGAACAATTCCTTGCTAAGATTGAATCTACGATGCAATCACTCCTTCCTTTATATGCACTTTGTAATCGATAGTAGAAAACGGACAATTTATATTGTCCGTTTTTAGTTGTTATCACATTATATCACTTCAGTTTTTATTTTTCAAAATATTTTTTACATTTTTACAAGCTTTTGTTCTTCGACTTCTTTTGCCCTTTGAATAGCACGATATATAGAGTATCCACTTACCTCTTGAAATTCTTTATCAATTTTCTTTTCTTCTGCTTTCGATGGAACAATCTCTTTAAAACGACGATATAAACCCATTAACTCTTCTCTTATAATTCCTTTTTCATAAGCTTTCTCAATCGCTTCATAAAACTTCACCATTGTAACCATTTCCTCATTTGACCAATCATAATCTAACGGATATTGATATTCCATTTTGCACCTCATTTATCATTTCTTCTTGTTTCATTATGCTATCTTAAAGAGAATATTTTATTCTTCATTATAGCCACTCTGCATTATACACTATTTATTCATTTTAATGGAATTGTCTTCCTCTATTCATTAGTTGAGGCTAACTATTAAACATACTCACCTTAAAAAGATTTTTTTCTATACATCTATAATTATTGGTGATATAATGCTTTTGTTTTATAGAAAATAAAGTGAAGCTACCATCTCAAAAACGATTTTTTGAATGGCAGAAAAACAAGCCTTATTCTAAAAAGGGCTACACTTTTTTAGAGCAGGATTATATAAAACAAATTACACTAAATATTATGAAGAAGAAGGGGTGTATAGATTGTCCCAATACGAAACACCATTGTTTACCGCTTTAGTTGAGCACAGTAAGCGAAATCCAATTCAATTCCATATTCCTGGTCATAAAAAAGGACAGGGCATGGATCCTACATTTCGCGAATTTATTGGGCATAATGCATTAGCAATTGATTTAATTAATATTGCGCCACTCGATGATTTACATCATCCAAAAGGTATGATTAAAGAAGCACAAGATTTAGCAGCAGCCGCATTCGGTGCAGATCATACTTTCTTTTCTATTCAAGGTACAAGTGGCGCTATTATGACAATGGTGATGAGCGTTTGCGGTCCTGGTGACAAAATCCTAGTACCACGAAACGTGCATAAATCAGTAATGTCAGCTATTATTTTCTCAGGTGCAAAACCGATTTTCATGCATCCTGAAATCGATCCGAAGCTCGGTATTTCTCATGGAATCACAATTCAATCTGTCAAAAAAGCACTTGAAGAGCACTCAGATGCAAAGGGCTTACTTGTTATTAACCCAACGTACTTTGGGTTTGCTGCAGACTTAGAACAGATTGTACAATTAGCACATTCTTATGACATCCCTGTACTAGTCGACGAAGCTCATGGTGTTCATATTCATTTTCACGATGAATTACCTATGTCAGCGATGCAAGCTGGTGCGGATATGGCAGCAACAAGTGTTCACAAATTAGGAGGCTCTTTAACTCAAAGTTCTATTCTTAATGTGAAAGAAGGCTTAGTGAATGTAAAGCATGTCCAATCTATTATTAGCATGCTTACAACCACATCAACTTCTTACATCTTGTTAGCATCCCTTGATGTTGCGAGAAAACGTCTTGCTACAGAAGGAACAGCACTCATAGAACAAACAATACAATTAGCTGAGCATGTTCGTGATGCTATAAATTCTATTGAGCATCTTTACTGTCCTGGAAAAGAAATGTTAGGTACAGATGCTACCTTTAACTATGATCCTACAAAGATAATTGTATCTGTAAAAGATTTAGGTATTACCGGCCACCAAGCTGAAGTATGGCTTAGAGAGCAATATAACATTGAAGTAGAACTCTCAGATCTATACAACATACTATGTCTTATCACTTTGGGAGATACAGAAAGTGATACAAATACACTTATTGCAGCATTACAAGATTTAGCAGCAACATTTAGAAATAGGGCAGATAAAGGTGTTCAAGTACAAGTAGAGATTCCAGAAATTCCAGTGCTAGCACTTTCTCCTCGAGATGCTTTTTATTCGGAAACAGAAGTCATTCCATTTGAAAATGCAGCGGGGCGTATTATAGCTGATTTTGTTATGGTTTATCCGCCAGGGATTCCAATCTTTACTCCGGGGGAAATTATTACACAAGAAAACTTAGAGTATATTCGTAAAAACTTAGAAGCAGGTTTACCTGTACAAGGTCCTGAAGATATGACATTACAAACATTACGTGTTATTAAAGAGTACAAGCCTATCAGTTGATAGGCTTTTTTTTCACCTTTTTTCCTTTTCTTCATACGATACTTAAGAATGTAACGTATAGGTGGGGATACTATTATGATTGTAATAGGCCGTTCTATTGTACATCCTTATATTACAAATGAATACGAGCCATTTGCAGCAGAGAAACAACAAATTTTATCAATAATGGCAGGAAATCAAGAAGTTTATTCCTTCCGAACAGCTGATGAACTCAGCTTTGATCTCAATTTACGAGTTAATATTATTATCTCTGCACTAGAGCTTTTTCAAAGTGGATTTCAGTTTCGTACATTTCAGCAATCCTTTTGCAACCCCCAGTATTGGAAAAGAACGTCTCTTGGAGGATTCGAGCTTCTTCCAAACATACCACCTTCTATTGCCATACAGGATATTTTCAAAAACGGAAAACTATATGGAACTGAATGCGCAACCGCTATGATCATTATTTTTTATAAAGCTTTACTATCATTGTATGAGGAAGAAACTTTCAATCGTCTATTTGCAAACCTTTTACTTTATACATGGGACTACGACCAAGATCTAAGGCTCATAACAAAAAACGGTGGCGATCTTGTTCCAGGTGACCTCGTTTACTTTAAAAACCCACAAGTAAATCCAGCTACGATTGAATGGCAAGGAGAAAATACAATCTATTTAGGAAATTTCTTTTTTTACGGGCATGGCGTAGGTGTAAAAACAAAAGAAGAAATTATTTATTCATTAAATGAACGACGAGTCCCTTACGCTTTTATTTCAGCTTTCTTGACCGATACTATTACCCGTATCGATAGTCGTATAATGAGCCAATACGCTTCTTCTAGTACACCACAGACCTCCATAAGCTTTATTCCGATTAGGGATGATGCAATCGTTGCAACAGTTGGTCATACAACTACAATTTATTAAAAAAGCGCCTACACATGTAGGCGCTTTTTCTTATTATTAAGCTTTTGTATGTTCTTTATGGTCACATTCGCAATGAGATCCACATTTCCCGTATAGTACTGTTGATTTTTCATCTTCAAAATGTCCAATTGTTCCTTCACACACTTGGCATACGATTGTTCCCATTTTCATTTCCCCCTGAGTTTCAATAGTAATCTATTTATTTATCATTAAGCTTTCGCATTATCTTTTCTAGCACAGTCACAATTTGTTCCGCATTTTCCGTAAAGTACCGTCGTTTTCTCATCTTCAAAATGTCCGATTGTTCCTTCACATACTTGGCATACGATTGTTCCCATTTTTCATTTCCCCCTAAGTTTATGGTCCTAAAAACTTTTAGCTGTCCATTTCCTATCAATTATTGGGCTTTTGTATGCTCTGTGTGATCACATCCGCAAGATCCACATTTCCCGTAAAGTACCGTTACTTTCTCATCTTCGAAGTGTGCAATTGTACCTTCACAATCTTGACATACGATTGTTCCCATTTTTCATTTCCCCCTAAGTTTATAATCCCAAAAACTTTTTTGTAACCGCTTAACTTTCTGTCTTTATTTTAATATGTTATACTTTTTACGTCAATAGGTTTTTAGTATAACACATTAAATATTTTCAATTTAAATTAGTATGCGATATTCAAATAAAAAACAGCCATATTTATAAGTACGACTGTTTCACATTAATTATTCTTCATATTCCGCATGTAAAGAAGTTGACGGAACTAGAAATTTGAAAAACTGAGCTAACTCCTTTGCTTCCTCTTCTGATCCTAATTTAAAAATCTCCTGTATATATTGAACATTCTCTACATCATCTCGTCCGAGTAAAGTAGACCTTCCTGTTTGCATACAAACAATGAGCGGCTTTCCAAAAAACATATTTGTATAAATAACACCAAAATCATAACGTGTATCATGTGTCATAAACCCTAAAAATCGTACCTTCACACTTTCATGCTCATCATACAATTTTTCAAACATTGGTTTCCACCTTTCTACATCACGTTTCATTAATAGTATATTAAACAAAACATGTAATACTCCTTTTAATTGTCAAAAAATTCAGTAGGATGTAGAATGATAGTATTCTACTAAGTTAGGGGGAACTTATATGCAACACGCCTTTATTACGCTTGTACCGAAATCCAACCAACAATCAGTTTCAATAGATGATATAAAACAACTTTTTCATTATTATAAAGCAGTTACTTCTAAAACTGGTGCCCAAATTAATTACACGTATACAAATACCGCTTTTCCTTATGAAATTTTAGATACATCTACAACAACATTAAAACTTCAATCCAATCACGACCGGTATGACTCAATTTATATTGGTGTTGGTATAGAAAATGAACAATCTTTCATCCAAGTTTCTTTACCACCTAATGCAACATTTGGTGACAAAGGGAAAGCAAATGAATTTTGCCGTTTTTTAGCGAAGAAATTAGAAGGAGAGTTACAATTATTTAATGGAAGAACAATGTATTTTTATAAACGCTAATTTAAAAAATAGATAATATGATTAAAAATAATATACAATTCGAACATGTAAGAAATAAAGCTTGCTTTCTTACGTGCAATACAAAATATGCTATTACATAGGCTAAATATAGAAATACGAAAAAAAGAATAACTTTATAATGAAACTTATCACCATTCGATAATGTTAATACAGTGGAAAAGCCACTCCATAGTAGTAAATGATAAAATATAACATGTAATATTTTCATGGAACCTTCTCCTTTGACATGCTCTATTTTATTAATATATGGGGGTACGTTTGAATCAATTACATATTATAGGATGATATATATTACCTTTGAAGTAAGTTAAGCCGGAATCATTTGTTAAAGTATTATATATTCATTCGACAAGTACGTTTAAAGACCTTGCAAGTCATTTGATGAAAATAAAAATAGCCCCTCTCTTACAATAAGAGAAGGGCTATTTACATTACTTAAATTATTTTACAATGTGAATTGGCATTCCAAGAGCAACTTCAGCTGCTTCCATTGTGATTTCACCTAATGTTGGGTGAGCATGGATTGTTTGAGCGATATCTTCAGCTGTCATTCCAGCTTCGATAGCTAAACCAATCTCAGAGATAATATCAGAAGCACCTGCACCTGCAACTTGAGCACCTACAAGAAGACCATCTTCTTTACGTGTTACAAGTTGTAAGAAACCGTCAGTGCTGTTTAATGATAATGCACGACCGTTAGCAGCGAATGGGAACTTAGATACAGTTACAGTCATTCCAGCTTCTTCAGCTTGTTTTTTAGTGTAACCAACAGATGCTAATTCTGGATCAGTGAAGCATACTGCAGGAATTCCGATGTAATCGATAGCTGATGCATGGCCACTAATTGCTTCTACAGCTACTTTACCTTCGTAAGAAGCTTTGTGAGCTAATGGTGGTCCAGGAACGATATCACCGATTGCATAGATGTTTGGTACATTTGTACGACATTGCTCATCGATTTCGATGATGCCGCGGTCAGTCATTTTAACTCCAACCTGCTCAAGACCGATTTCTTGAGTGTTTGGACGACGACCTACAGTTACTAATACGTAATCTGCTTCTACAGTTTGGATTTCACCTTTAACTTCAAAGCTAACTTTTACGCCAGTTTCTGTTTCTTCAACGCCTTTAGCCATAGCTTTTGTATGGATATTTACGTTACCTTTTTTCTGTAGAGCACGTTTAACAACAGAGCTCATAGCTTTTTCGAAACCAGCTAAGATTTCGTCGCCAGCTTCTACTACAGTAACTTCTGTACCGAAGTTAGCATATGCAGTACCTAATTCCATACCGATGTAACCGCCGCCGATTACAACAAGTTTTTTAGGAATTTCAGGTAAGCTTAAAGCACCTGTAGAGTTGATAACACGTTTAGAGTATTTGAATCCTGGAATTTCGATTGGTGTAGAACCAGTTGCAAGAACAGCATTTTTAAACGTATAAGTTTGAGCTGCATCTTCAGTCATAACGCGTAATGTATTAGCATCTACGAAGTAAGCTTCACCGCGAATGATTTCAACTTTGTTACCTTTAAGAAGGCCTTCAACACCGCCAGTTAATTTCTTAACTACGCCGTTTTTCCATTCTTGAACTTTTGTAAAGTCAACTTTTACGTTTTCTGCAGTAATACCCATGTCATCAGAATGCATTGCATTCTCATAACGATGACCTGCATTGATTAACGCTTTTGAAGGAATACATCCAACGTTTAAGCATACGCCACCAAGGTTAGCTTTTTCAATGATTGCTACCTTTTGACCTAATTGTGCTGCACGAATTGCCGCAACGTATCCACCAGGACCTGCACCAACAACGACTGTATCTAATTCAATTGGGAAATCTCCTACTACCATTGTTATTACGCCTCCATTACTAATAATTGTGGGTCATTCAATAGACGTTTAATTTGGTTTAACGCTTTTTGAGCAGTTGCACCGTCAATTAAACGATGGTCAAAGCTTAGAGATAATGCTAATACTGGAGCTGCAACGATCTCACCGTTTTTCACAACTGGTTTTTCAGCGATACGGCCGATACCAAGGATTGCTACTTCTGGGTGGTTGATAACTGGAGTGAACCATTGTCCACCTGCAGAACCAATGTTTGTAATTGTGCAAGAAGCACCTTTCATTTCAGCTGGAGCTAGACGACCTTCACGTGCTTTACCAGCAAGATCATTGATCTCGTTAGAGATTGTGAAGATAGACTTACGATCTGTATCTTTAACAACTGGTACTAATAGACCTTTGTCTGTATCAGCTGCGATACCGATATTGAAGTAATGTTTATGAACTACTTCTTGAGATGCATCGTCTAAAGAAGTGTTTAACATTGGGTATTCACGTAATGCAGATGTTAAAGCTTTAACAACGTACGGAAGGTAAGTTAATTTAATACCTTTGTCAGCTGCTACTGCTTTGAACTTCTTACGGTGAGCAACAAGTTCTGTTACATCTACTTCGTCCATTAATGTTACGTGAGGAGCTGTGTGTTTAGAGTTAACCATTGCTTTCGCAATCGCTTTACGGATACCACTCATTTTCTCACGAGTTTCTGGATATTCACCAGCTGGGATTGGTTGTGCTTTTGGTGCTTCTTCTTTCGCTGCTGCTGGAGTAGCTTCTACTGCTGCTGGAGCCTCAGTTGCTGCTACAGTTTGTCCACCATTTGCAAATGCATCGATGTCAGCTTTTACGATACGGCCATTCTTACCAGTACCAGCTACTTTATGAATGTCTACACCTTTTTCACGAGCGTATTTACGAACAGATGGCATAGCGATTACGCGCTCATTTACTACTTCTGCAGTTGCTGCTGGAGTAGCTTCCGCTGCTGGAGCTTCTACTGCTGCTTCTTCAGCTTTTGGAGCTTCATCATGATCGTCACCTTTAAATTTAAGGTTTTCGTATCCAGGAGCATCAAATTTAATTAATGTATCTCCTACGATTGCAACTGTTCCTTCTTCTACAAGTACTTCAAGTACTTTACCTTTAACAGGAGAAGGGATTTCTACTACTGCTTTATCATTTTGTACTTCAAGAAGTACATCGTCTTCGTTTACTTCATCGCCTGGTTTAATAAACCATTTTACGATTTCACCTTCGTGGATACCTTCACCGATATCTGGTAGTTTAAATTCAAATGCCACGGAATTCAGCCCCCTGATTCATTTCATTATTATGGAATATGTACAAAAGAAACCAGCATGTGCTGATTTCTTTTGCACATGAAAAGCTAAAAATTAGAAGTTCATTACTTTGTTTACAGCTTCAACAATATCTTTGTGGTTTGGTAACCATACGCTCTCTGCTTGAGAGAATGGGAATACTGTATCAGCAGCTGCAACACGTACAACTGGAGCTTCTAAGTTTAAGATTGCACGGTCGTTAATTTCCGCTACAACGTTAGCTGCAATACCAGCTTGTTTTTGAGCTTCTTGAACTACAACTACGCGACCTGTTTTTTCAACAGAAGCGATGATTGTTTCGATATCTAATGGTTGAACTGTACGTAAGTCAACAACCTCTAAAGAGATACCTTCTTTTTCAAGTTCTTCAGCAGCTTTTAATGCAGCGTGAACCATAGCACCGTAAGCGATAACAGATACATCTGTACCTTCACGTTTGATATCAGCTTTACCTAAATCAATTGTGTAATCACCTTCTGGTACCTCTTGACGGAATGAACGGTACAATTTCATATGCTCTAAGTAGATAACTGGATCGTTGTCACGAATCGCAGAGATTAAAAGACCTTTAGCATCGTATGGAGTAGATGGAATAACAACTTTTAGACCAGGTTGTTGAGCCACTAATCCTTCTAAGCTATCAGCATGAAGTTCAGGAGTATGAACACCACCACCGAATGGAGAACGAACTGTTACTGGAGCAGTCCAACGTCCACCAGAACGGTAACGCATACGAGCTAATTGACCAGAAATTGAATCCATTACTTCATAAACGAAACCGAAGAATTGGATTTCTGGAACTGGACGGAATCCTTCAAGTGCAAGACCAACTGCAAGTCCACCAATACCAGACTCTGCAAGTGGAGTATCCATTACACGATCTTCACCAAATTCAGCTTGTAAACCTTCAGTAGCACGGAATACACCGCCGTTTACACCAACGTCTTCACCAAATACAAGTACGTTAGGGTCATTTTTCATTTCAACGCGTAAAGCATCAGTGATTGCTTGAATCATTGTCATTTGAGCCATGGCTTACTTCGACTCCTTTTCTTTGTAGATTTCATATTGTTCAGCTAAGTTGTAAGGCATTTTTTCGTACATGATTTCCATTAAATCAGTTACTTTTTGTTTTGGAGCTTGGTCAGCCTTAGCAATTGCTTGTTTGATATCTTCTTTTGCTTCTTCGATTACTGTCTCTTCAACTTCTTGAGACCATAGGCCTTTAGCTTCTAAGAACTTACGGAAGCGTACGATTGGGTCTTTTTGTTCCCATTCGTTTTCGATATCTTTTGTACGGTAACGAGTTGGGTCATCACCAGCCATTGTATGTGGACCGTAACGGAATGTTAAAGTCTCGATTAAAGTAGGGCCTTCGCCATTTACTGCGCGCTCACGAGCGAAAGCAGTTGCTGCGTATACAGCTAATGGATCCATACCGTCTACTTGAATTCCGTAAATACCTGCTGCTACTGCTTTTTGTGCTACAGTTTTAGCTGCAGATTGCTTTTCTACTGGAGTAGAGATTGCATAACGGTTGTTTTGAACAACGAAGATTGCTGGAGCTTTGAATGCACCTGCAAAGTTCATACCTTCGTAGAAGTCACCTTGTGAAGCACCACCGTCACCAGTGTAAGTAATTGCAACAGATTTTTTACCACGTAGTTTCATACCTAACGCAACACCAGCAGTTTGGATGATTTGCGCACCGATAATGATCTGTGGAGCTAATGCATTTACATTCTCAGGCATTTGGTTACCCATGAAGTGTCCACGAGAGAATAAGAATGCTTGGTATAATGGTAATCCGTGCCATACTAATTGTGGTACATCACGGTATCCTGGTAAGATGAAGTCTTCTGCTTCAAGTGCGAAATGACTTGCTAATTGAGAAGCTTCTTGTCCAGCTGTAGGTGCGTAGAAACCTAAACGTCCTTGACGGTTTAAAGAAATAGAACGTTGATCTAATACGCGAGTATACACCATACGACGCATTAATTCTTTTAATTGATCATCAGATAATTCAGGCATAGCTGCTTCATTCACAACTTCACCGTTTTCATTTAAAATTTGTAATGTTTCAAATTGAGCTGCGATAGCTTTCATTTGCTCATCAACATTAAATAGGGTCTTTTTTGTTTTAGTACCCATTCCGTTCACCTCTTCCTCTCTTGAACCATATTCTGAAACGCTTTCACTGGCTATTTTCCAGTTTAAAAAGCGCAACGATGTAAACCAACATGTTTGTATGTCGGTTGAGAATAATTTTGTGTACCTAACAATCTGTACTAATGTTTTTTCAGAAACATATTAATACAATCTTGATCACGTTTTTTAGTTTACAACTATTCTAATTACGATGTCAATTACTTTGAATACGTTTTTTTATAAATAATATGCAGGTTTCTACTACACAAACGTGTTTTTATTTTTTACATCTGTATTAGTAAGCATTGACCTACTGTTATATTATTCCCTTTTTCACTTATTTTTTCTCTTAGAATAATATGTAAACGATTTAATTCTCTTTAGTTTTTCTCTCTTCGTAACAAAAATATACAAACTACTCTTCCTTTTTTAGGTAAATACCTATACATTTCTACCCTCTCTTCCATACATTATAGTAACCGCAGTATTAGCGGGAAATGATAAAGGAGGTCATCTCATGTACGGATACTCATATTGCTATCCAACTTGTTCATATCCTTCCTACGGTTATGGCGGTTCTTGTGGCGGGTCTGGACGCGGCTTCGCCTTAATCGTTGTGTTGTTTATTCTTTTAATTATCGTTGGTGCTGCTTGCATTCGCTAATTGTAAAACGAAACAACTATGGAAAGAAAAAGACGGCTTTGCCGTCTTTTTCTGTTTACCACATACATAACTACTCTATAATAGAACGATTTCCAAAATGCCTTCCCTTTCTTGCCGATGACTTTTTCCATCTCCTTTGGTAGACTAAAGAGGAAAGGAGAGATTACATATGCTTACAATGAAAGATGTTATTCGCGAAGGAGATCCTATTTTGCGCAACGTTGCAGAAGAGGTGTCCTTACCGGCAAGCGAAGAAGATACAACTACCTTAAAAGAAATGATTGAATTCGTAATAAATAGCCAAGATCCTGAAATGGCTGAAAAATATAGTTTACGCCCTGGAATCGGATTAGCGGCTCCGCAAATCGGTGTTTCAAAAAAAATGATTGCAGTTCATGTAACCGATGCGGATGGTACATTATATAGCCATGCATTATTCAATCCAAAAATCATTAGCCATTCTGTTGAACGTACATATTTACAGGGTGGTGAAGGCTGTCTATCTGTAGACCGCGAAGTACCTGGTTATGTTCCTCGTTATACAAGAATTACAGTAAAAGCAACTTCTATTAACGGAGAAGAAGTAAAATTACGTTTAAAAGGTTTACCAGCAATCGTATTTCAGCACGAGATTGACCATTTAAATGGCGTTATGTTCTATGACCATATCAATAAAGAAAATCCTTTTGCCGCTCCTGATGATTCCAAACCTCTAGAGCGATAATAATAAAAAGGCGGAAGTTAATCTTCCGCCTTTTTATTATGAAATGGGTTCCATATTCACTTATAGCAATCCAGCCCACTTTAGTCCATGATATATACCGTCTTCATTAACATCCTTTGTCACATGATTTGCAAGTTTTTTCAAGTCTTCATGGCCATTTCCCATCACAATACCTGTGCCAACGGCTTCGATCATTTCTAAATCATTTAAGCCATCTCCAAATGCATACACTTGATCACGATTAAAACCTAACTTTTCAATGTATTTCTCAATTCCTTTTGCCTTAGAACCACCATTCGGAATGATATCCATTGAATATGCATGCCAACGAATAAAATGAAAATCTGGATAATGATTAATAAACTTTTCCTCTTCATTTACTTCACAAAAAAGTAGTGTTTGATAAATATTACGTTCCTCATAAAAATTAGGCTCATATGCTGGATGCTCAAAGTTTAAGCTTCCAAAGCCTTCTTTCACATAATCATGATATTCCACTGATGCTCTCATATCTTGATGGTCAAGATATACAAGTGGATATCCTTCTTGTTTTGCAAACTGAGTAAACTTATGTAAAGCATCTGGATGTAACGGATTATTAAATATTACCTCATCTTCAAAGACAACATATTGTCCATTAAAACTAACATAATTATGTATATCAAGTTCCTTACGAATATCTTCGAACATAAATGGCGCGCGCCCTGTCGCAATTGCTACATGTACACCTTTTTCTTGTAACTGTTTTACTGCATCTCGTGTAGATTGCGGAATTTTTTTATCATGATCTAATAATGTTCCATCAATATCAAAAAAGACAATTTTATCATTCATTTGTCAAAATCCTTTCTGGCACTCTATATTCCTATTTTGAATATCACTTTTCAAATTCTAAAAAAAAGTATAACATATTAAACATCTGTGAAGAAAGCGTTCCCTTTCTGACCTTATTTGTAAACTTTGCATATATATATTAGTAAAACATGTGGATACTTGTTCGTATGAATTTTCTTTTCCATTCTTCCTCATACTATACCTATAACTAACGGCTACTAATCGTTACTATAGAATAACTTTCACTGTATGGGAAAGGACAAGATTCACCATTCACTTTTGTCCTATCTCTTATATCAGAGATAGAGTTTTCACTAGTAATAGGCATGTTTAAAATAAGGAAAGGAAGGAGTAATCATGCTGAAGAAGCTGAAGAAAAAGCTCAAGCGTTATTTAAATGGTCTAGTTCGTAAAAAGACAGTCGCTTAAATTGTGCCCATTTCGGGCTTTTTCTTCATTCTCATTCGAAAAAACATGAAAATCGTGACTGTTTGCTTTATAATAAGTAACAGATAATGCAAAACATAGACAAGGAGAGGTTTTCCAAATGATTTTTAAAGTATTTTATCAAGAAAAATTAACTGAGGTTCCAGTACGTGAAAATACAAAAGTTTTATATTTAGAGGCTACGTCTGAAAAGGATGTTCGTACAAAATTAAATAAGTTCGCATATAATATCGAGTTTGTTCAGTCTGTTACTGGCGCTCATCTTGAATATGAAAAAGAAAACGCTGATTTAACATTAGCGGAAATCGTATAGCGATATGAAATTTCTAAAAAACGACCAAGTTGCTGTATTTGCTCTCGGTGGGCTTGGTGAAATCGGTAAAAATACATACGCTGTTCAATTTCAAGATGAAATTATTATAATTGATGCTGGAATTAAATTTCCAGAGGACGAACTTCTCGGAATCGATTATGTAATACCAGACTACACTTATTTTGTGCGAAACGAAGATAAAATTAAAGGGTTATTCATTACACATGGTCACGAAGATCATATCGGCGGAATCCCTTACCTATTACGTCAAGTGAACATTCCAATTTACGGCGGAAAATTAGCAATTGCACTCATCAAAAACAAACTAGAAGAACACGGCTTACTTCGTAAAGCAAAACTTTACGAGATTCAAGAAGATGACGTTATTAAATTCAAAAAAACGTCTGTATCCTTCTTCCGTACAACTCACAGTATTCCAGATTCGTACGGCGTTGTTGTGAAAACACCTCAAGGTCAAGTCGTTCATACAGGTGACTTCAAATTTGACTTCACACCAGTTGGTGAACCAGCTGATTTAACAAAAATGGCTGAAATCGGTAAAGATGGCGTACTATGTCTATTATCTGATAGTACGAACAGTGAAGTTCCAAACTTTACTATGTCTGAGCGTCGCGTTGGTGATAGCATTCAAGACATTTTCCGTAAAGTAGAAGGACGGATTATATTCGCAACCTTTGCATCAAATATTCACCGCTTACAACAAGTTGTTGAAGCTGCTGTTGAAAACAACCGTAAAGTAGCTGTGTTTGGTCGAAGTATGGAAGCAGCGATTGAAATTGGACAAAACCTTGGTTATATTCGTTGCCCGAAAGATACATTCATAGATGCATCTCAACTAAACCGCTTACCAGCTAATAAAGTTGTTATTTTATGTACAGGTAGTCAAGGTGAACCGATGGCAGCACTTTCACGTATTGCAAACGGTACACACCGCCAAATTCAAATTATTCCTGGAGATACAGTTGTTTTCTCTTCTTCACCAATTCCAGGAAATACAATTAGCGTAAGTCGTACAATTAACATGTTGTACCGCGCTGGCGCTGATGTAATTCATGGGAAACTTTCAAATATCCATACAAGTGGACACGGTGGACAAGAAGAACAAAAGTTAATGTTACGTCTAATTAAACCGAAGTACTTCATGCCAATTCATGGTGAATATCGTATGCAGCGTATGCACATGAACATAGCAAATGATTGTGGCATCCCTGAAGAAAATTGCTTCATTATGGATAATGGCGATGTTCTTGCTTTACGTTCGGATGAAGCTAGCGTAGCTGGAAAAATCCCATCTGGTTCGGTCTACATTGATGGAAACGGTATTGGAGATATTGGCAATATCGTATTACGCGATCGTCGTATCCTTTCTGAAGAAGGACTAGTAATTGTAGTTGTAAGCATTGATATGAAAGAATTTAAAGTTGCAGCAGGACCTGATATCATCTCACGCGGTTTCGTTTACATGCGTGAAAGTAGCGATTTAATCAATGATGCACAAACATTAATTACAACTCATTTAGAAAAAGTAATGGAGCGTAAAACAACACAATGGTCTGAAATTAAAAATGAAATTACAGACACATTAGCTCCATTCCTATATGAGAAAACGAAACGCCGTCCAATGATTTTACCAATCATTATGGAAATATAAGAAAAAGGACAATGCCATGAAGGCATTGTCCTTTTCTTTTCTCTTATCTTAAAAAGTGTTTAAATCGATCCACTTCATCGTCATGACCAATGACAATTAATATATCTCCTGCTTGAATATTCTCCGTAGCTCGAGGGGATACGATAACTTCTTTGCCTCGTTTAATTGCTACAATATTCAATCCAAACTTCGCACGAATATCTAATTCAATTAAAGAGTGCCCATCAATTTTTTTATTCGCAATAATCTCTACAATACTATGCTCATCTGAAAGCTCAAGGTAGTCTAGCACATTGCTTGATGCAATATTATTAGCAATCCTTTTTCCCATATCACGTTCTGGATGCACAATATGATCTGCACCTATTTTACTTAACACTTTTTCATGATAATCATTTTGAGCTTTTACAGTAATATTTTTTACACCCAACTCTTTCAAAATCAAAGTCGTTAAAATACTTGAATTTAAATTATCTCCAATAGCAACGACTACGTGATCAAAATTTCGAATACCAAGGCTTTTTAATACCATCTCATCTGTTGAATCTGCAATTACAGCATGCGAAGCTATATTTGCAAATTCATTAATTTTATCCTCATCTGAATCGATTGCCATTACTTCCATTCCTAATTGAGCTAGTTCTCGGCAAATACTTCCACCAAAGCGACCAAGTCCAATGACAGCAAATTCTTTTTCTTTCTCACCCACGGGAATTCCTCCAATAACTTCAAGTACTATTTATTTTCAGTGTAACACACTTTATATGCGTCACAAAAACTGTAATTAGCTCTTATTTTTGTTTTTGTATATAAAAATATTGTTGCAAGTAAAAAGCGATACCAACAAGTAGCATAGCAAATACAAATATATTTCCAAAAGAACTAAATGTTTCAAAAACGAATAATAATGTTTCTTGACCAAAAAAGGCAAATAGAAGCTGTGTGAATGCAAATAACAACGCCCATATGTAATGATGTTGATGGAATAAATAATGCGTTGCACCTAAAAAAGCAATAAACGAAAAGATAAAGATCCACCAATTTTCTAAAAATAGTTGCCAATTAGAAAATTGATATCCATTTACTAATATCGCAATAAGCGCGATAACTACCATCGTCGGCACACTCCAAAATAATGCCCGTCCTCTAAAGAAACGAGTGCCTTTAACATCTCCTTTTTCATGTGCAATATATGTTAGTACTACTGTGCTTATATACAAAACAGAAAGAATTGTTAAAACGATAATAAGCCAAAAATGTAATTGATAATATTCATGCTCTATATTTGTCACGATTGCAGCTAACATGCACGGAATTAACATTCCCGTCCAACCATCTACTTTTCTTTCATTCCAAAAGACCGTATTACCAATCCTTATTCCTAACAACATAAAAATAATGATACCCAATACAAATAACGTAGTTTTATTCCCTACTAAACTCGTTGAAAAAGCAATTAATCCAATAAATAAAAAGAGCACAAACCCATTCATAATTTCTAGTACAGGTGATAAATATCTCTTCACCCATTTGTATGTTTCGTCATATTCATTATTATCTACTAGACGATAGGCATAAAAACTTATCCCAAAATAAACCGCCGCAATAATAACGTACGCATATAAGACGAAACATAAAATCGCACTGCTAATTTGCACGTAATTCCCCACCCTTTTTTCTATGTTTCACATTGATTTTACACACTTTTCATACTAAAAGTAAACATATATAAGTTAGTCAAATAATTAATAATGAGCAGTGGCTAACCCCCCTGCTCATTATTAAAACAGTACAATTAACTTTAATTCTTCCATTTGTATGTCAATGTCTAAAATCAATCTATACGAGCGTTACTTACACCTCAGAACAAAAAGTTTTTTGGAACCTTCAAGAAAGTGGAAGTTTTATTTTCTATTCCCTTTCCACTTTACATATTGGCTTAAAAATGTAATTGCCTTTTCAATCACTTCTTCGTCTGGTTTTAATTTTGCATGATGTAAACCATATTCTGAATTTACTCCAAGCCAAAACATAAATCCAGGGATTTCTCGAAGCATATAACCAAAATCTTCACCCGTCATTGCCTCAGTACATGTAATAACATTCATATCAGTTTGTTTATGTACAAATTCCATAAACTCTCTCGTTAACTCTTCATGGTTATATACTTGATGATACATTGCTCCGTAATCTATAATCGCCTCACACTGGAAAGAAGCTTCGATACCTGCAACAATTGACTCAATTCTGCTTTTCACACGCTTCATTGATTCCACTGATAATGTTCGAATTGTTCCTTCTAAACGAGATTTTTCTGCAATAATATTTTGAACCGTACCACCAGTAATTTTCCCTATTGTAATTACTGCACTATCAAGAGGATTTACATTGCGACTAATAACGGATTGAAGCTGTGTAACAAGATGACTCGCTGCAACAATCATGTCATTTGCAGTATGTGGATAGGCAGCATGGCCACCTTTCCCTTTTAAATCAATATATAATTCTGAAGTATTGGCAAATAACAGTCCTTCTTTCGTTGCAATTGTCCCCACAGCGTATTCTGGTGCAATATGAAGACCAAGAATTATATTTGGTTTCCATTCTTTTAACTCTTCACTTTCTAACATAGGAAGAGCACCGCCTGGTCCTTCTTCTGCTGGCTGGAATAGAAATACAAGGTCATCATCTATTCTTTCGCTCACAGCTTTCGTTAGAAGGCCTAAACCGATTGTTGTATGTACATCATGGCCACATGCATGCATCATTCCTTCATGAATAGAAGCAAACTCGTATCCAGTTTCCTCTGTAATTGGTAAACCGTCTATATCTGCACGATAACCTATTATTTTTTCGGGATTTTTTCCATTTACTTTAACGATTACACCCGTTTTCCATGTCTTCACTTCCACAAATTCATGAGAAAGTGTTCCTATATAATCTAAAATATACTGTTGTGTTTTCCATTCCTTAAATCCGATTTCTGGAATTCTATGTAGATCTCTACGAATTTGGACAAATTTGCTTACTGTCATTTTTGCACCTCTATCTATAAAAAGCGTAAGAGCCCATTTACGCTCTTACGCTTTTTTTACTTTTTATTTCTCTGGGTTTAATTGACGAAGCTCTTGTTTAATTTCTGTTTTTGCTTTTGTCTTCTCATCAATTTCTTTAATTACACGTGCTGGAGTACCTGCAACAACTGTGTATGGAGGCACATCTTCTGTTACAACAGCTCCCGCTGCTACAACTGCACCTTTACCTACTGTAACACCCTCTAAAACAACTACATTTGCACCGATTACTACATCATCTTCAACGATAACTGGTTTTGCAGAAGGTGGCTCAATAACACCTGCAAGTACAGCACCTGCACCTACGTGACAGTTTTTACCGACTGTTGCACGTCCACCAAGTACTGCGTTCATGTCGATCATAGAACCTTCACCAATTACAGCACCAATGTTAATTGTTGCATTCATCATAATTACAGCGTTGTCACCAATTTCAACATGGTCACGAATAATAGCACCTGGCTCGATGCGAGCTTTAATACCTTTTAAATCAAGCATTGGGATTGCAGAATTACGACGATCGTTTTCTACAACGTAGTCAACGATGTGCTTATTATTCTCATCAAGAATTGTCTTAATTTCAGACCATTCTCCGAATAATACACCTGATTTTTTATTCACAAATGCTTGTACTGTTTCAGGGAATGTTACTTCTTTTAAATCCCCTTTTATGTATACCTTTACAGGAGTTTTCTTTTCACTTTTTTGAATAAACGAAATAATTTCGTTAGCGTCCATCATTTTCATTCTTGTTGCCTCCTAAATCCATTTATAATGTTACTCTACCAAACGAAAGAGCGAGTAGCAAGATAATAATCTTATTTTCCCCTTTGAATTTCTTCTATAATTTCTAAAAATGCTTGTACTTGCTTCAACTGCCTTGCCGAGTCACTTGTTAACAACCATGTTTCTCTCGTCAGTTGAACAGGTGTTTTATACATATTTTCCTGTACTTCCTTTAAAACAGTAGAAGGTAAAAGGGCATAACCTATACCATTTAAAACAAGTTGTTTACATGTTTCAATTTGGTCAACTACAATCGTTCGCTTAGGCGGATTAGAAAATAAACCATACCACCAATTTTGTATTTGTCCATAATAAGTCGAGTCACTTTTAAATTGAATGAACGGCCTATTTGTTTCTTTTAACATCGAAATATCTTTTATTTCTTTATCAACTAAATACAGTTCATCTTCAAATAATTGTTGCTTCTGACCTTTATATTCTTGTGTTCCCCTCAGTATAGCAACATGCACGTCTCCTTCATAAAACTGCTTTTGCACTTCACTACTCCATCCAGTAAACAGCGATATCTTTACAGAAGGATATTTATGCACAAACTTTTTCAAAACAGGAGGGAGCCAATATTGACCAATAACTGATGCAACAGCTATTTTTAACGTTCCATGAGTTTCCGTTCTGAAAACAGCCAGCTCACTTTTTATATCTTCTTCCCTTTGCAACATTTCTTTGGCATAATTTGCAACTTTTTCCCCTTCAGGTGTAATTGTCAATCCTTTTTGTGAGCGAATAAAAAACTTCATTCCCCATTGTTTCTCCATAGATTGTAATCGTTGACTCAGCGCAGGTTGGGAAACAAATAAACGTTCCGCCGCTTTTCTCATATTTGATTCCTGAGCTAACACAACCATCATTTGAAAATCATCAATTTGCAACTTTCTCCCTCTTTCCTTAGCTTCCATACACCTTATTTCAATAAGCTTTTCATCCTTAATTTACCCGAATGCTTTCATTCAGAAAATACAATTGTCCAGCACAAACTTTCCTTATGTTTTATGTCTTTTTAAATATAATACATACACAAGTGATATGCACGAAAAAAAAGTGACTTCTTCGTTTCTATGAAGTCACTTTTTTCACTTTATCGATTATGTTGCCTTACTTTCTTATTCAACAATTTTAAAATAGCCCGACGTGTTAAAATCCCCTCAAAATAGCCTTCTTCATTAACAGCGCAAATAAAAGGATGATCAATTGTCATTTCTAAAGCTTTTGCAAATGAATCGTCTAATTTAAGAACAGGTATATCTTCTTTCATCACCTGCTCTACTTTCATATCATCGAGCCTTTCAAACTCAATACGTTCTAATCCTAACATACCATCTAATATCATGGCAGTACTAATCAAACCATGTAGTTTATACATTGGATCTAAGACAGGTATCGCTGAATATCCAGATTTTACAAGAACGAGTAAAGCATGTTCTAAACTATTTCCAATTTGGACATGAGCTACTTTTTCCGATGAAATCATTAAATCCTTCACAAGAATTTGTTGAAATTCGTCTTTCGGAATACTAATCATATTACATCCCCCATTTTCCCTTTTTCCTGCTTATGTTCACAACTCTATTCACATTTTATGACAGCGTTTTCATATTATTATTTTGTCCTAAATTTATTTCAATAAAAATACAATCACACAGCTATTTTAGCATACCGCACAAAAAAAAGACTACCATTCCGGTAGCGCTTAATACCCTTTATTTTTTAATCTGTAAAATAACCTTGTGATTTTTTTATATTGCATCACATCGGTCTGTTTCAAACCATTCTCAATATCTGTAAGTTCCACAGCTAAAATTTCACTTGCGTAATTTTGCTGAAATAAAATATCTAGTAGTAAACTTTCTTCTTCCTTCGTTAAAACAACTTCCCTTTGCATATACCCCTCTCCTTACACTCGCATCGTTACTCTTATTATATAAAAAATTCAACCTATTTAATAGATGTAATATTCAGTTTTTATTAAAAGATATGTAACAATCGTACACATACAAAAAAATCATTTCGTATATCGATTTGCATAGCTAAACGCCGCATAAGCATCCGGCTTAATTTTTGCAGTTAATCCCATCGCTCGAATTTTTTCTGTCATATCTAAAATAAATTCTTTTGTTAAGCCATCATTCCCAATGTCTAAATGAATTTCCATTATGAATCCAGCCCCATCTTGAGCATAAGGATGCAATAACTCCCATATTGTTTGTATATGAGTAGGCGTAAATAGACATGCGATTTCTTGACTAAACTGCGTTTCTAAATATATTTTCTCACGTAAGGTCGCTGGCTTATCTTTTACTGATCTATGGTGTAAACAACCCCAGGCACCTTTTCCAACACGATGAATATGGATTGCTGTAATAAACCTCGTATCCTTTTGATGCGCTTGCGAGTCTGTCCCAATGGATAATCGATACAAATTTCGCGGATCCTTTTCAATGAAACTACAAATACGGTTAAAGACCATATCAAAATTTAAATGTCTCTCTGAAACATTGTAAAATTTATGTGCACCGTCCACAGAGTCACGTCCTTTCAATTAGACAGACTTTTCGTATTCTCATTGTATGGGACAAAAACTAAAATTATAACTTCCTATCCTTTATTCGTTTCAATATTTCGAATTACAAAGTGACAAACTTGGCACGTATAAATTACATTTTGATTAGATTGAGCCGTTAATACATGAATAATCTCAGCAGAACTTTGACAATTAGGACAAATCACAACTGGTAAACGTTCCATACGATAACCTCCTAGTTATATTTCTCCCGCTATTTGCAAAACCCAGCGATAGTGAGAAGTTTAGCTTCACATATTCACCCGGTTGACGGGACTAATTATCCACATGGATAAGCAAACTTGCACGGATTAAATTTTCATTTTAATACCATTGTAGGAAAAATAAAAAACTTCTATACATTATGCTAGAAAGTAATAGAACTAAAAAAGGTACTGCCATGTGGCAGTACCTTTTTTATATGTATCAAGAAATGATATCGTAAATCTCAATTGCAACCATGTCGATATTATCGAATTGATATACTTGAGGTTTTTCACCTTGTTGATACACTTCTAACTCATACATTTCACTTTTATCGAAAAATTTCACGCTACATTTGCGCTCACCGTTCACTTCAAAATAGCGTTGTGCTACTTCACCGCTTTCAGCTTGTTCTTGTAGACTAACAAGTCGAGTTAAAATTCCTTGGAGTAGAGACATGAAATCTCTCCTTTCTCTGATCTTCCTACCAATAGGTTTTACAGCTATACTCATTCTATCCGTCATAACAGAAAAAATGTTCCACACTCTAGGATAAAGGTTATTGGCCAGAAACTCAACTAAAAATTTGTCGAAATGCGAAGGAAAAAACAGAAAGAACATATTTCTCCTTCATTATTGCGGTTTTTATACTGGAAGAATATAATAAAAAACAGAAAAAAAGGAGGAATTACAATGAAAAAAATTGAGGTTTATACACAACCCGATTGTCCGCCATGTGTTATTGTAAAAGAATTTTTGAAGCATAATAACGTTGCATATGAAGAATTTGACGTAAAAAAAGACGCTGCTGCTCGCAATCGTCTTTTATACGACTATGATTCTTATTCAACTCCAACAGTCGTAATTGATGGCGAAGTAGTTGCAGGTTTTCAAATTGAAAAGTTACAACAACTACTCAATATAGAATAGGAATAGGTAAATACCTATTCCTATTCTTATCCCGCTATTTGTAGGTAGTAAAACTCCCACCCACTGATTAAAAGTTTCACTTTATAATTGTTGCAACCTTTTTATTTCAGTTAAAAGTTCCTGACTTTCATGATATCCTGCTAACTTCCATTTATCTTGATCCCTTTTCAATGTTACAATTTGATATTGTCCACTTTTTGTCCGCTCATATACATATAAATTTTTATGTTCTTCATCATACGACATTTTCGTTTCTGAATTAAAAGAAAACGGTGCTTCTTTTTCCGGAAGTAAATATTCACCACTTTGTTTATCACTTCTGCTATTTTCATCTGTAAATACTTGAAGGAAATTATCTGTAAAATACGGTGATAACGTCTCTATCATCTTATTCATCGGCAAATGCTTCCCACGAATTGAAAACTGGGTTTCATAGCCTTTTTGTATCGTTGTAAATACTTCTTTCCGATCGACTTCCACTTCCTCTTTTCCTAAAACAGTCGTAACACTATAACCAACTAGAAAGGCAACACATACAAATAGAACAAGCCATATTCCATATTTCCTCATTTTTTCACCTTCCTTTTAAAAGAACTTGTCTTTGTAGTATTCATTGTAACAATGATTATGCAAAGAAAGGACAGATTTCGTTCGTAAAATCTTTACAACGATAGACAGCATTTTCATCACCATTTTCACTATTACCAATTTATGATAAAAACAAACAAAAAATGCACGAATCTCTTCGTGCATTAAAATAAAACATCTTCTTCATATAAATATTCATAAGATAAATCTATAAATAAAAAGTTGTCATCATCAATCGGGAAAGAAAATGTTCGTACCATTTCTCCCGTTTCAATATCTGCATATAAATCTGAAAGCCTCGCCTTATTCTCAAAACGCATTTTCATTATATTCTCGAGAAAATACGGGCGCCAGCTCCAGTTCTTCATATAATAATCCGGCATCACAATCCATTCTCCATCTTTTTTCATAACATTTCCTGATTGTTGGAAACCATCTTCATTACAAATAAATATACGAAAACTACACTGTGATACACTTTGACTAAATTGTAATAACCAATCATTTATATCTTCATTCTTTTTTTGTTTTGATAAAACATCGCCAATGCGATCGCGTAACATCTCTGTTAAATTATAAATTTTTTGTAACTTCTTCTTTTCATGCTGAATAAACTGATGACATTCATTACCTAGTCGCTCTTTCAAAACATTCGTTTCAATAAAATCAGGTAAACATTCTTTTAAATAATTACCTTGATAATATCTTCCGCCGTTCTTCCAAGCATATTGCAGTTGATAAAAAGCATCTATTTCTTCATATAATAAAGTTGCACCAATTCTTCTAGCAAGTAATGATAAAGAATATAAAATATCTTGATAAGACTGTAAAAGTGCTGTTTGCCTTAAGTTCGTTAAATCTACTTTTAAAATATCAGGTGCTAACACGCTAATACGCTCTAAATTACTTGTACCCGTTCCGACTTTATTAATCGAAATTTGAATACCATATGTACGATAATACATAAGCAAATGATTAAATTGCTCTATATCTTCTTTACATTCATGCTCTGTAATCTCTAAAACAATTTGTTTTAAATTTAAACCTTGTTCTTCATACCTCAATAAAAGTTGAAGCAAGCTTTCATCATCATCATTCATTAATACATTAGCATTCCGATGTATAAATAATAATAATTTTTGATCGCTTTCTAAATAACGATTTAAAGCTTTTTCTACTATAATATTATCCGCTTCCAGTTGAAATTCACTTGGAATCGAATCATCGTGAAAGAAAGAAGCTAAACTTTGTATGCCCTCTTCTGTTTGAATACGTCCTACTACTTCATATCCAATTACAGTATGCTCATCAGCACTAAAAATAGCTTGATAATAAGGAAGGACTTTATCCAAGTTACTCATTACATCTAATGCATCTATCAACGTGCTTCCCTCCCTTTACTTTTCAAAAATTATAACATGATATTTACGGAAAAATAATAAAAAATCCCTTCAGTTTTCCTGAAGGGATTAGAGGGGTAAAATGCTAAGGGGAATTAGCAATTCTACTATGAAGAAAAAAGAGGTCTTAAATATAACGTATATATGACCTCTTGTAAACACTTTTCTTTCATATGTCACAATTCCGTCACATTTAACCTTAAAAAAATGAATCAAACATTCATTTTTTTATCCCTTTTAAAATGGATATTGATGTAAATGTTGTCCTCCATCCATTGTCATGCAAGTTCCATTTATGTACGCAGCTTCATCTGAGCATAAATAATAAGCTAGACCAGCGATTTCTTCTGGCGTACCCAGCCTTCCAAGCGGAACACTTTGTATCGTACGCTTAGCCATTTCTTCTGAAATCCATAATTTATCAGCACCGCCCGTACGTTCAATTGGTCCTGGAGCGATAGCGTTAACTCGTATTCCATATTTACGTCCCCACTCAACAGCGAGCGTCTTCGTCATCGCTAATACTCCTGCCTTCGCTGCAGCCGAATGAATAACTCCTGGACCTGCATCCCATGCATATGTTGCTACCATATTAATGATATTCCCTTTTATACCTTTTTCAATCCAATATTTTCCGACAGCATGGCTACAGTAAAATGTACCGTTTAATACAATATTAATGACCGAATTCCAGCCATTCACGGATAAATCTTCTGCTGGACAAATAAAGTTTCCAGCTGCATTATTTATTAAAACATCAATTCGACCAAACTTCTCATCAATCTGTTCAATCATTTTCTGAATGTCATCCGTATTTCTTACATCCATTTGTACAGGTAATACTTGCCCTGGAAATTGTTCAATTTCCAACTTTGTTTCCTCTAGTTTTTCTTTTGTACGTCCTGTAATAACAACTCGTGCCCCTTCTTTTGCAAAGCGAGTCGCCATTCCTTTTCCCATTCCACTCGATCCACCTGTTATAATAACTACCTTTTCTTTCACATACATCCCCTCCAAAAATGAATACACATTCATTTTATCACTTTATTTAATAGAAATCTTTATATTTTTAAACTTTTCTGATATTTTAATGTAAAGAACTTTCTTTTTATTCATTTTTTTTCGTAATCTATACTAATTTTTTATTATGTAAAGTATATTTTTAAATAAACTGAAAGGAGATTTGAGTAGCCTGTAAATGGAATAAAAACATTGAGGTATACTCATATTTTTATGACGCACATTACAAGAAGAAATTTTTTGAAAATTGGTATGCGTACTTGTCTCTATTCATTTATAACCAGTGGCATCGGATACTACTATGCTAAATATATAGAACCCCATTTCATTTCTTTTACACAGCACACATTAAAATCACAACTCATCCCAAAAAGTTTTCATGGTATGAAAATTCTTCAATTCAGCGATTTACATCTCGGATACTATTTCTCGCTTCAACATTTATCTCAAGTTGTTTCTAAAATTAATGCTGTAAATCCAGATATTGTCCTTTTTACCGGAGATCTCATTGATAATTATCAAACGTATACTGACACTCCTTTTGTCGCATCCATTTTAAAAAATATACAAGCCCCCTTCGGTAAATTCGCTATTTATGGTAACCATGATCACGGTGGATATGGAACTGAATACTATGAGCACATCATGCGTGAATCAGGATTTGAACTATTGCTAAATAGTGAAAAAAGAATTCGTCTAATGGATAATAGTGAAATTTCTATTTTCGGTCTCGATGATATACTACTAGGCAAACCAAAAATAGAGAAAACATTACAACATGCACGGCAAAATACTTATAACATCGTTCTTGTTCACGAGCCAGATATCGCGCCGCAAATTTCCAAATATCCAATCACCTTGCAACTTTCTGGTCATAGCCATGGCGGACAAGTACAAATTCCTTTTTTAGGTGCTATTATTACACCATCACTCGCCAAAGACTATATTGAAGGCTTCTATACGATGCAAGATTTAACTCTCTATGTCAATCGAGGTCTTGGAAGAACACGTGTCCCATTTCGTTTCATGTCAAAACCTGAAATCACAATTTTCACACTCCAACATTCGTAATAATTCGCCTATTTTCTTACATATCCTTTCTTGTACGCGCTCATCCATGTTTCGTTTACCATATGATAAAAGTGAGTCCAATAAAGGAGGTATGTTCATGTATCCATATTATCAACCAATTCCAGTCCGTTCAGCACCTATTGGTCCAGTAGGCGACTCACGCTTCTTCCCGTTTTTTGGCGTTCCCTTTCTAGCTGGAATTGCTGGTGGATTGCTCGGCGGAGCATTAGCTTTCGGCCCTCGACCATTTTATCCACCTTATCCACCACCTTTCCCGCCGCCAGCACCTTATCCTTGTTACGGTGGACCATGTCAGCAACCATACTATTACTAGGTTAAAGTAACGATTCTTTCAAATATTATTCTCTCAACGAGCCATCTCATTACACGCTTATAATAAAACTATTGTTTCTACTCATCCTTCTATTTTTGGAGCATATGAGTAGAAAAAAGTAAAAACCTCTTATGGACATAAGAGGTTTTTACTTTTTTTCATTATTCAGCGTCTGTATTTTGATACGCCATCTTAAACAACTTCACTTGGCTATCAATTTCTTCTGTACTACCATTAATAACATAATAGTAATCACCATCTTTATTTTGTTCACGTGTTTTCACATTATCAGCTAATGTAAGCTGTAAAATCGCCTTAATTCGTGCCTTCATTTCAATATCTAATATCGGGAAAGATATTTCCACTCGCTTCTCCATATTTCGCGTCATCAAATCAGCTGAAGATAAATATATTTTCTCCTCCCCATTATGATGGAAATAATAAATACGGCTATGTTCTAAATATCTTCCAACAACACTAACTACACGAATATTTTCACTTACATTTGGAATACCAGGTCGTAGGCAACATGTTCCTCGAACAATGAGCTCTACCTTTACTCCAGCTTGTGATGCTTCGTACATTTTTTTTATTAACGGTTTATCTGTTAATGAATTCATCTTAGCGATAATATATCCATTTCCATATTGCCTATGATAACGGATTTCTTCATCTATTAAATCCATAAATTGCTCTCTTATATCAAATGGAGCAACCGATAAATGATGAAAATGTGGCTTTGTTGTATAACCACTTAAATAATTAAAGAAATTGGTTGCATCGACCCCAAAATCTTTTCTTGATGTAATATATCCAAAATCAGTATATAACTTCGCTGTTGCATCATTATAGTTCCCAGTTCCGAGATGTACGAATCTTTCGATTTTTCCGTTTTTTCTCCTTACAACTAGCGTAATTTTACTATGTGTTTTCAAGTGACTGACACCGTAAATAACATGACAGCCTGCCTGTTCCAATTCTTTAGCCCAGTGAACATTGTTTTCTTCATCAAACCTTGCCTTTAATTCAACTAATACCGTCACTTGTTTTCCCTTTTCAGCCGCTATCTTTAACGCCTGAATAATCGGTGAATCACCACTTACACGATATAACGTTTGTTTAATCGCAAGTACATTCGGATCGTCTGCCGCATCACGGACAAAATCAACTACCGGCTGAAATGATTCAAAAGGATGATGTAATAAAATATCATGCTCAATTGCTTTTTCAAATACATCTTCTTCATCACCTAAATCTTGAGGCGGTTGCGGAATAAGAGCTGGATATACAAGATGTTCATATAAAGGAGCTAGTTTTTTATATAAAGAAAACAAACATGTCAAATCTAATGGGCCATCCATTATATATACATCTTCATCTTTTACTTCCAGAACCTCATATAATAACGCTAATACTCTTTCATCAATGTGTTCTTTCCCAACTTCTAAACGTACAGCAGCCCCCCACTTACGCTTTTTTAATTCTTTTTCAATTACCTTTAATAAATCTCTCGCACCTTCTTCATGAATCGTTAAATCTGCATTGCGTGTAATACGGAAACGAGTAACAGATGATACTGTATATCCCGTAAATAATTTATGAGTAAAGCTACTAATTACGTCTTCTAATAAAATAAATTTATGCTTTTGCCCTTCGCTCGGTAAAATTATGAAGCGCTCAAGTAATGAAGGAACTTGTACAATCCCTAACTTCGTCCTGTTTTCTTCTTCCGCTTGCTTCTCATCATATAAAAGAGTAGCCAAATTCAAACTTTTGTTTAATAACATTGGAAATGGGCGATATGCATCAATAGCTACAGGAGTTAACACCGGAAAAATTTGCTCGTCAAAATACTCTTCTATAAATTCTCGCTGCTCTTTCGTCAAATCATTGAATGTTAAACGTTCAATTCCCTCTAACTCAAGCGCTGGTAATACATAATTTTTAAATGTATCATATTGTACTGTCATTAGTGCATGGGCTTTTATCGCAATTTTATTTAATTGCTTTTTCGGTGTTAAGCCAGCTTTATTTTCTGGTTGATTAAATCCAGCACTCACTTGATCCTTTAATCCCGCTACACGTACCATAAAAAATTCATCTAAATTCGAACTAAAAATACTAATAAATTTCAATCTTTCCAAAAGTGGATTATTTGCATCTTGCGCTTCTTGTAAGACACGTTCATTAAATGCTAACCAACTTAACTCTCGATTATTGTAATAAGCTGTATCATTTAAATTTACTGCATTCCCCTTCAATAATTCCATTCTCTTCACACTTCCCCTTGAAACTTTTTTACTATAATTTAGTTAATTTCATTTTATCAAATTACAATATTACAAAGTGTAAATTTTTCGTAAAGACATCCGTACAACCTAATGTTTTAGTTCAAATAATAAATTAATATTCGTTTTTAATACTCTTTCTAACTGTTTTTTTTGTTTTTCAGCTTGTACTTTTTCTGCTAATGCCGATTGTTCACATAAAACTTTAAACGTTAATCCCTCTTCGCTTTCTGTTATAGATATGGTATCAATAAGCGATCGTTGCCTTACATTTAAAGTAGCTGAAAACTGTAAAACAGCTCCTAACAGGCGGATTTTTTTTTGTTCGCTTTTATCAAACCAACCTTCAAATGGAGATAAATGTTGTTTAAATAACATTTTTGATTTATACGATGCAATAAGCGCTAGCCTTACTCGATCTTTATGCATCATGCCATCAATTGTCTTATTCGCTAATAAATAAAACGTATGTAAACGGCTCGCTTCTTCGTCTATATATTTGCCTATATTAAATACTTTCGCAGCTTGATGGAACACTTCCCAGTCTTTTACTGACATAGAAATAAGCCCTATTTCCTCAAGTTGTTTGCAAATTAGTCTTCCATGTTTAATAAGTTGAATAACAAATTCCATGTCCATTTCGTATTCATGTGATAGTAAATGCAAACTTTCTTCAACTACGTTCGGATAATATGAAATCCCCAAATCTTTTGTCAACTCTTCATAGAAAACACCTTCTCTTAACCCTTTTCTACTTAATACAAATGCCGGTGCCTCTATAACATGAACAAGTGTATGAAATACTTCAACCGCTGGAATAATCGTATCTGCTCGATCTTTTGCTAATCCTTCCAATTTCTGAAGTTCTATGAACGACAATTTTTCCAATTCCTCTTTTACACTTTCAACATCTTCTTCTTTCATCTTGTATAAATGTAATCCTGCTATAGGATAACATATTAAATTTTGATGGATTTTTACTAAGTTCCTAGCACTACCACCAATTGCAATAAGAGGCAATTTCTTATTGATTAACCATGGTAACGTTCGAAATTGAAACTCTAAATACTGTTGCATTCCCTCTAACTCATCTTTAGTAGGAATATCACCTTTAATAAATTGTTGCTTTAAAGAAAGTGCCCCAAAAGGAAAACTATGGTACTCTAAAATCTCTCTATTTCTAAAGTATGTAACTTCCGTACTCCCCCCACCAATATCTACCGTTATTCCTTCTGAAAACGATGTAGAATTCATAACCGCCAGGTATCCGTAACGCGCTTCCTCATACTCTGATAATACTCTAAGAGTAAAGTCCGTTTGTCCTTCAACAAGCTTTTTAATTTCCTCTTGATTCTCCGACTGTCTAATTGTTGCTGTTGCAACACAAAGTACATGATGCAACTGATGGAATCTTGTACTTTCTTGAAATTGAAATAATGTCTGTAATAATACTTCTATTCCCTCTTCATTCAATACACCATCAATTAAGTAATTCCTTAACCTAGCAACAACTTTCGTATTTTCAATCTCTTTATAAAAACCTCCATTTTGCTTTTCATAAATAACTAAACGCATTGTATTAGATCCAATATCTATAATGGCATACTGTTGTTTTAATATTTCTTTCAAACTTCTCACTCTTTCATTATCAAATTTCAAAAACATATTCTATTACTATTATACAAAATAGTTGTTTTTTGTAACAATATTGCTTTAATATTGAAAATATATACAATCACTTTTTGCGTATAATAAATACCTATTTTATTTATGGTATAATAATGAAAAATTGAAAGGAGATTCAATATGAAACCTTCACAACCACAATCTCAATTACAAAACCAACATTCTATTAATCGACTAGCTCAATCTATTTTCGTTGTGAATCGTCATGCTAAAGCAGCTACTAATCCTAAATATTTATACTGGTTAAAAAAGACAGCTTTAGAACGTTTGATTGCTGAAAAAAAAGCAATTAAAGAAGGATTGCATTTTTCTAGAAACCCACGTTTTAGCCAACAACAATCTGATGTCCTTATACGTTTAGGCGATTATTTTTTCCACATCCCTCCTACGAAAGAAGATTTTCGAATTCTACCGCATCTTGGTCATCTTGAATCCTCCTATCGAAATCCGAAAACAACCTTATCTTTAACAGTAGCAAAAAAAACACTTCAAGATTATATTGGTCCTGAAGCATTAAAACAAGAAAAAAAATTAAGTGAGCCTGTTCCATGGTATAGTCGTACTTATACAAAAAAATAAAACAGTTTGGCCAAGTGTAGGCCAAACTGTTTTATTTTTTCTCTTCTTTAATTTTAATATTTGCTTGTTTATAAAAAGCTACTTTTTCTGTATTATAAGACTTTGTAAATTCATTAAATTTATCTTTTTCTGACTCAATATCCTTATAAGATTGATTTACTACTTTTACTTTTTCACTAATATCTTTTAATTTAGTACCTTTATCTTGTAACATTGTATATAACTCTTTTTCTTGTTTTAAAGATTTGTTATAGCTGTCATACATTTTATTAAATGAATCGTGGCGTTTCTCATACGTGCTTTTCACTTTATCAGCTTGATCTTTCAATTTCTTATCTTCAATTTTCTTCACATACTTATCAGCTGACTTCACTTCTTCTTGCGCTTTATTTAAAACTTCTTTTTCTTTTGTAAGCACTTTTTCTCGTTCAGTTGTATTTTTCACTGCTTGATTCAGTTTTTCTTTAACAGTTTGATTATTATCTTTTCCTTCTTGAACAATCTGGTTATATAATTCTTGTCCTTCTTTCTCTAAAGTCTCAAGTTTTTTTGCATCTTCAAACATTGTTTTTTCTTGTTTAGCAGCGTTTTCAAACGCTACATATAATTCTTCTTCTGGTTTCGGACCGAAACAACCGGCTAATAAAATCATTGATAATGTAGTTACAATTGCTAATTTACTATATTTCAACATCTCTTCCTCCTACTTATAAACGACCATCGTGTAATATAAAAAAGTTATAAAATATGTAATTGTTCTATACACTCGCATCTTTTTTACGAAGATCATTAATATTGTTTGTACAAATTATTACTTGATATTACATTATTCTTTTTGAATTATTTAGCAATTCCATATCCATCTTTAAGTATACTACTTCGTGTTTTTTAAGGCCTGTTCACACTATGTATTACTTTAATATCCACGGAATTTCACCTCAGTCTTAATAAGACTATAATAGTTCACCTGATAAAAGGTGATCGCTCCGCTCTCACGTCTATCATTCCCTTTCCAGCTTTCTATCAATTAATCTCTTTGTTCATTTTACACAGTACAATCGATATCTCGCAACAACTTACAAATATTCTTTTCATTTCCTAAAAAGGAAAAGTGTAGAGCTTGCTTTCCTCTACACTTTTAAAATAAAACACACTGTGCAAATTGCATTGGCACTACCATCATAATTATATGCTTATTTCATATATTTTTAAAGACTTTTATTACAAACGTGGCGTTTTTTTGTAATAAAAGTCAAAAAAATGTTACAAATAAAACATCTTCCTATCATATATCTTCAAATCAAAGCTTCACTCATTTTCTTGCAAATTTCTATACTGGTACAATTGATTTTGCGACTTTCTCAACAGTTCTTCAAACGTTTTTCCTTCTACTGGATAGCTAGCTGCTCCAAATAAAAGAGTGATACTGAGTAAATCACCTTCTATTTCACTTTCAATATTTTTCATTAATCGTTTTGTTATTGTTGATGTTTCATGACCATTATCAATTGCTACAATAACGTACTTATTTTCATCCCACTTTGTAACAACATCGCCCTTCCGAATTGTCTTTACAATGGTACTCTCTAATTTTTGTACTAACACTCCCAACTTTTTTTCTTGCAACGTGTCTTTTAACCCTTCCCATTCTTTTACAGAAAGAATGTACACTGTAATATTACGAGAATCTCTTTCAGATAAAGCAGCTACTTTCCCAAAAAAATCAACAACAAAATCATTGCTTGCCATTCCTCCTACTTCCATACCCATACGCTCGTTTGTTCTTTTATCGTACCAATGTCCAAAATAATAACTTAGTATCATTTGCAATATATAAATAATAAAGACGGTATAAAATGATCGTGAATCCAGTTTTGCAATTACATCCTGAAGTGCAATCCATTCTGTAACTGCCACAGTATTGCCAAGCAATAATCCACTAATTTTTCCTTTATGTTTCATACTTTTCCCCCTTTTATACCAATATATGTTTCTATATCAATAATGTTTTTCTACAAAATAAAAAATGTACATATGCAATGTACATTTCTGCTTAAGCTTGTATACCTTTTCTACTCTATTTCATATATATAATATATAACTTTTATAGAAAGGAGTAATCTATATGCTACAAAAAGAGAATCTATCAGATGCTATGCGTTTGCTAGCTGGTTTTCTATTATCATTAAAATTATTATTTACCTCTTTCGGGATACACTTTATTACAAACGATCAAATCGACGCTATTGTTAATGTTGTTTCATTTTTATTTATTCTATACTTTGGCTACAAAAATAACTATGTAGGAAAAAAAGGAATGGAGCAAAAGAAAATACTCAAAAAACACAACCTTCACTAAAAAAGGAACCTTTTGTACAGGTTCCTTTTTATCATTGACGCACAACAACTTCATTTGTTTGCAGTGGGCCATATGATATCTCTTTATCTTGAAATGTATATGTAGCCTGAAAGAATGTTTGTTTAAGAGCTTTATCTTTATTAGCTTTTATTTTACAACGTAGTTCCACCTTCTCATTCGGTAACAAATCATCAATTCGCCATCTAACAAGCTGGAATAAAAACTCACTTATCCCCTTATCAACTTTTAAAGAATTAGGAATATAAGCAAAGTAATCTCGAATCATATGACTTACAACAACTCTCGAAATCATTTCTACCCCTTTATTTTCCACTTCAATTCGCATAATAAGTATGTCGTTTACATCGTAGGTCAATTCATACGAAAACTGTTCTGTATACATACTACCAATTTGTAATGTAACGGCTACTTGAGGAAATTCGTTTTCCTTTTTCGATCCGTCAATCCACAATACTGGTTGTAGCGGTATTGAATACTTTCCTGTATCCGAAATTCGTCCCCATATTTTCATAATATATATTCACCTCATTTCAGATGTAACATACACACAATGAATTCCCCAAATTACTAAAGCTTGCTACAAGCAATGTTTAATATTTCTCTTCCTTTTATCCTATTCGACAATATGAAGAAAAAACCATTTTTCATCTATTAACAGAAGGTGTTCTTTATGAAATTTTTTTACAATTTACTTCATTCCCTTCATAGCAATATTCAGTATGGCTTACTCGTTCTCTACTCATACGAAAGAATATTTTGACGTAAGAAAAAGTTTGCCTTATAGTCAAATTTGACTATAATATTCTTTATGGCATATCAGTGCACTTATGGAAAAGAAATTAAAATCAACTATACATTAAAATTTTTTATCCACTGCACTCAAAACTTAATATAGTTTACTTATTTCTAAAGGAGGGTTATATTTGGAAACTCAACCATTAAAAAAAGAAGCCAACAAGACAAAATTTGTTGTTGCTGGTTTACTGCTTGGTATATTAATGGCCGCAATGGATAATACAATCGTTGCAACCGCAATGGCAACAATCGTTGGAGACCTAGGAGGATTTGATAAGTTTGTTTGGGTCACATCAGCTTATATGGTAGCAACAATGGCAGGGATGCCTATCTTCGGGAAACTTTCTGATATGTACGGGCGGAAACGTTTTTATATTGGGGGCCTCATTCTTTTCTTATTCGGTTCTGCTCTTTGCGGAACAGCTTCAAGTATTGAGCAATTAAGTATTTATAGAGCTATTCAAGGGATCGGTGGTGGTGCCCTTATGCCTATCGCCTTCACAATTATGTACGATATCTTCCCACCAGAAAAACGCGGGAAGATGACAGGACTATTCGGTGCTGTTTTCGGGACATCTAGTGTATTCGGTCCTTTATTAGGTGCTTATATTACAGACTATATAAGTTGGCATTGGGTCTTCTATATTAATATTCCATTAGGACTTATCTCCTTTTTCTTCATTACTAAATACTACAGTGAGTCTCTAGAATTTAGAAAACAAAAAATTGATTGGGCTGGTGCTATTACACTTGTCATAAGTATCGTTTGCTTAATGTTCGCATTAGAACTTGGTGGTAAGGAATATGCCTGGAATTCTACTGTAATTATTGGCCTATTTACAACAGTAGTTATTACGCTTATTATTTTCTTCTTTGTAGAACGAAAAGCAACCGAGCCTATTATTTCGTTCCATCTATTTAAAAAACCTTTATTCGCAGCTAGTCAAGGAGTTGCCTTTTTCTATGGTGCCGCTTTTATTATCTGTACAGTTTATATTCCAATCTTCATTCAAGGCGTTCTTGGAGGTTCCGCCTCTAATGCTGGATTAATTTTAACACCAATGATGGTTGGTTCTGTAATTGGAAGTCAAACAGGAGGACAATTAGCTTCTCGAACAAGCTATCGTAACATTATGATGGTATCTGGTGTCTTCTTCGTTCTTGGTATTTATTTATTAAGTACTTTAACAATGGACACACCTCGTTTACTCGTAACACTATTTATGATTCTCGCTGGGCTTGGTGTTGGCTTCTCATTCTCAGTATTAAGTATGTCTTCTATTCACAAGTTGGAAATGCGGGACCGTGGTTCGGCGACATCAACAAACTCATTCTTCCGATCACTCGGTATGACTCTTGGTGTAACGATTTTTGGTACAATTCAAAATCATATTTTTACAGATAAACTAAACTCTGTATTCCCCCCTGAACTAGCAAAATTAGCTCCAAAAGGCGGAGACACAAGTTTCTTATTATCACCAGGCGCTACCGCAAAAATTCCTGCTGAAATATTAGCGGGTATTAAGGAAGCTCTCGCTACATCTATTGCGAACACATTCTTCTGGGCACTCATCCCGGCTGTACTAAGTATTATTTGTATTTTACTTATGGGAAATGAACGCCTCTTTACAGGCCCTAAAAAGAAAGAAAAACAAAAGCAAGTTAGTTAATATAAAAAAGAAGCGGCATATCCCTTTATGAAAAAGGATATGCCGTTTATAATATGTATAAAGTTTTTATATACAGGAGTTGAGACAGCATGAGCATGAAATTAGTCATTCTCGGCTTACTACTCGAAGGAGATAAACATCCATATGAAGTGCAGCATATTATGAAAGAACGACAAATGGATTGTTACATTAAATATGCTAAAGGATCACTTTATTACGCCTTCGAGCAATTAGAAAAGCAAGGGGCAATTCATATTACAAATGTAATTAGAGACACAAATCGACCTGACAAAACGATTTTTCATATAACAGAAGAAGGCAAAAAACTATTCCACACTTTACTATTAAAACAATTCGAAGCCAAAAACCAAATATATAAACCTATTTATTCAGCCTTATCTTTCGCTCACTTTAGCAATGATCACGAATTAGTTCCTATTTTAGAAAAAAAGAAAAACGATACTCTTCAATATTTACATACTATGCAAACGATATATGATTGTAATAAAGGAAAGGTTCCACGTGCACAACTATATATTTTGCAAAGTGTAATTGAGCATATTACAGTTGAATTACAATGGCTAAACACCCTCCTTAAAGATGCTATAGCAGGCCAACTTTCAGAAGTTGCTATAGATGAAGATTGAGCTATGAAAGAAGACATCCCTACTTCTTTCATAGCTCAATTTCTCTTTTCATACTGTAATATTATTCGTTACTCCAGAATATAAAAAGTCAGAATACTAAGAAATAAAAACTTTAGAATTTTCTTATTTTAAAACAGTAGACAAAATTCCAAAAATTATGTTAAAATTTGTTTCAATATCATATCGCTTGTTAAATTCCTTTCAAAAGGAAAATAGGTACACGAAAGTTTCGTTTCGTGTTTAAAAGGGAAGCTTGGTGAAACTCCAACACGGTCCCGCCACTGTAAATGCTGAGATTTCTTTTTGGTGCCACTGTGAAAACGGGAAGGTGAAAGAAATTATATGAAGCATAAGTCAGGAGACCTGCCTGTTTTAACAACACTGATAGATTCACGGATGATGATGAGGTGTTAAAACAAAAAGGAAGGCTTATTTTCTATGTCTTTGTACTTTTTGTTATAGGTATTTCCTAGTAAACGGAAATGCTTACTTTCAATTAGGGAGGAATTTAAAATGGCAATTCAAACAAGTAACTTAGGTTATCCACGTATCGGACTACAACGAGAGTGGAAAAAAACATTGGAAGCTTTTTGGTCCAATAAAATCGATGAAGAACAATTTTTAACAACAATGAAAGAAATTCGCCTTCAACACGTAAAAGTACAGCAAGAAAAAGGGATTGAACTCATTCCAATTGGCGACTTTACATATTATGATCACGTTTTGGATACTGCCTATATGCTAGGATTTATTCCATCACGTTTTTCTGAGTTTACATCTTACCTTGATGTATATTTCGCAATGGCGCGTGGCTCTAAAGATCACGTAGCTTCCGAAATGACAAAATGGTTTAACACAAACTATCACTATATCGTTCCTGAATATGAAGAGGGATTACAAATCTCTTTAAAAGATAATCGTCCACTTCGCTTATACGAAGAGGCAAAACAAGAATTAGGAGTAGATGGAAAGCCTGTTATTTTAGGACCATATACTTTCTTAAAATTAGCTAAAGGTTATACACAAGAACAATTTCCTACCATTTTAAAACAGTTAGTTGCACCTTACGTACAACTGCTTTCAGAACTACATGCAGCTGGTGCACCAGCCATTCAAGTTGATGAACCGATTTTCGCTTCTTTAACTAAAAAAGAAGTTCAACAAGCAAAAGAAATTTATGAAGCTATTCGTAAAGAAGTTCCAAATGCGACTCTTCTTTTACAAACATATTTTGATAGCGTAGAAGAAAATTATGAAGAAATTATTACATTCCCGGTATCCGGTATTGGATTAGATTTCATTCATGGTAAAGAAGGTAATCTAAATGCTATTTCAAAATATGGATTCCCAGCTGATAAAACTTTAGCTGTCGGTTGTATAGATGGCCGTAACATTTGGAGAGCTGACCTTGATGAAGTTCTTGAGTTATTTACAACGTTACAAAAACAAGTCCAAACGAAAGATATCATCGTTCAGCCTTCTTGTAGCTTATTGCATACACCAATCGATAAAACAGAAGAAACTCACTTATCGACTGAGCTGTTTGATGCGTTAGCATTTGCAAATCAAAAATTAGAAGAATTAGTTCTTATTCATTCCGCTCTCACTCAAGGTACAGAAAGCATTAGTAATGAGCTGGAAACATATCGAAACGTACATCATACAATTCGTTCATCTGCTGCACGTAACCGAGAAGATGTCAAAGCAGCACGAACAGCACTAAAAGAAGAAGATTTTTCACGTCCTCTTCCATTTGAAAAACGATACGAATTACAACAAGTTGCTCTAGAGTTACCGCTATTACCAACAACGACTATTGGTAGCTTCCCGCAAACAACTGAAGTTCGTCAAACGCGAAAAGAATGGCGTAACGGTGTTATTTCAAATGAACAATATGAACAATTTATTGAAAAAGAGACAGAAAAATGGATTCGTTACCAAGAAGAAATTGGGCTTGATGTCCTTGTACATGGTGAATTTGAAAGAACTGACATGGTCGAATATTTTGGTGAGCGCCTTGCTGGTTTCTCATTCACTAAAAACGGTTGGGTACAATCATACGGTTCCCGCTGCGTAAAACCACCTGTTATTTATGGTGATGTAGCCTTTATTAACGGCATGACTATTAAGGAAACAGTTTATGCGCAAAGCTTAACAGAGAAAGTTGTAAAAGGAATGTTAACCGGACCTGTTACAATTTTAAATTGGTCCTTCGTTCGAAATGATATTCCAAGAAAAGAAGTTTCGTATCAAATTGCACTAGCTCTTCGTCACGAAATTGAACTACTTGAATCTTCCGGAATTAGAGTAATCCAAGTCGATGAGCCCGCACTTCGTGAAGGAATGCCACTAAAAGAAAAAGATTGGGATGCTTATATTACATGGGCAGTACAATCCTTCCTTTTAGCAACTTCTTCTGTAGCAAATGAAACACAAATTCATACTCATATGTGTTACAGTAACTTCGAAGATATTGTTGACGCGATTCGCGCATTAGATGCAGATGTAATTTCTATCGAAACATCAAGAAGTCACGGAGAATTTATTGATACATTAAAACATACAACATATGAAAAAGGCATCGGCCTAGGTGTATATGATATTCATAGCCCACGTGTACCGAGTAAAGATGAAATGTATAAAATCGTAGAACAATCTTTAGAAGTATGTGATCCTAAATATTTCTGGATTAATCCTGATTGTGGTTTAAAAACGAGAAGAACAGAAGAAGTTATTCCAGCTTTAGAACATATGGTGCAAGCAGCGAAAGATGCTCGTTCCCTTTTAAAAACAAACGCATAACAAAAATGGGTTATCCTTTTCTCAGGATAACCCATTTTTTATTCTTTACTTTCAAAAAAGAATTCATATTGTATTTTATATAATTCATCATCCGTTGGCTCTTCAAGAGGAATTGCTTGTAATACAACTGTATACTCACCATTTGGAATAGGTATTTGAAATTTATTAGAAAGAATACTCGTTATAACGATACTTTCATTTTCAACTGTAAAAGGAACCGTAATCGTTCTAACTACTTCTTCTTTTTCAATATGTTTCCCTGGGGTCACTTTCACTTCACAAGTATAATCAGAAAGTGCTTCAAAAATAACAGTTCCATCTGCCTTAGCATAACCTCTTTCAAAATCTTCATCAGTCCAATCTACATAAGGCTGCTCACCGTCATAGTTCATCAACATTAATTGCGAATAAGAAATCGTTAACTCCATAGTTCCCCTTCTCCTTCATTATGAAATATACAACTACTACTTCACTTCAAATTTTACTCGCGTACCATCTGGGTATTTATCTAACTTATTCCCTACCCAAGAACCTGCTCCGCGGTTATCCGCCGGACTTATATATTCAATATGTGCTCCTTTTCCGCCTTCCTTGCACATCGCCATTGGCCATTCATCACGATCATACCCTTTTTTTGATGGATATGGTGCTAACGACAATTTCCTTCTATCTGCAGCACCACCACGATCGATTGTACAAACTTCTGAATGCCCTTCTTTTATAGCATCCGTAATATGTTTTCCTGTCTCTGGATAACGTTCTTTCGGAAATTCTAACACTTGATCATACGTATTCGTTTTCTTTACACTTGTTTCCTCTGGCACAAGTACTTCATAAACTGCTACTAAAATAGACAGAATTGCGATAATTGAAATGATAATACCTTTTAATTGCTTCATGTATACCTCCATGTTTCTACCAGTTTCTTTTCCTCCGTTATTATAACAAACTTCTCCTGTATATGTTTTCAGACATTATTTTAGTTATTCCTTGCCATTCCGCCAAAAATTTTCATTTTTTCACTAATGCTGTAGAAAACTAATAGCCTTCCGACATTCTTTTTCAAAGGAAGTCCTCATAAAAGATTGAAATGATATATACGATACTTTTTGGGGAGGAAATATGATGGAAGCTACCTATAAAACGAAAGATGTCACGAATAAAACAGGCATCCCAAAACATATAGTTCGCAAATATAGTCAACTGTTAGAAGAACATGGTTATATGATTTCCAAAACAGCTGATGCTCGTATTTATAAACTTGATGATTTAAAATTATTGAAATCTATACACGAAAGAGCTGCTACATTACAAGAAGATATTTCAGAAACGATACCGATTATTTTAAAAGAAAAAGAGGCCCCACCTGTACCAGTTATACAAGATAAGCAAGAGATACAAACGAAAGAAAAAGAAGATGGGCGTAACTTTGAGGAGTTCATGTTAAAACTTGAAATGCTAGCTCAATTAAATGAGGCAATTATTCATCAAAATTCTACTTTAATTACACAAAATCGTTTAAAGGATGAGAAACTAGACGAATTGATGCAACAAGTTTATGTAAAAGAAGGCTCTCAAGAAAAAATGCTTCAAGAGTTAGTCGATCACGCCGCTCAAACAGATGCACTGCAAAAAGAAAAGATGGACTTATTAATGAATCATATGTATAAACGAGAATCCAAACAGGAAGAAAAAATGAATAAACTTGTTAGTCAAATTTATAATAAAGACAGTAACCGTGATGCACAGCTTATGCAAGTTATTCGAGAAATTCAAGAAACAAAAAGAATGGTTGCTGCCTCAAAAGAGCAAAGCTTCTTTCAATCATTTAAAAGTTTATTTAGCCGAGCAAAACAAGAAAAAACAAATGAATAAACAATATAAAATAAAAAGTTACCTTTCATCGGTAACTTTTATTCCTTATTTTGTACAGCTGGTAATATAATAATTGCTTCAGTGCCTTTTCCACTTTCACTCTTATATTCCAATGTACCATTATGCGCTTGTAAAATACTAAATGTTACCATAAGTCCTAATCCTGTCCCTTTTTCTTTTAAAGAATAATATGGTTGCCCAAGCCTTGCTAACTGTTCATTCGTCATACCAACACCACTATCTTTAACTCTTATTATGATTGTTTCGTCTTTTTGAATAGCTGTTACTTTTAAATATCCTTTATTTCCTTGAATTGCTTCAATACCATTTTTAACAACATTCATAATAGCTTGCTTCAATTTTGTCTTATCACCAATCGTATAAAGACTTTCTGAAATTTCAACTTGTAAATATACACCTTGCATCGCTGCAAATGACGACATGAGAGTGGTCATTTCTATTAATTGGGCTGATAAACAAATGTGTTCTTTTTTCTCAATTTGCGGCCTTGCTAAATTTAAGTAATCTGAAATAATTTGTTCCGCCCGATCCAATTCAGCTAATACGAGACGCATATAATCCTTATTCTTCACATCTTCCGTACTTTCTAGCAATTGGATAAATCCACGAACAACAGTTAGTGGATTTCGAACTTCATGTGCCACACTTGCTGCTAACTCACTTACAATATTAAGCTTTTCTGATTTTTGCATCTCTGTACGTAGCAATGCATTTTCATTTAAATATTCAGTTAAATACACCTGAAATACCATTGTCATGACCATGATAAGCGAGGCAAATATAAATCCGCTATATATTTGCGAAATATACGGTGTAAATCCTGTTTCCAAAAGAACATTAATCATGCCTAATACTAAAGAAACAAGCACATAAAATGATGAAATCATAAATGCTAAAATTAATTTCTTATCCCTTGAAAAAAGAGACCATTTCTTTGATAAAAATAGCGGAACTATCAATAAAAATATTACTTCTAAAACTGGAAGAAAGCTCATTCCCTTTAGTAACCATTCATACGCAACAAAAATAACCGCTGGGATTAAACCAACAATCCCACCATATAAAAAACCACTGACAATTGGAATGGGGTGAAAGTTATACCCACACACATTGCCAAAACAAATAGAGTATGTCATGGAGAGAACGAGCGTAACGCTAGATAAAAACATAATAAAGTAACGATTTGGCTTCGGAGGCATTTCTTGATAGCGATTTAAACGAATCGCTTCATATAAAAATAGTGGCAAAATTATGATGGCAATTTGAATCAATAAATCACGGATAAGCTCCATAACCTCTCATCCCCTATATGTATTTTGATATGATTATATCATTTTATAGGTGTATTTGTTTTAAAATTTTGATTTTTCTTAACATATTTGTTAATTCTTTGTTAACAACTCATAATAATTGTTACAGATTTTCGAAATGATTGTAAACCCTGTACCAAATTTCCTTCGTGCAGTATACAATGAATACGGATTACAAAGAAAATATAAAAATACTTTTTTAGACGGACAACTATAGCAAAATACAGCATATAATCCATACTATCTATGTTTACAAATAAGTGATCATTACTTTAGTAGGAGGAAGATAAATATGGCGGGTACTACGCTTGTTTTAAAAGAAGAAAATTTGGTTGTTCTAGAAAATGTTGAAAAATCAGTATATGAAGAGTTACAGCATAAAGCGGGAGATGAAAACTGCACATGTGCTGTGAACCAATCAGTCGTTCACCTTGGCAAGGTATCCTCTGTACTCTGGAATGAAGATGAAATAGATTGGGAATACGGATATTAAAAAGTCGCTTATAGCGGCTTTTTTTCTCTTTTCTCTCTCTTTCTAAATTACATATACAAAGCGTAATCATAGAAAATATGATAAAATGAACTTAATTTTCAAACGGAAGAAAGGGAGATACAATGGAACAATTCATTAACCCTAGAGTGAAGGACATCCAAATTTCTGGAATCCGTCAATTCTCTAACATGATTCAAAACTATGATAATTTGATTTCTTTAACAATTGGACAACCCGATTTCCCTACACCTTCTCTCGTAAAAGAAGCGGCAAAACGGGCGATTACAGAAAACTATACAAGCTATACACATAACGCTGGTTTACTAGAATTACGTAAGGCAGCTTGTAACTTTGTAAAAGATAACTACGATTTACATTACTCACCTGAAAACGAAACCATCGTTACAATCGGTGCTAGCGAAGCAATTGATGTTGCATTCCGAACGATTTTAGAGCCAGGAACAGAAGTAATTTTACCTGCTCCTATTTATCCAGGTTACGAACCCATTATTCGATTATGCGGTGCAACGCCTGTTTTTGTAGATGTTCGTGAAACTGGATTTCGTTTAACAGCTGAAGCGCTTAAAAATGCTATTACAGAAAAAACAAGATGTATCGTACTACCGTATCCTTCTAATCCAACTGGTGTAACTTTATCAACAGAAGAGCTAAAAGATATTGTAGATGTTTTAAAAGATAAAAATATTTTCGTCCTTTCAGATGAAATTTATAGCGAGCTTGTATATGAACAAAAGCATACATCTATCGCTCATTTCCCAGAAATGCGTGAAAAGACAATTGTCATTAACGGTTTATCTAAATCACATTCTATGACTGGCTGGCGTGTTGGACTTTTATTTGCACCAAGCTATTTAGCAGGACACATATTAAAAGTTCATCAATACAATGTAACGTGTGCTACTTCAATCGCTCAATACGCTGCAATTGAAGCATTAACAGCAGCTAAAGACGCACCAAAAATGATGCGCCACCAATATAAAAAACGCCGTGATTACGTATATAATAGACTCACTCAAATGGGATTAACAGTTGAAAAGCCAACAGGTGCATTTTACTTATTCCCATATGTTGGTCATTTGACATCTTCATCATTTGATTTTGCACTTGATCTTGTCAAAGAAGCGGGACTAGCTGTAGTTCCTGGGACAGCATTCTCTGAATACGGTGAAGGCTACCTTCGCTTGTCCTATGCGTATAGTATCGAAACTTTAAAAGAAGGCTGCGACCGATTAGAAGCCTTTCTAATGAAAAAAGCTAAGAGTTAAACTCTTAGCTTTTTTATGCATAATGATCACAAGTTTGACGTTTTAGTAATTTATGAGGAATAATGATACACTTTGCAGTGGATTCTGCATTCTCTACTTTATCAACTAAAGCTTTTGCCGCCTCATATCCTAGCTGATAAATATTCACATCAACTGTCGAAAGTGGAGGGCTCGCAATTTCCGATAATAAAGCATTATTAAAGCTTACAATAGAAACATCTTTCGGTACAACAAATCCTTTTTTAGAAAGAGCACTTAACACACCAAGTCCAATTAAGTCATCCGTTGCCATAATTGCCGTTGGCGGTTGCTGCAGTCCCATTAATTCCTCAACAGCTTGTTGACCACTTTCCCTCGAAAAATCAAAATGTAAAATATATTCTTTTGGTAATACAATGTCTGCTAATTTCAAGGCATCACTCATACCAGCTAAACGATCTCTCGTTACAAGTAAATCTGATCCACCACCAATGAACGCGATTTGTTTATGCCCTAATGAAATTAAATATTCTGCCACTTCTCTTGCAGCTGTATAATTGTCATTATCTACATATGTAATTTCATCTTTTCGATCATATGGTTTTCCTATTAAAACAAACGGGAAATTTTGTTCATGTAAATATTGAATAATCCGATCATTCTCCCTTGAATATAAAAGAATAATGCCACCAATTTGGCGTCCTTGTACCATCTTTACGACACCATTAAAAATTTCTTCTTCCGTTTCACCTGTCGACATGTAAAGCGCATAACCTTCTACGTGTGCAAATGAACTAATCCCTCTTATAACTTCTGGGAAAAATGGATTTTGAAAAGCTTTACTTGCAGAACTTGGCATAACAAGACCAAGTGTTTTCGTCGTTTGGTTCGCAAGATTTCTCGCATTTAAATTGGGATGATACCCTAATTCACTCATCACTTTCCTAACACGGCGCTTTGTCTTTTCACTTATACTTGGATTATCAGCAATTACACGAGAAACTGTTGATGGTGCAACATTCGCTTGCTTCGCCACATCTTTAATTGTAACTGTCATAAAAATCCCCCTCCTCTCATTTCTCTGCCATTTTTCATATATTTTATCTCGCACTCATTGCAAGTCATAAACTTTCATTTCTTATATCTTGCAAAACTAATCCTATTCTCCCTCTTCATGTATTGTAAGGGATATAGCTATTTTTTCCTATACTATAATATACTATTTATTTCACTTCTTTTCACATGTGATGTCAAATCTCTTTTCATCTCCCTATAAACTTATTTATAGGGAGATGAAAAGAAAAATGGGACGTAATGTCCCATTTTTCATCCTTTTGTACCTCCAGCTGTTAAACCAGAAATAAAGTATTTTTGTAGTGATAGGAATAAAATTGAAATTGGGATCGCAATTAACACAGAACCCGCTGCAAACGTTGTAAATTCATTACCGAATTTCTTCGCAACCATTTCATATAATCCAACTGCTAAAGTATAATTTTCTGGTGTTCGCAAAATAATACTCGCTAAAATGAAATCTGTAAATGGACCAATGAAAGTAAATAACGCTACAACCGCTACGATTGGCTTTGCAAGTGGCATAATGATTTGCCAAAAAATACGAAAATGCCCTGCTCCATCCATTCGAGCTGATTCATCTAGTTCTTTCGGAATCGTATCAAAATACCCTTTCATAAGCCATGTATTCATCGGAATAGCCCCGCCTACATAAATTAAAATTAATGCAAGGTGTGTATCAATTAATCCTGTTAATTGAGCTAATACGTATAAAGCAATTAACGCTGCAAAGTTTGGAATCATTTGCAGAATTAAAAATGTTAATAAACCATTTTTTCTTCCAACAAAACGATATCTCGAAAATGCATAAGCAGTAAAGCTAATTGCTAACACTGAGAAAATCATCGTTAAAACACTTACTTTTAATGTGTTTTTATACCATAGTAAGTAATTACTATTCTCTAGATCTAATAACTTACGATAATGATCTAACGTTGCATTTTGTGGAATAATACTTGATCCAGATAAACTATCACCCGGATTAAACGATGAGCCAATAATCCATAATAACGGATAGAAAATGATGGCACACATTACGAAAATAACTAAATAACTTAATGAGAGACGTAACATCTTCTGTCTTTTAATATTCATTTACATCATATCCTCTTCTTGGAATGATTTTGTTCTCTTAAATTGCCATAACGCAACTGTAATAACGATTAACGATAATATCATTGTAAGAGCTGCTGCTTTTCCGTACTGCGCTGAAGTCATCGTTAACTTATAAATCCATGAAATTAAAATATCCGTTCCACCTGCGTCTTGTCCAGCTACAGCAGGACCTCCACCGTTAAATAGATAGATGATACTAAAGTTATTAAAGTTAAACGTATATTGCGTAATTAATATTGGTGCTGTTGCATATAACACAAGTGGCAATGTAATTTTACGAAACTGTTGCCAAGCTGTCGCTCCATCTACTGTAGCCGCTTCATATAATTCTCCCGGAATCGATTGCAGTATACCCGTTGTCATCGCAAAGATAAACGGGAACCCAAGCCACGTTTGAATCATAATTAAAGCAATCTTCGCCCAAAATGGATCTGTCATCCAAGCAATTTTTTCAATTCCGAATAAAGCTAATACTTGATTGTTAATCGCTCCGAATGTTTCATTAAACATACCAGAGAAAACAAGAATAGATACGAATGCTGGAACCGCCCACGGTAAAATGAAGATTGTTCGAATAATTGCCTTTCCTTTAATACCGGGCTGATTTACGATAATCGCTAAGAAAATACCAAGCGCAACTTGTAATGTTGTTGCAACGAATGTCCAAATGACAGTCCAAGAGAATACACTTACAAATGTCTCTCTCCACATCGGTAAAGTGAAAATATCAATAAAGTTTTTAAAGCCCACCCAATCTACTAATTTTGCTGGAGGAGAATGATATAAATCATAGTTTGTAAATCCAATTAAAATTACGAAGATGATTGGAAATACGACAACAAAGATAAGTAGTAGAAAACCTGGTGAAACCATTAAATAAGGAAAACCTTGATCTAACAAATTACGGTATTGCTCTTTTACAGAATTTAACGGTGTTCCGATATCACGTTTCTTTCCATTTTGGTATGCATCGTATAAGTTAAATGCATATATGCCGAGCCCAAAAGCGATAACGATAAGGGCCAAGATTCCTTCTACTAATAGAAAGACAGAATGGTCACGTGGAACTTCTGTACCAAGCGTTACAATACCCCATAATCCCATATTTAATAAATCAGCAAAGGCTACAATAAATGAACCTGTTAATACTAGAAAAATAAGACCTTTTACAAATTGTTTATTATACATTTGGCCCACGCCTGGAATGATTGATAACATGGTTGCCATTTTTCTATGCTTTGAATGGTTTAACCCATTTGCTGGTTCCATAGATGTTTGCATGTTCCTTCCCCCTTTTTTCTTCCTACATGGAAGGGAGAGAATTCGTGCCTCTCATATTCGAGGCACGAATTTCACCTTATTTTTTCTTGTTATGATTTTCCTCAATATTACCTTTAATTTGTTTCACTGCACTATCAAGCGCCGCTTTTGGTGCCTCTTTATCTGTAACAACTAATTGAAGCGCATCTCCAGCTGGTTTCCAAACTTCTTGCATTTCTGGAATGTTTGGCATTGGAATTCCATTTTCAGATTGCGTTGCAACTGCTTTTGCAGCTTCGTTATCTTTAATAATTGGATCTTCCATTACTGATTTTACTGGAGGAATTTCTTTTGTTTTCTCAAATCGAATTTTTGCGTTTTCTTCATTTGTTACCCACTCAGTGAATTTTGTAGCTAAATCATTTTGTTTAGAGAAACTTGTTACATGCCATCCTTTAACCCCAACAAACGTTTTCATTGGTTGACCATTTGGTAATTTCGGCATTGGAGCAACGCCATAATCAATCCCGTTCTTTTCCATTGCTTGGAACGCCCATGGGCCATTCATGATAGAAGCTGCTTTTCCTTCATTGAATAGTCCATCAGCAGCAGGCCCACCTGATTCACCGATAATACCTTTTGGGAATAATTTTTCCTTGTACCATTTTTGAAGATATTCAGCACCTTGTACTGCTCCGCTATTATTTAATCCAACATCACTTGCATTTGGCTTTCCATCTTTTTCACCAAATACATAACCGCCCATACCTGCCATGAATGCATTAGCAAAGTAGAAGTTATCTCCTAATGCTAAAAATCCGTACTTGCCATCTTTCGTAAATTCTTTTGAGAAGTTAAACAGCTCGTCCATCGTTTCTGGCGCTTTTGGCATTAGTTTTTTATTGTAAATAAAGACTGGTGTCTCAATTGCTTTTGGTAAACCATATAATTTTCCATTATATGTCTGTGCTTCTATTGATGAATTAGTAAATTTACTCTTTACAGCATCATCTGCTTTCACTTCAGAAAGTAAACCTTCTGTTACTGCATTTCCGATTTGATCGTGTGGCAATGTTACAACATCTGGTCCAGTCCCCGCTGGTCCATCAAGGCGTAACTTCTTCACTTGATCTGTCATTTGCATTTCAACAACTTTTACTTTTACTTTATATTTTTCCTCAAAGCTTTTCACTGCTGGTTCTAAACCAACACCTTTTTTATCATCTTCCCAAACAAGAAGATCATAGTCTTTTTTCGCTTTACTTTCCTCTTTTTTCCCTGAATCTTTCGGTCCACATGCAGATAACATACCAATAAATAATGCTGAAACCGTTAATAATGATAATGCTTTCTTCATCCCAAAAACCTCCCTAAATTGTCTATGTACCTCAGTAACTGAAAACGTTTGCATTTAATAGTTTAATTGAAGCGCAAACAATATCTCAATCTATGAAAACGTTTGCGCTATTTGTCTATCATTATACATTCTTTTATTCATTTTGCAAATATTAATTTAAAAATTATGTCATTATACTCTTTATACATTGACTTTATATGAAATGAATACTACTCTTATAAGCAATATTAAAGCTACGAAAAAGGCAATCGTTTGCAATATAGGCTTTATTATTACACTTAAGGGAATACTATGTATAGAGATATTGAAGGGGGATTTTCTATATGTTTAAAGAAGCTATTTATCATAGGCCGAAAGATAATTATGCATACGCTTATGATGAACAAACAATTCACATCCGAGTACGTACTAAGAGAGATGATATTCAAAGCGCCGATCTTATTTACGGTGATCCTTACGAATGGAAAGACGGGAAATGGATATCAGCAAGTACACCCATGAAAAAAACGGGTTCTACTGCATTATTTGATTATTGGTCCATTTCAATCGAACCAAAATTTAAGCGCTTACGTTATGGGTTTGAATTAAAATCTGAAACAGACACTCTTATTTATGCAGAGCGAGGATTCTTTTCTAGCATTCCAAATGATGATGTTGGTAACTTTTTCTGTTTTCCATTTATTCATGCAGATGATGTATTCAAAGCACCATCTTGGATTAAAGACACCATTTGGTATCAGATTTTCCCTGAGCGATTCGCTAATGGCGATAGTACGCTGAATCCAGAAAACACCCTTCCTTGGGGAAGTGCGAATCCAACTCCAACTAATTTTTTCGGCGGAGATTTTTCTGGTGTTATTCAAAACCTTGATTACCTTGTTAAGCTTGGCATTTCCGGAATATATTTCACACCTATTTTCAAAGCTCATTCAAACCATAAATATGACACAATTGACTATATGGAAATTGACCCACAATTTGGGACGAAAGAAACTTTTAAAGAGCTCGTTGAAGAATGTCATAAGCACGGTATAAAAGTAATGCTCGATGCTGTGTTTAATCATAGTGGATACTTTTTCGAGAAATTTCAAGACGTACTAGAGAATGGTGAGAAGTCCGTATATAAAGAGTGGTTCCACATTCATGAATTTCCGATTATAACCGAACCACTTCCAAATTATGATACTTTCGCCTTTACACCGTATATGCCTAAATTAAATACAGCTCATCCAGATGTAAAAGAATACTTACTTGAAGTAGGACGTTATTGGGTACGAGAATTCAATATAGATGGCTGGCGCCTTGATGTCGCCAATGAAGTCGATCACAACTTTTGGAGAGAATTCCGAACTGAAATAAAGACACTAAATCCTGAAGTATATATTTTGGGAGAAATTTGGCACGATGCCCTTCCGTGGCTACAAGGCGATCAATTTGATGCTGTCATGAGCTATCCTGTTACAAACGCTCTACTTTCTTACTTTGCTAACGATTCCATTAAAGCAAGTGAATTCATGAAGCAAATTACAGAATCTCTACATTCCTACTCTATGAATGTAAATGAAGCAGCATTTCATTTATTAGATAGCCATGATACTCCAAGAATTTTAACAACATGCAACGGAGATAAAAATAAGTTGAAATTGCTCTATGTATTCCATCTTTCTTTCATCGGCTCTCCTTGTATTTATTACGGAGATGAAATTGGTATGGATGGCGGCATGGACCCTGATTGCCGTAAATGTATGATTTGGGATACTAAAGAACAAGATCATGCATTATTTACCCATATACAAACATTGATTTTATTACGGAAACAACATAAAGCATTTGGAGGACATGGTACTTTTCAATTCATCGAAGCAAATGATGAACATAATTATATTTCTTATACGAAAACATATGAGGATGAAACTATCTTTTTCGTTTTAAACCCTACTAATAGTGAAGTTACAGTTTCACTCCCTCTTCATGTTACTGGTAAGAAAATAATTAACATTTATACAAACGAAGAATTTTCAGCAGAAGCAAGTGTATTACAAGTTACACTTCCTCCATATGGATTCTCCATATTAAAATGGTAATCCAAAAAAGCCTTATGCCAAGTTTGAAGTGGCATAAGGCTTTTTCTTATTTCAATTTGAACACTATCGCTTCATACGGACGTAATGGAATGTTATCTATTGATCCGATTTCTACATCGTAATTGTGTATAAATAACTCTGATTCACTATAACTAATATCCTTAGGCATTTCAAATACACTTTCATCCGCAGTAAAGTTTGCAATGACAAGTAGTTTTTCATCTCCATATGTTCTTACATAAGCAAAAATAGAAGGGTCATTATTTAATATTAAATCATATGATCCATACACAACTATTTCATTATTTTTGCGTAGTTCAATTAATTTCTTATAGTAATAAAAAATTGAACCTTCATCTTGGATTGCTTGTTTCACATTAATCTCTTTATAGTTAGGATTTACAGTAATCCAAGGTTCACCTTTTGTAAATCCAGCGTGATTCTGATCATTCCACTGCATCGGAGTTCTAGCATTATCACGACCCTTTATATAAATAGATTCCATTACTTTTTCTATATCTTCACCATGGTCTATCACTTTTTCTTTATACATATTTAACGTTTCAATATCTCGATATTCATCAATTGACTCAAATCGGACGTTCGTCATTCCGATTTCCTCTCCTTGATAAATATATGGCGTTCCTTTCATCATATGAAGAACTGTCGCTAACATTTTTGCTGATTCAATGCGATACATTCCATCATTACCAAAACGAGATACAACGCGAGGCTGATCATGATTATTCCAATAAAGGCTATTCCATCCGGTATGCTCTAATGCTTTTTGCCACTTTGTTAAATTCTCTTTTAAAGTAAGAAGTGAGCATGGTTTTACATCCCACTTTCCACCTTCTCCTGAATCTAAATCCATATGTTCAAATTGGAATACCATTTGCAATTCTTTTCGTTCTTCTCCAGTATACAATTTCGCTTCTTCTGTCGTTACACCAGGCATTTCACCAACCGTCATAATATCATAATGCGATAATACTTCCTCATTCATTTCATGTAAATATTTATGAATGTTTGGACCGTTCATAAAATGCTTATGACCTGAAACATACCCCCCTTCTTCTGTTTCAACAGCTGGTAATCCCTCTTCTTTAGAAATAAAATTAATAACATCCATACGGAAACCATCAATTCCTTTTTCTAACCAAAACTTCATCATTTCATAAACATCTTGTCTTACCTTTTCATTATCCCAATTTAAATCCGGCTGTTTTTTAGAAAACAGATGTAAATAATATTCATCTGTCATTTCATCATACTGCCATGCTGATCCACTAAACGCTGCTCCCCAGTTGTTCGGTTCTTTTCCTTCTTTCCCAGGGCGCCATATATAGTAATCTCTATATTTATTATCTTTTGATTTACGTGATTCAATAAACCAATTATGTTCATCAGATGTATGATTAACAACTAAATCCATCATCAATTTCATATTACGTTCATGCATTTCATGTAATAGCTCATCCCAATCTTCCATTGTTCCGAACTCGTTCATAATTTTACAATAATCGCTTATATCATAACCATTATCATCATTTGGAGATTCATAGACTGGTGATAACCAAATCACATCAATCCCTAACTCTTTTAAGTAATCTAGCTTTGAAATAATCCCTTGAAGATCTCCTATACCATCACCATTACTATCCATAAAGCTACGAGGATAAATTTGATATACTACACTTTCTTTCCACCATTGTTTTTCCATTATGCTACCCCATTTCATTCATCATTCATTTTTCTCTTTTTTAAGGCGCAAACGTTTTCATTAATGAATGATAACAGATTCTATCTCAATTTAAAATAGCGCTTACAATTTTTATTGTCTTTTTCTAAGAAAACATATGAAAACCACTAATAAATCTCCAATAAATGAAAACGTTTTATTTTTTTATTTATTTTTTGAATCTATTCGTTTATAATGAACTCAAAGAAAACGTTTGCATAATTATTTCTAGGGGGAAATACCATGGCAGAACTTAAATTAGAAAACATTTATAAAATATATGATAATAACGTAACAGCTGTAACTGATTTTAATTTACACATTCAAGATAAAGAATTTATTGTATTTGTCGGTCCTTCTGGATGCGGAAAATCTACAACATTACGAATGGTAGCTGGACTTGAAGATATTTCAAAAGGCGAGTTTTCAATTGATGGTAAACTAATGAATGATGTTCCTCCAAAAGATCGAGATATCGCTATGGTATTCCAAAACTACGCTCTTTATCCACATATGAGTGTATATGATAATATGGCATTTGGATTAAAACTTCGAAAAATACCAAAAGATGAAATCGATCGTCGTGTGAAAGATGCAGCAAAAATTTTAGGACTTGAACAATATTTAGATAGAAAACCGAAAGCATTATCAGGTGGACAGCGCCAACGTGTTGCGTTAGGTAGAGCAATCGTTCGAGATGCAAAAGTTTTCTTAATGGATGAACCATTATCAAACTTAGATGCTAAACTCCGTGTTGCAATGCGCTCAGAAATTTCTAAGCTACATCATCGTCTTGGAACAACAACAATTTATGTAACACATGATCAAACAGAAGCAATGACTATGGCTTCGCGTCTTGTCGTTATGAAGGATGGAAAAATCCAACAAATTGGAACTCCAAAAGAAGTATATGAAACACCAGAAAACATCTTCGTGGGTGGATTTATCGGCTCACCAGCTATGAACTTCTTCCGTGGTAAATTGACTGAAACCGATTTCGTTATAGACAATACTATAAAAATTAAAGTATCTGAAGGAAAAATGAAGATGCTACGTGAACAAGGCTATGTAAATAAGGAAATTGTTTTAGGTATTCGTCCAGAGGACATTCATGATGAACTACTATTTTTAGAAGCTTCACAATCTACTGCCTTCACAACAAAAATTGAAGTCGCTGAGTTATTAGGTGCTGAATCCATTTTATATATGAAACTTGGGAATCAAGATTTTGCGGCACGTGTAGATGCAAGACATACGTTTTCACCTGGTGACCAAATTAAATTAGCATTTGATATGAATAAAGCGCATTTCTTTGATAACCAAACTGAACAACGTATTCGCTAAAAAATTTATCTTTACTATACACATATAAAAAACCGTCCACATATATTGAGGGCGGTTTTCATTATTATACTAGGGCTTCTACTGTATGAAATGATTGTCCTTTCGTGCCAATAATACCGAAAATCGGTAAATCACTAAGCACCACTTCTTCTTGCTGTTTCATAAAAGATGACGTTAATTGTTTTATCTCTATCCAAACGTCATTAATACAAAGTACATTGGAATCGTTCTCTTGTTGGCGAGAAAAAATAGAATCTATTTTATATAAACCAGCATTTTGAAAAAGCATGTCAATGCGACTGAATGCATTCAAAGTAATGCTAATAACGCGTTGCCAATCTCCTTGCTTTTCCATATCATAGAATACAAAAAGGGCTTCTCCGCCTAGATTCGTAATTTCCTCCACTGTTGCTTGTCCACTCTCTTGATCAATGTCCGTCACAATAACTTTTGCGCCTTGTTTAGCCAACAAAAGAGCTGTATTACGTCCAATACCGATGCCACCGCCAGTTACGATAGCAACTTTTCCTGCAAGCTTCATTTTCATTACCCCTTCTATAAGTCTTACCGTCATTCAGTATACTCCTTTATGAGATTATTCTGCAAGCAAGAAAAATTGCCATTCGATTTGTAAACGTTTACTTTTTATCCTTCTTTTTTCTTACTCTTACGCTGATCAAGAACTAGACCGATAAAAATGAGAATGCCCCAAAAAATTATGCTACCTCCTGTCATCTCAACTTCCCCCTTATTATATAAAGTAAAACTTTAATCAGCCCCAAATGGTGAGATAAAGATATTATTTTTAATCATTATACCATTATCTTAATTTTCAATCTATTATAAATAGAAATGACACATTTTAGTTTTTCCTTACTGTAAATATTCACAATATACTTATAAAATAAAAAAAGACCCTTTTATATATAAAAGGGTCTTTTTTTATTTTATTATACAAGACTTATTATTTTCGTCTTTGTAATTAAGTCCTGAAAACCGCAATTATCTTTGCGGAACAACATCATATATACGTTACATATTAATGGAATTCCTAATAGCAATACGTTCGGTAATAACACTACAAAAAATCTTATAATTAATGTTTGCAACGTTAGCTTTTCACTCTTCAATGAAATTAATTTTATTCTCGTTACCTTTTTGCCAAGTGTAACACCGTTCCAAATAAAGGGTAATACAATAAAATATATCGCCATTAATATGAAAACTACTGCGAAATCATATCTAAAATCACCTAAGCTTATATTAAAGCGCTTAAACATAGCACTATAGTTTCCGGTCATAATAGCTACTACTGCACCATACATAACCGAGATTAAAAACATGTCAATTAGGGAAGCACCTATGCGATTCATTACAAGCGCTGGACGATGCATCTTTAACTTCATTTTATGTCGACTCCTTCATATCCTTCTTTACCCGTCTCATCGTACCACTTCTAAAAAACATTGTAAACTAGCGTTTCTCTTACTTTTCTTGTACAATTTGTTACAATAGCATTATAAAGGAGGTTCCCATATTGAAAAAATGGATAATCCTATTCGTCGCCTTCCTATTAACTGGTTGTGCAGGAAACACAAGTCACTTAACTTATACGGTTAACGATGAATACGAACTCATACGTACTTCTGGAAATGCATTTGAACTTTTCCCCTCGCAAGATGCTGTATATGCCACACAATACATCCCTGCAAAAATTACAGACATTGCTTGGGATGATAAATACATTATTGCAAAACAAACTGAGGAAAAATCAGATCCAAATAACCCTGACGCAGCAATTGCAAATAAAAAAAGTGAACATTATTGGATTATTGATGTAAAGCACAATAAACGTTTCGGTCCCTACAATGAAAAGCAATTTAATGAACAAAAAGATGCGTTTAAAATTAAGGTGCCTTTTCAAAATGTAGATTCATACATAAAAGAAATAAAAAAACAGTCAGCATAATATTTGTATGCTGACTGTTTTGTCTTACATTATTTTAGTGAGATGTTAAACGTTTGTGGCTCTTTTACAACATCTTGTGTTTCTGAATCTCCTGCAAGTAAATCATCAGTTGTAAACTGAATATCCTTTACCTTGTCTTTTCCATCGTCAAGTATTAAACCAATAATACCATCTCTTATTTCACCAGGCTTATAGTCTTCTCTTGATACATTTTTTGTACCAACTAACGTATCTTCGTCATATAAAAAGTTTTGAGTGGCTACTTTAAAATGTTGCTTACCATTAATCATAACATCATTCATAGAGAAAAATTGCATATTTTTATTTCCGCTATTCTCCACTTTATATGTAATCTCAACGTAACGAATTGTATTACTAATCTCTGTTCCACTTAGCGATGCATATAATTCTGCATCTTCTTGGCTTACTTTATCCCCTAATCTACGTTTTACTTCTTCAGGAGTTAGTGCCGTGTATACTTTCAATGTATTTTTTGCCTTTTCACTCATTTGTGATAAAGAGATTACTTTCACATCTTGTACGTGAATTTTCATTGGCGCTACTTCAAATGTTTGATTCACAGAATGCATCTGCTCTAACTTGAAAGTACCCCATCCTGTTTCTTTCACTTTTTGTCCTACTTTTTTCAGCTCACGCCCACCATATTCTTTCGTTTCAGGAATAGATTCTTTCTTCTTCGGTTCAGCTTTCTTTTCTTCTTGATGGAAGCAACCACTTAACATAAGAAGAAAACTACATAAAACAAAAATACTTTTCCATGCTTTCATCATTTCATTTCTCCTAACGCTATCATTCATGAATATAAAATTAGTCCCTTGCTTTGTAAACTATAGAAACAATGACAATTCCACAAAATGAACTTGTCAGTCCAGATACTATTATACCTCCAATTTGGAAAATATGAAAATAAGGATCTAGGAACGCATGCACGATAAATATAAAAGCTGTCACAATGATTATCGAAACCCAATACTTTCTTTTTTCTAAAGCTACAATCATATCTTTCCCTGTTTCATCTTTATACTTCCATAGTACGTATAATAGCAATAATAAGCCAACACATGTACTCCCATGTTGCATATATTTATACAATGGAATACTGCGTAATTCAATTTGTAACAATGCTATTTTCATAACGAAATAGCCTGTATTATGAGTAAATGCATCCAAAACGACATGCGTGAGCATACCGAATAATGCAGAATAGCAAAATACAAAGAATTCTTTCCAGGTATGTAGCCCCCACCTCTCATCTATTGCATATGAATAATAACCAGCAAACGGTTTAGGCAAATGCGTTATAAACGGCTTTTTTAAAATGTAATGATATATGTATGCGATTAGAAATACAAGCGGTAAATTTAAATATAAGAACCCAAGCCATGTATGGCCAATAACACCATAGGGTCTAAAGTGCAAAAAATATTCAAAGTCAGGCGCCATACTACCTAATATAAGAGCCGTTACTGAAATATGTTTAGAGTGCTTTTTCGCAAAAGGAAGAACTGCTGCTGGATGTGCAAATGTAAACGGCATACTTTAACTCCTTCTCACATTTTCAATAGAATACCATATATCATAACGAGAGAATGGATCTTCATGCAATATTTATTTTCACATTGGAATATGATAGTTTAAATGATATAATCCACATAAAATATTCAGAAAACAAGAAGGGATTCAGGTGTCATTAACACTTGTATTTGCTGCCTTTTTAAATTCAAAATCCGTTATGAATTGAGGTTTATATATTGATTGACGTACCCTTTTTACAAAATGTCACATTAAAAAAAGAAAATATCCCTAGTTTTTCCGCATATCCTTACTGTTTACCCGCTATTCGAACATTACAATCACTAGCTTTCCATCCAAATGTAACATTCATTATTGGAGAAAACGGAACAGGTAAATCAACATTACTTGAAGGAATTGCAATTGCGTTAGGTTTTAATGCAGAAGGTGGAACGAAGAACTTCCGCTTTAGCACAAACGATTCCCATTCATCTTTACATGAATACCTTCGAATTTCAAAAAGTTTCAATACACCAAACGACGGTTTCTTTCTTCGCGCTGAATCATTTTATAACGTTGCTTCTTATATTGATGAAATAGATGCTGATAGAGAAGCACGTGGGAATCCGGTTATCAACTCTTATGGTGGTATCTCACTACACAAACAATCACACGGTGAATCATTCTTCTCATTATTTATGAACCGTTTTTCCGGACAAGGTTTATACATTTTAGATGAGCCTGAGGCAGCTTTATCACCAATGAGACAACTTTCCATGCTCATTCGAATGCACGAACTAGCTGAACAAGGTTCACAATTTGTTATCGCGACGCATTCTCCTATTTTAATGGCTTATCCTGAATCCACTATATATTCTTTAACACAAGAGGGAATTCACGAATCCACATTAGAAGAAACTGAGCATTACCAAACGACGAAACTTTTCTTTGAAAATCGCGATCGATTATTCCATCATCTATTTGAGTCGTAAAAAAAAGAAGCAGCAATAGCTGCTTCTTTTTTATAGTGCTTCTATAAATAAGGCAACCCCGATACCGCCACCGACGCATAAAGAGGCAATTCCTTTTTCTAACCCACGTCTTTTTAATTCGTGAATTAAACTTACTGTAATACGAGCCCCTGTACAACCAATTGGATGCCCAAGTCCTACGCCACTACCGTTTACGTTCACTTTTTCACGGTCTAAGCCTAACTCTTTCTCTACAGCTAAATATTGAGCCGCGAAAGCTTCATTAATTTCAAGTAAATCTGCATCTTCCAATGACCAATCTACTTTTTCTAAACCTTTACGAATTGCTGGTGCTGGTCCAATACCCATAATTTTTGGATCTACTCCAGCTACTGAATATCCAACAATTCTAGCTAACGGTTGTAAACCTTTTTCTTTCGCTTTTTCTTCGCTCATTAATACTAGAACTGCACTCCCGTCATTAAGGCCAGATGCATTTCCAGCAGTCACTGATCCATCTTTACGGAACGCCGGCTTCAATCCAGCTAATTTTTCAGCTGTAATATCTGCACGTGGATGTTCATCCTTCGAAAATACAACTTCTTTTCTACGCTCTTTTATTGTAATAGGAACAATTTGATCGTCAAAGTATCCAGACTCGATTGCCTTCAGTGCCAATATATGACTGCGAAGAGCAACTTCATCTTGTTCCTCTCTTGTAATTTCATATTGTTCAACTAAATTTTCCGCTGTTTCACCCATCATAATATGGTGAATCGGATCTTCTAACACTTCCCACACCGTATCACGAATTTCTCCGTGCTGTAGACGTTGTCCCCAGCGGTGCTGTTTCAATGCATAAGGGCTCGAACTCATCGCTTCTACCCCACCTGCAACAACAACATCACTTACACCTAATTGGATTTGCATTGCAGCTGACATAATTGCTTGCATACCTGAAGAACATTGACGTTGGATTGTATATCCCGTAACTGTGTCAGGAAATCCTGCCGCTAATGCAGCTGTTCTCGCCGTATTTGCTTCATCAGTTCTTTGAATACAATGACCTAAAATTACTTCATCAACTTCATGTGGTTCTACCCCGCCTCGTTTTACAGCTTCCTGAAGTACAGGAACAGCTAATTCTACTGGCGTTACATTTTTTAGCGCTCCTCCAAAAGTTCCAATTGGCGAACGAACTGCAGCTGTAATAACAACATTATGCATTTTGCACTTGCCCCTCTCTTATGTACCCTAGTCAGTTTTTAGGTGAAATTCCATAAGATGTATATCTATAACTATCATACTATAAACATACTAAAAAATCAAAATATTTAATATAATAAAAATAGAAGGAATTAACCTTCTATTCTGTCAGCGCATATAAAAACTTTTGTAAAATTTTCTCTGTCGTTTCATTCAATTTTGGCAACTTATCTACTGGAAAATATTGAAGTTTTAACCCTTCATGATCGAGCTTTAATTCCCCGCTCACATGATGTGCCTGATACAGATGAATAACATTGAAAATTTCATCGCCATTCGGATAACGGAAATATACTTCTTTTCCTGATAGAACACCAAGAAATTGCATTATTTTTGCAGTTAACCCCGTTTCCTCAAATAACTCTCTACGTGCAGTTTCTTCTGTCGTTTCGCCCAGTTCCATCGCCCCACCAGGTACACCCCAATCATATGTATCTGAACGATATTGAAGCAATACTTCTTGATTATCGTTTAATATAATAATTGCTGATCCTACGAGAATAAGCGGCCTTGTACCAACGACTTTTCGTAACTCTTCAATATACCCCATATGTAAATTCCCCTTTCCCTAACCTCCCTTATCATAACAAAATTTTGCTCTTTTTGTTCATGTAATTTTAAAGAAAAAAAGAAGCTTTCGCCTCCTTTTTTTCACCTTTATTTCTTAAAACTTTCATATTTTACAGCTTCAAAAGCTTCCTCAATTTCATCATTACGATAATGGACATATGTAAAACGCCCCAATTCTACTAATCTTGCTATTTCCTGTAACGCTTTATGCTGCTCATATGTTTCTTTCAGCTTAATATGTACATAAAACTTCATTAACGGATGTTCATATAAAGGTTCTCCCACCTCTACATATACATCTTCCACCCCTTGTACAACTCTTACATAACTTGCAAATTGATAAAGAGCTTCTCTGTCTGAAACGATTTTTAATGTATACATATATTCTCCCCCTTTTCTTTACTATATCAAAAAGATGATTACACTACGTTATAGAACTATGAAATTTTTTCGACTTGTCATCTATATATTCAATAAAGAAGGCGTTTATCCATACATGACATCTTTTCCCCACATATATTATAGGAAGAACTTTTTTTCAGTTGAGGTGTTCCTTATGGATCCATACGTCAATATATGTATTTGTATTACTCCCGGCGCCGATATTTCTGATGACCGCATCGCAAAAGATTTAGCTGTTGCAGAATCAATTTGGCACCCCATTACATTTCAAATTCAAGAAGTAATTGTATTAAATGAACTTTTCCGTTTTTTTGACCGTGAAATCAGTTATAAAAATTCCATTCAAAGTCAAGAAAAGCTGGCATCCTTTTTCCAAACATGTGTAAATGAAGCTCCTGAATGCGACCTTTATATTTGTTATATTGGCAGTGATTATTTCAAAGAAACAGCAGTAATTGCCTGCGCTTACTCTTTAGCAAAACAGCAACAACTTACCGGATATATCGTTTTAACAAACTCGGCTGCTCCTATGAAAAATATATATACGCTTGCTCACGAAATCGGTCATATTTTATTTACAAGACGTGTTCACGGAAAACTTACTCACGCAGATCCTCATTCCCCAACTGGCTCGGAGCACCATCCTTCTCCAACCAATCTTATGTATCCGATAGTCCCGCGCCCTGAAAATGTTCCTATTCAGTCTCTATTGACGAACGAACAAAAAACACTCTCTTTACAAAGCTCTTTATTGCAAAGAAAAAAACAGTAACCCTCATGTTACTGTTTAAAACAACTTATTCCAATCAACAAAACAAATCCCGGCTGCTAGAAATAAAAATAGACAACTAAATGTAAATGTAATCCCTCTAAAAATCCCTATATAATATTTCTTTGGAAATAATTTTTGGTATATCCAGAGCAGCCGCTTTTTATTGAATTTCTAGTTCACACTTTTTCTTTCTTCAATTTTTAAAGACCATCTCATTAATCCATATATACTTCCATACATAAGTAATATCTTTGCAATTCCCCAAAATACATTTCTTTCTTCTAAGTCTTTAAATAAGAACATAATCGCAAGAGGAACAATTAGTACCAAAACACCCATCCAACCAAGAACATATACTTCACCAATAAGAAGTAATAAAAATATACTTACTGCTAATATATATGTCTGCATTGTCGACAATTGTAAAATTGGCGTCCCATACCATTTATTCATAAACATTAATAACACTAATAATAAAATAGGTATCATTACTATTACATAAATAATTCCAAACTCTACTAATTTACTTTTAAAAGAGACATTCTAAACGCAAAAACCGTTCCAATAATTGTAATAATTAAAACGATAGGATAACCAATTACCTGTACATTTGTTAACGTAAATTGTTGATTCGGATTTCCAAATAAAATATTGGTTAGTAACCAATACCCACCTATCCCAATAATCATTCCTAAAACACTCTTTATACTTCCGCCTTTATCCTTCTCCATCTCTTTCGCTAATTCTTCCGCATACTCTTTTGGCGAATCACCAAATATATTACTTACCGTTTTTCCTTCTTTCTCACCTTCAATTAAATGAAGTTCTGCATCTTCTAAAAAAGCGTCAATATCTTCTTCTTTAATTCCTTTTGTTATTAAATATACTTTCGTATCGATTAAGAACTTTTCTCCTTCTTTAGAAATCTGCATTATAGCCCCTCCCTTATTTAACCATTTCTCTTCTATTCGCCTTCATCATAATTTCAACAAAAATTAAAATAAATAAACTTCCGTATAAATATATAATTTGAAATAACATTGGAACAAGGTCTTCCGTTGTAAATGTTTTAAACACTAACATAATTGAAAGTGGAATGATTAAATATAAGTTTTTAAACCATCCTTCAAAATATATATTTATAGCTACTGTGATGATAAAAATCCCACCAGCCACTATATAACTTTGCACTTCGGTGAATGTGAGCATTTTTGTCGGATATATCACGTCTAATATCGTAACAGCTCCTAATAAAAACATTGGAGCGATCATAACTAAAGACCACATAGAAAACCATGTTTTTGTAAAACTTGTTACGAAGGCCATTTTGCGAAGTAGAAAATTAGGACCTATAACAACTAAAATCAATGAAAAACTATAACCGATACACTGAATAAGTGAAATCTGTAACATTCCATGATTCACTATTAAGATAGAAGCAATAATCCAAAACGATACGATATTCATTACTGTAAAACCAATTTGCTTCCACGTTTCCTGTCTATCTCTTTCCATTACTTTGACAAGTTCATTTGCATATTCTTTCGGTGAGCTTCCGAAAATATCTTCTACACTTTTCCCATCACTCTCACCCTCAATTAAATGGAGTTCCGCATCTTCTATAAAATTTTCAATATCGCTTTCTTTCACACTCTTTGCCGTCAAAAATAATCTCATATCTAACAAAAACTTTCGCGCTTCACTTGATAGCATTATTTTCTCCTTCCCTTCCCTTCAAGTAGACGTTCTACACTACTTTGCATCGTTTCCCAGCGATCCATAAATTCATCAAGTGCTTCCTCGCCTTTTTCTGTTAATGTATAATATTTTCTCTTTGGACCAGATGGAGATTCCTTCATTACGCTTGTTATTAGTCCTTCTTTTTGCATTCGTATTAATAACGGATAAATACTTCCCTCACTCGCCATTGTAAAACCATACTTCGCTAGCTTTTCACTCATTTCATAACCGTATATTTCGCCTTCAGAAATAATAGCAAGTAAGCATCCTTCTAAAATCCCTTTCAGCATTTGACTTGTCGACATAATTCAAATCCTCCTACTATCTTGCTTTACAAGATAGATAAGCGTAAGTATCTTGCTTTACAAAATAGTATAGCAAAGACTATTTTGCAAAACAAGATAGCTAACGATATTTTTTCCAAATGTTTGCAGGAATTTCATTATAGCTTCTCTAAATAGAGCACTATGAAAACTTTATTATGAAGGGATGTTTTTCATCATGGTTACAAATCGAGTTGTCTTTTTAACAGGTGCTGCAAGTGGTATTGGTTATGAAATGGGAAAGGCTTTTGCAAAAGAAGGTGCAAAAGTTGTGATTACCGATCGGCTTGAAGAACGTGCAAAAGAAGCTGCTGAACAATTACAAAATGAAGGTTTTCAAGCTATCGGTTTAAAATGTGACGTTACATCTGAAGAGGAAATTACAGCAGCAATTTCTCAAACAGTTGATCATTTCGGTTCATTACATATATTAATTAACAACGCAGGAATGCAACACGTTTCACCCATTGAAGACTTTCCAACTGAAAAGTTCGAGCTACTAATTCAAATTATGCAAATTGCTCCGTTTATTGCAATTAAGCATGCCTTTCCGATTATGAAACAACAAAAATATGGTCGTATTATTAATGTCGCTTCTATTAACGGCCTTGTCGGGTTTGCTGGAAAAGCTGCCTACAATAGTGCAAAACATGGCGTAATTGGATTAACAAAAGTTGCCGCTTTAGAAGGTGCTACGCATGGTATTACTGTTAATGCCCTTTGCCCTGGTTATGTTGATACCCCCCTTGTACGTAATCAACTACAAGACTTAGCTACTACACGAAATGTACCACTTGAAAATGTTTTAGAAGATGTTATTTATCCACTCGTTCCACAAAAGCGCTTATTACAAGTACAAGAAATTGCAGATTATGCGATGTTTTTAGCGAGTGAAAAAGCTAAAGGTATAACTGGTCAAGCTGTCGTTATCGATGGTGGTTATACCGCTCAATAAAAATAAAGTTTGCTCAAGAAGAGCAAACTTTATTTTTTATCCCGAGGATCTTCGTACTTTAGTAATTGCCGCGGGAGCTTCTCAATTGCAACAATTACCCCCTCTAATTTACTTTCAATACGGTGGAGTAAATATAATGTTACCACAATCGGAAACCCTACATTACCTATCATCTTGATCCACTCTTCCACCCTCTTCCCCTCCTTTCATTATATAAGTAAGAGAAAACACTGCATTTAGGCATAAAAAAACAAGCTATTATGTATTAGCTTGTTTTTCAAATAATGATGCAATTTCTCGTTTATAGTCCCCGCGTATAATACCTTTCTCAGTAATAATTCCTGTAATTAATTCATTCGGCGTTATGTCAAATGCTGGATTATAAACATCCGTTCCAATTGGTGCTACTTGTTTTCCAAAGATTTTCGTAACTTCTGTTTCATCTCTTTCTTCAATAATAATTTCGGCTCCAGTTTCTTTCGTAACATCAAATGTTGACAGTGGCGCAGCAACGTAAAATGGGATATTAAAGTACTTTGCTAAAATAGCTAAATTCATTGTCCCTATTTTATTGGCTGTATCTCCATTTGCGACAATTCGATCCGCCCCCACAATAATTGCGTTTATTTCTTTCGTTTGAATAGCATGAGCTGCAGTATTATCTGTTATAAGGGTCACATCAATATTTGCTTGCTTCAATTCCCACGTCGTTAAGCGACCACCTTGTAAAACTGGTCTCGTTTCACACGCATATGCATGTAAACGCACACCTTTTTCTTTTCCAATATAAAAGGGAGCTAATGCAGTTCCATATCTGGCAGTTGCGATACTTCCAGCGTTACAGATTGTTAAAATATTATCGCCATCTTTAAAACATGTTAACGCATATTCCCCAATATTTCGACACACCTCTTCATCTTCCTGTTGAATGCGAAGCGCTTCTTCTTCTAATATTTTTTGTGCTTCTTTTATTGTAGTAATCTCTCGAATAGATTCTCTCATACGATCAATTGCCCAAAATAAATTTACTGCCGTTGGGCGTGATGTCCCTAAATAGTTACAGTCTCTATTAAACTTCTTTTGAAATTCTTCGATATGTAAAGTATTATATTTTTTCGCTGCAAGCGCCAAGCCAAATGCAGCTACAATTCCAATTGCAGGCGCTCCGCGTACTTCTAACATTATGATACTTTTCCAAACCTCTTCAATAGTCGTTAATGTTTTGTATTCTGTGCTATGTGGCAATTTCGTTTGATTTAATACCGCAATTGCATCCCCTTTCCAACTTACAGATCTCGGAACAGTAACGATTGTACTCATGCTTTTACACCCCTTGAAACTGTCTGTTGAAATAATGTTCGAAACAGTTGAATATCAGCACTTTTAGATTCATATTTTATTAGTTCTTTTCCTAAGGATAGCGCTTGTTTCTTAGCTTGAATTCTTGTTTCTTTATTTTCTATTTCATCTAAATCTGCTACATGAGCTAAACCAATTGTTCTACGAATTAGTTCACATCCGGCAAATCCAACAGCATCAGTAAAGATATTTTGCAAAATAATTGGTAACCATTGTTTTTCTTTCGTATATGCTTCTACACCTTCTCCAATCCATAACTTTGTAAAAGTCTCTACAAAATAACTCCACGTCTTTTCTATATGGAAAAATAGTACACTTCTCTTTTCTTCTTCTCTAGATAACGCATTTAATAATAGATTTGCAATAAATTGACCTATGTCAAACCCAAATGGGCCATATGCCGCAAATTCTGGATCAATCACTTTCGTTTCAGAAGGTGACGAAAAAATACTACCAGTATGTAAATCACCATGAATAAGAGTTTCTTTTCTTGTTAAGAACTTATATTTATATTGTGCTACTTTTAGTTTTAAAGTTTTATCACTCCAAAGTTCATCAACCACGAGCTGTAAATCTCGCTCATAATCATTTGTATCATAATGTCCAAACGGATCTGTAAACACTAAATCCTCTGTAATTTTACAAAGGTCCGGATTTACAAAGGTACCTTCTAGTACCCTTTTCTCTTTTGACTGTAAACCAAAATCTGAAGTGTAAAATAAAACATGTGCTAGAAAACGACCAATATGCTGGGATAAAAGCGGATATTCTTCTCCGTCTATTAATCCTTTTCTTGTAATTGTTAGTCTTGATAAGTCTTCTATTACCGTTATCGCTAACTCTTCGTCATGACTGTACACTACTGGAACATAATCCGGTACATACTGCGCAAAAATTTGTAATGCCTTGCTTTCAATCGTTGCTCTTTTTATAGACAATGGCCAGCTTTCACCAACTACTTTCGCATAAGGCAGTGCTTGTTTTATTATAATGGATTTCTCTCCATCATCTAATTTAAACACGTAATTTAAGTTTCCATCTCCAATTTCATGACAAATGACATTTGCCTTCTCTTCAAAATAGCCATGATCTTTCGCATATTGTACAGCTGTTATTTCTGTTAATGAATAATATCCCATCTTCTTCTCCCCCTTTTTAAATTCAGAGGTTTTTCTAACATAGAAAAACCTCTTTCCACTAAGAAAGAGGTTTGAAGTTTATCTTCTCCCCTCTTATCTGCCAGAAAGTTTTACTTTCTGCTGGAATTAGCACCGTGCCTTTTGGCGTAATAAACGCCCCATTTCACAATGGTATTACGGTCGGTTGCTGGGCTTCATCGGGCCAAATCCCTCCACCTGCTCTTGATAAGAGTTGTATAATTTTTTGAATTTTTAACTTTATGTTGAAGACTATACCAAGAATAAAAATCACTTGTCAACATTTTATTTGTATAATTCTGGACGGCGATCCGCAAAAACTGGAATTCCTTTACGTACTTCTTTAATTTTCTCGAATTCAAGCTCTCCAAATAAAATTGATTCCTCTTCATTCGCCTCTACTACAACTTCACCCCAAGGATCCACAATTAAAGAATGACCTGCAAACACATTATTCGGATCCTTCCCTGCTCTATTACACGCAACAACATAACACTGATTTTCAACTGCTCTTGCTTGCAATAGCAAACGCCAATGTGCTAAACGAACTAATGGCCATTCAGCTACAACAAATAATACTTTTGCCCCTTTAGCAGTATGAACACGCATCCACTCTGGAAAACGAATATCATAACAAATTGTTCCAGCGCATTCAACATCATCTAGCTTAAATTCGCCCGTACCATTACCAGCTATTAAATATTTATGTTCATCCATAAGCTGAAATAAATGTACTTTACTATATTCGTTGACTAACTGTCCTTCATTATTTACAACATACATCGTATTTGTAACGCCTTGCTCTGTTTGCTTTGCTATGGACCCACCAACAATATGTACATCATATCGCTTCGCCCATTCTATTAACTTTTCTTTCGTTTCCACTCCATCCCTATCTGCAATTTCAGAAAGTCTCGTTAAATCATATCCTGTTGTCCATAGTTCTGGTAAGACGATAACATCTGGCCTTTCCTTCATAGCTTCACTTATTTTATTTTTAGCATTCTCAATATTTTTTTCTACATCTCCAAAAACAATATCCATTTGAATACATGCGACTTTCATTTTTTCAGCCCCATTCTTATTTTTCTCTTTACAAAATACTGGAAAGATTATATCATTTGTCACTAGAATTGTAACAACTTTCAAAAGAGGTGGAAAGTATGAAATTATTTCAACCTTCTGAGATAGTAACATCATTGCCAACACAATTTTTCGCTTCACTTGTTGCAAAAGTTAACAAAGTCGTTGCAGCTGGTCACGATGTTATTAATCTAGGTCAAGGTAATCCAGATCAACCAACACCGCAGCATATCGTAAAAGCTTTACAAGATGCTGCCGAAAAGACCATTCATCATAAATATCCGCCATTTCGCGGACATGAAAGCTTAAAGGAAGCCGTGGCTACATTCTATAAACGTGAATATGGCGTCGAATTAAACCCAAAAACTGAAGTTGCTATTTTGTTTGGTGGGAAGGCTGGACTAGTAGAATTACCGATTTGTTTTACAAATCCTGGTGATACGATTCTCGTTCCGGATCCAGGTTATCCAGATTATTTATCCGGGGTTGCTTTAGCAAAAGCACAATTTGAAAGAATGCCACTTATTGCAGAAAATAACTTTTTACCAGATTATACGAACATTGATGACTCTATTGCAGAGCGTGCAAAATTAATGTTTTTAAACTATCCAAATAATCCTACCGGTGCTACTGCATCAAAAGATTTTTTTGATGCAACCATTCACTTTGCTAATAAACATAATATATTAGTTGTTCACGATTTTGCTTATGGCGCTATCGGATTTGATGGTCAAAAACCTGTTAGTTTCTTGCAAGCAGATGGTGCGAAAAATATAGGAATTGAAATTTACACATTATCAAAAACTTTCAATATGGCTGGCTGGCGCATCGCTTTTGCTGTAGGGAATGAAAGTGTGATTGAAACAATTAACCTATTACAAGATCATATGTATGTTAGTATATTCGGTGCAGTTCAAGATGCTGCTCGAGAAGCGCTATTAAGTTCACAGTCTTGTGTAATAGACCTTGTAAATAGTTACGAATCTCGAAGAAACGCTCTTATTTCAGCCTGTCACTCAATTGGTTGGAATGTAGACATTCCAACAGGATCATTCTTTGCATGGCTTCCCGTTCCAAAAGGATATACCTCTGAGCAATTTTCTAATATTTTACTAGAAAAAGCACATGTCGCAGTTGCTCCTGGTGTTGGATTTGGTGAGCATGGCGAAGGGTATGTCCGTGTTGGTCTCTTACATACAGAAGATAGATTACGAGAAGCCATTAATCGAATTGATAAATTAAATTTTTTCAAAAAGTAATTGACAACACGAAAAATATCTGACAAAATTCAGTTATCTTAAAAATTTAAACATTTCTAAATACTTCTTATCAAGAGCAGGTGGAGGGACGAGCCCGACGAAACCCGGCAACCGATCTACAATTGTAGACACGGTGCTAATTCTCGCAGCATTACGCTGACAGATAAGGAGCTGGTTGTAAAAAAACCTCTCCTTAGCTGAGAGGTTTTTTTATTTAACTAGGAGGTTATAACAATGAGCGGAATTATAGCGACGTATTTAATCCATGATGATTCACATAACTTAGAAAAAAAAGCTGAGCAAATTGCACTCGGTTTAACAATTGGCTCTTGGACTCATTTGCCACACTTATTGCAAGAACAATTAAAGCAGCATAAAGGCAACGTCATTCATGTTGAGGAATTAGCTGAACATGAACATACCAATTCGTATTTACGTAAAAAAGTAAAACGCGGAATTATTAAAATCGAATATCCGCTATTAAACTTCAGTCCAGATTTACCAGCGATTTTAACGACTACATTTGGAAAGCTATCACTTGATGGCGAAGTAAAATTAATTGACTTAACTTTTTCAGACGAGTTAAAAAAACATTTTCCTGGTCCAAAATTCGGGATAGATGGTATTCGAAATCTTTTACAAGTGCATGATCGTCCCCTTTTAATGAGTATTTTTAAAGGAATGATTGGACGAAACATTGGGTATTTAAAAACGCAATTACGCGATCAAGCAATTGGTGGTGTAGATATAGTAAAAGATGATGAAATATTATTTGAAAATGCATTAACACCACTTACGAAACGCATTGTATCTGGAAAAGAAGTTTTACAATCTGTATATGAAACATACGGACATAAAACGTTATATGCCGTAAATTTAACAGGACGAACTTTTGATTTAAAAGAAAATGCTAAACGTGCAGTGCAAGCTGGAGCTGATATTCTATTATTTAACGTATTTGCTTACGGACTAGATGTACTACAATCACTTGCAGAAGATGATGAAATCCCAGTTCCTATTATGGCACATCCTGCTGTAAGTGGTGCTTATTCAGCATCCAAGTTATATGGAGTTTCATCTCCATTATTACTTGGAAAGCTACTACGTTATGCTGGGGCTGACTTTTCATTATTCCCATCTCCATACGGAAGTGTTGCGCTAGAAAAAGAGGAGGCTCTTGCTATCTCAAAATATTTAACTGAAGACGATGCATCTTTCAAGAAGAGCTTTTCTGTTCCGTCTGCTGGTATTCATCCTGGTTTCGTTCCCTTTATTGTACGAGATTTCGGTAAAGATGTTGTTATTAATGCTGGCGGCGGGATACACGGACATCCAAATGGAGCGCAAGGCGGCGGTAAAGCTTTCCGTACTGCAATTGATGCTACTTTGCAAAATAAACCACTCCATGAAGTAGACGACATAAATTTGCATAGTGCACTACAAATATGGGGAAATCCCTCTTATGAGGTGAAATTATGAGTATTCAAGTATTTTGTGATTTCGATGGCACGATTACAAATAATGATAACATTATGTCCATTATGGAAAAATTCGCACCACCAGAAGCCGAAGAAGTAAAGAATAAAATTTTATCACAAGAACTATCCATTCAAGAAGGTGTTTCTCAATTATTTCAATTAATACCTACTAATCTGCACGATGATATTATTCAATTTTTAATAGAAACTGCTGAAATCCGTAGTGGTTTTCATGAGTTTATACAATTCGTAAAGGAAAATAACATTTCTTTTTACGTGATATCAGGTGGAATGGATTTCTTCGTCTATCCACTCTTACAAGGAATCATTCCAAAAGAGCAAATTTATTGTAATGAAACAGACTTTTCAGCAGAGTTTATTACAGTTAAATGGCCTCATTCTTGTGATGATCATTGTCAAAATCATTGCGGATTATGTAAATCATCATTAATCCGTAAATTAAGTGATACAGATGACTTTCATATTGTAATTGGAGATTCTATTACTGATTTACAAGCCGCGAAACAAGCTGATAAAGTATTCGCTCGCGATTTTCTTATTACAAAGTGTGAAGAAAATCATATTGCTTATACACCGTTTGAAACATTTCAAGATGTGCAAGCTGAATTAAAACTTTTGTTGGAGGTGAAGGCATGAAACAACTTTTTCGTCAATGGTATGACTTAAGCGAGATAAAAAAAGAGTTAACAACACGAAATTGGTTCCCAGCAACAAGTGGTAATATTTCTATAAAGGTTAGTCATGAACCACTTACTTTTCTTATTACGGCAAGCGGTAAAGATAAAACAAAAACCACTCCAGATGATTTTCTATTAGTAGATCATGTAGGAGTTCCCGTTTTAGAGACTGAATTACGCCCTTCAGCAGAAACAATATTGCATACACACATTTATAACAATACGAATGCCGGTTGCGTACTTCATGTTCATACAACCGATAATAATGTCATCACAAATTTATATAGTGATGCAGTCACCCTTCAAAATCAAGAAATTATTAAAGCTCTCGATATTTGGGAAGAAGGTGCAACCATTCACATTCCTATTATCGAAAACCATGCCCATATCCCAACACTTGGAGAAAACTTCCGAAAGCATATACAAGGAGATTCGGGTGCAGTATTAATCCGTAACCACGGTATTACCGTATGGGGCCGAGATAGCTTTGATGCAAAGAAGAGATTAGAAGCTTATGAGTTTTTATTCCAATTTCATATAAAACTATTATCAATTCAAGGAGGCGTTTCTAATGGCGCAAATTCGTATTCATGAAGTAAATACTCGTATTGAAAATGAAGTGGAAGTATCTAAATTTCTACAAGAGGAAGGCGTTTTATATGAGAAATGGAATATTTCTAAACTTCCTACTCATTTAAATGAAAATTATTCGTTAACAGATGAAAACAAAGCTGAAATATTAGCTATTTTTTCAAAAGAAATCGCTGATGTTTCAGCACGTCGAGGTTATAAAGCACATGATGTAATCTCACTTTCAAGTAGCACACCTAACCTTGACGAATTATTAATTAATTTCCAAAAGGAACACCATCATACAGATGACGAAGTTCGCTTTATCGTCAGTGGTCACGGCATTTTCGCTATTGAAGGTAAAGATGGGAAATTCTTTGATGTTGAACTTGAGCCAGGCGATTTAATATCTGTTCCTGAAAATGCAAGACATTATTTTACCTTGCAAGATGATCGCCAAGTTGTAGCTATTCGTATTTTTGTGACAACTGAAGGCTGGGTTCCAATCTATTAAGGTAGTTAGTTGAATAAAAGGACTTGGACCCCCTTTTCCAAACTTTTATTCACTCTACATATATACATCCTCCTATGGAACAGGCTTATTTCATTTTGAAATAAGTCTGATTTTTTATTTACTTGAAAGTACCATTTCATCACAAATTTACACCTTAATTTTTCAAGTGCATTTTTCGAACATTTTTTGAACATTTATTGAATTTTTTCTGAAAATTCTGTTTTATATGTGATATACTACAATTAACTTAGAAGGAAAATAATATCGCAAACAGAGGGGGATAATCATGAGCTTACTTATCGCACTTATACTTGGAGTTACATGTGGAGCATTTCCTGTTATTTTAGGAGCTATTATGGAAGAGTTAGAAATTGGTGTTTTAGGATTTGTCGCATCTTGTGTAAGCGCTTTATTATTTGGTTTATTCGGCGCTATTCCTGTTTCAATTCTGTGTGCTTTTTATATAATACGCCATGCTCGTACAAAACAATTTGGTCCTAATCACATCGCACAAATTATCCCGTTCCCGGTTGAACGATGCCGACGCGCTTCTAACTTATAATTATAAAAATTAAAGATGACTAAATAAATAAAAGTCCTCAAATGAGGACTTTTATTTATTTTCTTCTAGAAATTGAAACAATTCTTGTAGATGTAGGGCATCTTCACCATAGCTAACAGATACATGAAATATACCATCAATCTCAGCTTGCATATAAAGATCCACTCCATCACGATCATATTTCAATGCCAAATAAAACTCCATTTCTTCTAACATCTTTTTTGAGGTTCGAATTACATAATGTCCCTTCTCATCTCTTCCATATTCAAATTCTGGTTCAAAATCATATTTTTGTTTAAAAGCTTCTTTTTGTTTTTCATTAATTTGCATACAAGTAGCTCGCTGTACAGTATCAATCATCTCATCAAACTTTTGAAGGTCCACCTCGTTTACCCCCTTATATATTTTTTATATAGTACTTGTGTTCCACTATTTTCTTCGCCATCCTTAATTAACTCTTCATACAATTCTTTCGCCAAACTTAAGCCTGGGACTGGTAATTGTAATTTTTCTGCTTCCTCTAAAGCAATTTTCATATCTTTCATAAAATGCTTTACATAAAATCCTGGCTCAAAGTCTCCTTTTAACATTCGAGGAGCTAAATTACTTAATGACCAGCTACCTGCTGCCCCTGTTGAAATACTCTCTAACACTTTATCTGGATTCAGTCCAGCCTTCTTCGCGTAAGCAACAGCTTCACATACTCCAATCATATTGGAAGCAATCGCAATTTGATTGCACATTTTTGTATGTTGTCCACTCCCAGCTGGTCCTTGTAATTGAATGTTTGTTCCTAACTTTTCAAGTAAAGGTAAGCATCTATCATATATTTCTTTCTCCCCACCTACCATAATTGCGAGTTTTGCTTCTTTCGCACCAACATCTCCTCCTGAGACAGGTGCATCTAACGTATATATATTTTTGCTTTTTGCAACTTCATTAATCCGTTTTGCTAAAGTAGGTGTAGATGTCGTAAAGTCAATTGCTATCGTACCTTCTTTTGCATGTTCTATAATTCCTTCTATACCAAAATACACTTCTTCTACATCATGTGGATATCCAACCATTGTCATTACAATATCAACTTGCTTTACTAACTCTTTTGGCGTATTACACCAATTTGCACCATCTTGCACTAAAGAATCTGTTTTTGCTTTCGTTCTATTATATACATATACTTTATGACCATCTTGCATTAAGTGATAAACCATACTTTTTCCCATTACGCCAATACCAATGAAACCTATTGATAAAGTTTTATGTTCCATTTTCTCATCCCCTTTGTTCTAATAAATCATTTACCATCTTTCGGAACTCTTTATTAAAGTCATCATCCATACTATTTTTCACATTTGAAAATAAAATAACAAAAGTTCCTTTTTCTTTATTAAAATTATTGAAAGTGTTCCAACCAGATAATACACCATGATTATGAAAATAATCTGGATATATATAAAAACTAAATGCATATTTCCGTTCTGCTGAAGGTGAAAACATTGCTTGTATACTTTGTTCAGAAAGAAGTTTTCCATTTATAATTGCTTCGTCTAATTTCTTCATATCTCCAACTGTCGTATACATCTCACCACAACCATATAGCCAATCCATGCCTAACTTCTGCGCTGGTACAAGCTCTTGATCTTTTTTCACATAACCCTTTGTAAAATTTTTATCTCCAGGTACCATATTTCCCATACCGGATTCATGCATATCTGCTTTTACAAATATGTTTTCTTTTATGTAATCTCCTAAAGGTTTTTTCGATATATGTTCTATTATATAAGCAAGCACCATATAATTATAATCTGTATATCTCCAACCTGTTCCTGCAGGAAATTCTAAATTTTGACGTCCAATCCAATTAATTAATTGTAAGCGGGAAGCCGCATTAATATTGCCTTTTGCGTGTTCAGGTAAACCAGAGGTATGCGTTAATAAATGATATAGCGTAATATTTTTATTCTCCGGAAATGAAGGAATATATTTATTTACATTATCTTGAATATTCAATTTCCCTTGTTCTTGCAGCTGTAAAATAGATGTGGCAACGACTGTTTTCGTAATAGAACCGATACGATATTTTGTTTGAGGCGTATTTTCTATTTTATTTTGAACATCAGCATACCCATATCCTTTATTCAATATAACATGCTCTTTATCTGTTACCAAAACTGTTCCATTGAATTGCTTTCCGACTAAATATTGATCTAATTTTTGAGATATGCTAGCATAATCAATTTGTTGCTCTTCTTTTTCTTCTATATTCCCTTGTACTTCCGATTCAATAGTAGGATTCACTTTAGTTGTTAATACAGTGTTTTCCTTTATATTGGGGCTAACAAGAAAATAGTATACTCCGCCGCCAACTATAGCAGACAGTGAAGCCACCACCATTACTTTTTTTATCATATTGATCCTCCATAATTCCTTCGCTAAAAATTGTCCCCCTATTCTATTATCAAACAATAAAAAAAAATCGCAACAATTTGTTGCGAAAAATCACATTTTTTCTTTTCTATACACACATACTTGATTCTTTCCATTTTTTTTCGCTTCATATAATGCAATATCCGCTCGTTGCATTAATTCTTCTCTTGTAGTTCCTTGTTCATATAACGCAACCCCAAAGCTAGCTGTTAACTTCGAAATTCCAGTGAATTGCTTTGTTTCAATGAAGAATCGTAATGATTCCGCAACTTGAAATGCTTCCTTTTCTACTGTATTTGTCACTAATATAATGAATTCTTCCCCTCCCCATCTTGCAAATACATGTTGCTGCTCCACTTTAGATTTCATAAGCTCTGCAAGTTGTATTAATGCCAAATCGCCAAAATCATGACCATATGTGTCATTAACTGTTTTAAAATTATCTATATCAAATAAAATAATTGCTATTTTCTCATCATTACGTATTACCTTTTCCCATTCTACCTCTAGTATTTGTTGAAACTTTAAACGATTATAAATCTCTGTCAATGAATCTATCATAGCAAGTCTTTCTTGTTCTTGATAGATTTCATCTAATTCTGTAATTTCCGTGCACTTTACAATAAATCTTGATAAATCTTCTGGCAATGGTGTCGCACGTAATAGAAAAGTAGATACTGCCCCTTCATAATTTGACATCTTAATTCTTCTACCGCTTGATAAAGTATCGTCTAGCCATGTTATATCATGCGTCGTCGAGTAGTATCCATTTTCTCTAATAAAATGTTCAGCAAATACTAAATGTTGCTCGCGATAGGCAAACAAATTTTCATATCCGAAAAACGTTAAAAAATTTGTATTACAATCAACAATTTCATCATCTTCTACTATAAATAATAAATCATTTTGAAAATCAAACATCGTTTGAAGCAGTTCCTGTTGTAAACTAACTTGCCTTACTAAAGAAAGTTGATACAAACTCTTATTCACTTCTTCTAACACTGCTTGCGGAGTTACAGGGGCTATTACAATATTACGTATTCCTAATGCAAGTACATCTGTAAATTCCTTTGTTATTTGTTGATCCCAAATGACAATGAATGTACTTTGCGAGGTATACATATTCTTTATATATTTTATTTGAGAATAATCTGTTACATACATAATTATAATGTGCGGTTTCGTTCTTTGAAATAATAGTTCGCCCTCTTCAAAACTATTTGCTATAAACATACATTTTGGATGGATATTTTCTATCGTTTGTTGATGTTTACATCCATTTTCTATATAAAGGACATTTAACTGCAGATCTTGTAACACATTTTGGAAAACCGTATTCTCTAATAAAAAATGTAGTATGTTCATCACTAGTCTTCACTCACTTCATATATCTTGTTCTACTGAATTCCTCACAAACATTTTTAAAAGACTGTTCTCCAATAAACTTTAATTTGTGAGAAATACATATTAACAAGCTAATTGAGAATGTTATCTTCCCTTTTCACTCTATAAATTCCTTTTTTAGTGTATGATTATAGGAATTATATCGTTTGTATGAATGCCCTAGCTTATTTCTTAAAACTTGACAATTAAAATAAAGATATTATATTCTTAAATTCGATAACTTACAAAATGTAAGTAATATACATTGCGTTTTCCCGATAATTTTATATACAATTTGGAGGATATATTATGACAAACGACAACTTTTTTAACGTTCTATATGAACGCACATCTACACGTGCATTCAACCCAAATAAAGAAATCTCATCTACAGAATTACATGAGATTTTAAAAGCAGCAGCACAAGCACCTTCCGCTTGGAACTTACAACACTGGAAATTCCTTGTTTTTCAAGGTGAAGATGTACAAAAACGATTACACCCAATAGCTTATAACCAACAACAAATTCTTGATGCTTCTGCAGTAGTCGCTATTTTAGGTGATTTAGAAGCTTATAAAAATGTTGAGCCAGTATATGGTCCAATTGTAGAACAAGGATTTATGAAAGAAGAAGCAAAAGAACGCTTAGCTAAAAATATTGAATCTGCATATGCTCGTGAACAATTCCCAAGAGATGCTGCCTTTTCAAATGCATCTTTAGCAGCAATGCAACTTATGCTTGCAGCTAAAGCAACTGGTTGGGATACTTGTGCTATTGGTGGCTTCAATCCACAAGCACTGACAGACGAATTTAACGTTTCATCTCGTTACGTTCCAATTATGCTTATTACAATTGGTGAATCAACTTTAAAAGGCCACCCTGCACCTCGCATGAGCGTAGAGCAAGTAAGCGAGTGGGCAAAATAATAAAAAACGAAGGCAACTACATTGCCTTCGTTTTTTTATTCCCTGTCATACTTTTGTAATATTACTACAAATCATTCGACATTTATACTTATGGAAAAGTATATTGTATTCCCTTCTCATAAATAAACGTGACGTTTCATGTCGAATTTTGTTAAGGTGTTGAAATATACCCGTGTATTTTTGTTACAATTGTGATACAATGATAACAAATAGATAACAAGAGAGGGATTTTCATTGAGTTCATACGGAAGCTTTATCGCACTTTTATGTTACATAGTAACTGTACTGCTTCTATATTTTATTGGTGATGCCGCAAACATCTCCATTTTACAATTTCCAAAAGAAGAAGCATTCCAATTAGAATCAGAAAAACATACTGCACGATCCATTGTACCACTACTCCTAGCTCTTCCTGTATATATCATCGTTTTATATAAAAGTAAAAAAGTGTAAAGGCTACCCATTTCATTTATTTCGGTGGTTTTTACATTTTTTTGTTATATTCCACCTATTTTAAACATCATTCCATACTAAACACCCAGCTAGTCATTTAAAATGAGAAAATCCCCTAGAAAAAATTCCACTCTCTGTCCAGTCACTAACTACCGAACTTACATAGATTATAAGTGTGAAGGGGGTGATGAGGATTATGTTTGGATCATTTGGATGCTGTGATAACTTTAGAGAATGTCATCATCATGAAAGAGAGCGCGACCATCGCGAGAAAGAGAGAGAGAGAGAGGTTAGACCACAACAACCAGCTGTATGTAACGTACTTGCTAGCATTTCAGTTGGAACAGAACTTTCTCTTTTAAGCATTAGAGGTAATGGTACTTTCAACAATGTAATTTTTGAAGGTTTCGCTAACGGTGTTGCTCTTTTCTCTGCTTTAGCTCGTAATGACAAAGACAACAAAGATAACAATAAAGACGATAAGAACAATCAAAATCGAAATACTTTTACTGGTATTTTACGTGTATGCCCAACTGATATCGTTGCAATCGCTATCTAATTCTGTCTCTTATCCTCGATAGTAAGCAAATAAGATTTACTTTTCTCATAGAAAAAACCTGAGACCGATTTCAAATCGACTCAGGTTTTTTTATTAATTAGATGCTTTTAACTAGTTCAACAACTTCTTCAGCAGTTGACATCATTAATGCTTTTTCTGCTAATGTTTCCATTTCTGCTTTTGACAACTTGCTTAGCTGTGTTCTTGCAGGAAGAATAGATGTTGCACTCATACTGAACTCATCTAACCCTAATCCTAATAGTAATGGGATAGCAAGTGAATCGCCCGCCATCTCACCACACATACCAGCCCATTTTCCTTCTTTATGAGCAGCATCGATAACCATTTTTACAAGACGTAAAATAGATGGGTTATATGGTTGGTATAAGTATGATACTTGTTCGTTCATACGGTCTGCAGCCATTGTGTATTGGATTAAATCATTTGTTCCGATAGAGAAGAAGTCAACTTCTTTCGCGAATTGATCTGCTAATACTGCTGAAGCTGGGATTTCAACCATCATACCAACTTCAATAGAATCAGAAACAGTTGTACCCGCTTCTACAAGTTTCGCTTTCTCTTCTAATAAAATTGCTTTCGCTTGACGGAACTCATCAAGAGTTGCAATCATTGGGAACATAATTTTTAAGTTACCGTATACGCTAGCACGAAGTAATGCACGAAGTTGTGTACGGAACACATCTTGCTCATCAAGACATAAGCGAATTGCACGATATCCTAAGAATGGGTTCATTTCTTTTGGTAAATGTAAGTATGGAAGCTCTTTATCTCCACCGATATCAAGTGTACGAACAACGACTGGTTGACCTTCTTTTACACCTTCAAGAACTGCTTTATACGCTTCGAACTGCTCTTCTTCTGTTGGAAGATTGTCACGGCCCATGTATAAGAATTCTGTACGGTATAAGCCAACGCCTTCTCCGCCATTATCGATAATACCTTGTACATCATTTGGTGTTCCGATATTTGCAACAAGCTCAACGTGATGTCCGTCACTTGTTACAGTAGCTTGGTCTTTTAATTTAGCCCATTCAGCTTTTTGCTCTTCAAATTTCGCTTTCTTTTCTTCAAACGAACGAAGAGTTTCTTCTGATGGGTTTACAATTACTTCTCCATCTAAACCGTCAATGATAACGATATCGCCATTTTGGATTTTCTCCATAACAACTTTTGTACCAACAACAGCTGGAATTTCCATAGAACGAGCCATAATTGCTGAGTGAGATGTACGTCCACCGATATCAGTAGTGAAACCTTTTGCATACTTACGGTTTAACTGAGCTGTATCAGATGGTGTTAAATCTTCAGCAATGATGATTACCTCTTCAGAAATTGTACCAGGATTTGAGAAGTTAATTCCTAGTAAATGTGCAAGAACGCGTTTTGTTACGTCACGAATGTCCGCAGCACGTTCTTTCATATATTCGTTATCCATGTTTTCAAACATAGAAATAAACATTGATGCAACTTCATCCATTGCAAATTCAGCATTTACTTTTTCGCTATTTACTTTATCTTTTACTGGGTTTACTAGTTCTGGATCATTTAACACTAATAAATGCGCTTCAAAGATTGCAGCTTTGTCAGCACCTAGCTCAGCAAATGCGTGGTCCTTAATAGCTTCTAATTCAGTTTTTGCTTTCTCAAGCGCAGCGTCTAAGCGTGCAATTTCTGCAGCTTCGTTTGTAATTGATTTCTTTTCGATGTTAAATTCAGGATTTTCAAGTCTGAAAGCCTTTGCAATAGCAATCCCACTTGATGCAGCGATCCCTTGAATGTTAAGAGTCATTATTCTCCTAATCCTTCGTTTTTCATAGTTTCTTCGATAGCTGCTAGTGCTTGAGCTGCATCATCACCATTTGCAGTGATTTTAATTTCTGCGTTTTGTTGAATGCCTAAAGACATAACGCCCATGATTGATTTTAAGTTAACGTTCTTTCCGTTATACTCTAAGTTAATATCAGAACCGAATTTGCTTGCAGTGTTTACAAGTAGAGTTGCTGGACGAGCATGAATTCCTGAGTCGCTAGTTACTTTAAAGATTTTTTCCATGATAATTTATCTCCTTTAAATTACAGTATTTTTTAGTTGTATAGACGTGAGTACTACATCATCTATTGTATATAATAGGCGATGTTCGGTCAACCACATCGCCTATTATAATTATAAACATTTTGCGTCAAATTCCTACTGAATGTCAATAATAGCGGTTTCGCCCTTCTTAACATTTCCATCTTTTTTCAATTCGACTTGTTGCCCTTGTTGTAAGTTTGTAAAGACAATCGGTGTAATGATAGATGGTGCATTTTCTTTTACAAATGCAAGATCTACTTTTAATAATGGTTGGCCTTGTTTCACCTTGTCGCCTTGTGCTACAAGCGCTTCAAAACCTTCACCATTTAATTTTACAGTATCAATACCGAAGTGAATTAAAATTTCTTTTCCGCCTTCAGATTGAATACCAATCGCATGTTTTGTAGGGAATACATTGACAATCTCACCGTTCACTGGAGAAACTACTGTTCCTTCAGTTGGCTCAATTGCAAATCCGTCTCCCATCATTTTTCCTGAGAATACTTGGTCAGGTACTTCTGTAATTGGTAAGATTTTTCCTTCGATTGGTGATACAATTGTTTCATTTTCATCAACTTTTTGAGGAGTTTCTTCCACTTTTACAGGTTCTTCTTTTTCAACATGAGGTGTACGACCTGACATAATATCATGAATTTGTGATTTTAATGTGTCAGATTTCGGTCCGAAAATAGCTTGAATGTTATTTCCAACTTCAAGTACACCAGCTGCTCCAAGTTCTTTTAAGCGGTCTTTGTTTACATTCTTTTGTTCGTTAACTTGAACACGTAAACGAGTAATACAAGCATCTAAAGAAGCAATGTTTTCTTTACCACCAAGTGCTACTAATACTTCACGAGGAAGTTCGCCTGCTTCTGCTTTTCCTGCGCCGTCATTTGCACTTGCTACTTCACGACCAGGTGTTTTTAGATTCCATTTACGAATTGCAAAGCGGAATCCGAAGTAGTAAATAACTGCTAGTACAAGACCAACAATAATTACCCACCACCATGCTGTACGGCCTGGTAGTACACCGAATAATAGGAAGTCAATTAAACCACCAGAGAATGTCATACCAATTTTAACACCTAAAATTTGCATTGTCATAAATGATAGACCAGCAAATACAGCGTGAATTCCGAATAATACTGGTGCTACGAATAAGAATGAAAATTCAAGTGGCTCTGTAATACCTGTTAAGAAAGATGTTAATGCTGCAGAACCTAAAATACCTGCTGCTAATTTTTTATTTTCTGGACGTGCTTCATGGTACATTGCTAAAGCTGCTGCTGGAAGACCGAACATCATGAACGGATACTTACCAGTTGTAAATGTACCTGCTGTTAATTCTACACCGTCTTTTAACTGTGCCATAAAGATTTTTTGGTCACCACGGATTAATTCGCCAGCTGCATTTGTATACTGACCGAATTCGAACCAGAACGGTGAATAGAAAATGTGATGTAATCCAAATGGAATTAATGAACGTTCAATTAAACCGAATATAAATGCTGCAATTGTTCTATTTGCATCAATCATTTGATGTGAGAACGTGTTTAAGCCACCTTGAATGTATGGCCAAACGAAGCACATGATAATACCTACTATTAAAGAGAATGTTGCAGTTGCAATCGGTACAAAACGCTTACCTGCAAAGAAACCTAAGTATGATGGTAATTCAATATTGAAGTATTTATTATAGCAATATGCCGCTACTATACCGACGATAATACCACCAAATACCCCTGTTTGTAGCGTTGGAATACCTAATACGTTTGCATACGCTGGATCTGCAAATCCAATTTTTACTGGGTCTGCTCCAGAACTTGTTACTTTCACTAGCTTATCTACTTCTAAGAACACACTCATCGTTTTGTTCATAATTAAGTAGCCGACGAATGCTGCTAAACCAGCTACTCCGTCTCCACCAGCTAAACCAATTGCTACCCCAACTGCGAATAATAATGCAAGGTTAGCGAAAATAATATCACCAGATTGTTCCATAATTTTTGCAACCATTACGAACCAATCTGCTTTTAAAGCAGGAATAACATTTGTTAACTGTGGATTTTGAAATGCATTACCAAATCCAAGTAAAATACCTGCCGCCGGTAAAATCGCTACTGGAAGCATTAACGCTTTTCCGACTTTTTGAAGAACACCAAAGATCTTCTTAAACATGGAAACCCTTCCTCTCTTATCTATATTGATACCTTCCGACAAACGCCAAAAAGACATGAGGAAAAAAAGATAGAACGATAGCTATACAAAGGGTAGTATATCCCTTTCTCTAGCTTACATTCCTTACTTTTCTCCACTCATGCCTGATCGAATCAGTAACACGTGTCAAAAATAGGTTTACGTATAAGTTCACTATAATTAAGGCAAACGTTTTCGTTACTCACCTTAATGTGTTTGTCGAAATTTGTATAACTTTGCAATAGTTATTATACATAACTATTGTAAGCGATTCAATCATTTTTTTTAACGTTTTCATTTTAGACAAAAATATATGACTTTTTACACATGCTCTGCCTTTACTAAGCGTTGCAAGTGCATCGTTAAATAAATACTTTCAGCTTCATATACAGGTAGTTGCAACTCTTTTTGCATGACCTTAACTAGCTTCCAAGCCAAGTTATAGCAAACTGGATACTCGGCCTTTAATAAATCAGCAAAACTTTGCGATTCCTCTACTTTTTCTCCTTTTTTCACCCTCTCAATAGCATATTGAAGATGACGAATAAGACGTAAATAATGAATGCTCTCTTGATCTAATGTAATTTGTAAGTTTGTCTCAATTAAAGATACAAGTTGTGCAATGAGACGGGAGTTTTGATTAACTGAAGATAAATCAGAATTTGTAAGCGAACTGTAAATGTGAAGTGCAATAAAACCAATTTCTCCTTCTGGCAATGTAATTTGCAAACGAGAATTTAAAAGTTCTACAACACCTTCCGCAATTTCATATTCCTTTGGATAGAGCATTTTTGTTTCAACTAAAAAAGGGTTATCAATTGTAAGTCCTTGTTTTAACCTTTTAATCGCAAATGAAATATGATCTGTTAACGCAATATGAATATGTTCATTTAGTGGCGATTTCGCTTTCCCTTGAATGTACAGCATAATATCGTTCATCAATTCAATTAATTTTTCACTAATATGCGGCACTAATAATTTGTATTGTTCACGATCACGTTCATTTTTTAAGACAAACATCTTTTCGATTTGTTCTTGCTCCAATACATCTTTCGCTTTTTTCCCAAATCCAATTCCTTTACCAATCACTACTACTTCCTCGTGTTCCGGATGGCTAGCAATGATGACATTATTATTTAAAACTTTTTTAATTTCTAGATAATTACTCATATAACACCACCCTCGTACTTAAATAGCCTACTTTTATGTTACAGAATATTCTTCTTTGTCGTCAATGTAAAACATCTGCCATTTAATAAAAATTCATTTTTTAGACATGTTTATATATGATGCGTATAATGTAAGAGCAACTGTACATAGAAAGGAGATAACAGCATGATTAAAATGTTTGTAAGTGATATCGATGGTACAATGATGCAACACGGAGGTCTTATTGACGAACAAGATGTTGCGGCACTGCGCAGCCTTGCCGAGCAAAATGTTATTCTTTGCTTCGCTTCCGGAAGACTTGATAATGAAATTGCAGACTTAATGAAAGCTGTAAATACAAATTTTCATCGCATTAGTGTAAATGGTGTTTTTGTATATACACATGAAAATAAACAACTATTATCTGCAACTTTTGATTCCAGCATACTTCCCGATTTGTTAGCTATGACGAATGAAGAGCCTTATTTCCGTTATGTAAGTGATGAGCATAATTATTACATTGAAGAGAAAACACCTTTCATTCAAGAACTTGAACAACAAGTAACTATGACTTCTGTTGAAGAACCAAACTTACTACAGAAGATTGATGATACAATTTTCCCAAATAAAATTTCTGTCGGTGGAACAAAGGAGAGCTTACAACTCCTTCAGAAAAAAATTGATGAAAAATTCCACGGGAAAGTTAGTACTTTCATCTCAGCAGAACAATGTTTAGATGTAATGCCACCGAATGTTAGTAAAGGCTCTGCCATTTCTGTTTTATTAAATGAGTTTCAAATAAAACCTGAGGAAATTGCTTGTATAGGGGATTCTTATAATGACATTCCTATGTTTTCTTTAACTCCTCACAGTTTTGCTATGTCGCAAGCAGATGATGCAGTAAAAAAACACGCTCACTATGTAGTAAATCACGTCAAAGATGCTGTTAACCACGTAATTGCTCATAATAAAAATACGACTCATTCCTTATAAGGATGAGTCGTATTTTTATTTCTTTACATGTTAACCATTTTCAATTCCACTGTACTTCACAAACTGAAATATACTATTTGTTACGTGCGATATTCGTAATAAATTTATAACGATCTCCACGATAAATACATTTCACGTACTCTAGCGGTATCTCACCTTCTGAATATGACCATTGACGCATTACAAGTACAGGCGCCTTTTTAGGAATATGCAGATGTTCAGCTTCATTTTCCGTCGCAACGGAAGCTTCAATTGACTGAGTAGCGCTAACAAGTTTAAAGCCCAGTTTTTTCTCTAAATGTTCATATAAAGATTGTTGCAATATCTCTTCGTTAATATCTTTTACAAGAGCTGGCGACAAATATGTCGTCTCAAAAGCAATCGGTTCATCATCAGCTAAGCGAATACGCCTCACTTCATAAACCGATTCCCCCTCCTGTATTCTCAACCGGTCTGCTATTTTAGCAGTAGCTGGAACTAGGCGGAAACTAAGTAATTGACTACTTGGGTTCATCCCACGAGAAATCATGTCTTCTGTGAATCCCGTCATTCCTTGCAATTTTTGTTCCACTTTCGGAAGTTGGACAAATGTTCCAATTCCACGCTTCCGATATAAATAGCCTTGTTCCACTAAATTATTAATCGCCTGTCTGATTGTCATTCGACTCACTTCGAACTTATCACAAAGTTCATTCTCAGATGGGATTTTATCTCCCGGCTTCCATTCGCCGTCCTCAATTAGCTGTTTCACCCACTCTTGAATCTGATAATAGATCGGAAATGGTGAATACTTGTCGATGTTCATCAGCAATCGCCTCACTGCATAAAGATAGAGCTTCTTGATCAGCGATTACGGTTACATTCGGATGACGTTGTAAAACTGTAGCCGGACACTCTTCACTATATTCACCTTGCAATAATTCTTTAACAGCTTCTGCCTTTTTAGAACCCATAGCAACAAGTAGAACTTGTTTCGCTTTCATAATGCTTCCAATTCCCATTGTAATCGCATGAGTTGGCACATCTTCTTCTTTTTCGAAGAATCGAAGGTTTGCTTGGCGTGTAGATTCTGTTAATTCAACAATGTTTGTTGGAGAATTAAACGGTGTTCCTGGCTCATTAAATCCGATGTGACCGTTTTCACCGATTCCAAGAATCTGTAGGTCAACTGGGTTAGCAGCTAGAATGCTCTCGTAACGTTTGCACTCTTCCTCTAAATCACTTGCCATCCCGTTTGGTACATAAGTTTGTTTAAATGGAAGATGATCAAACAACTGTTCTTGCATGAAATAGTGATAGCTGTTTTTATCTTCATGTGGTAAATTTACGTACTCATCTAAGTTTACAGTGGTTACACGGCTTGTATCAAGTTTATTTTTTCGCATTTCTGCATAAATACCTAATGGAGAGCTTCCTGTAGCCATTCCTAATGTTGGATTTTCTTTTGTTTTTACAACTTCTTCAATTAATTTATAACCTGCTTCTGCTAATTCTTCTGGAGTTTTTACAACAAGAATATTCATTTAATTACTTCCCTTCCTTCATATGAATTCCTAAACGAACCGTATCATATACATGTAAATCTTCATTCATCACAACAAAGTCTGCATCTTTTCCTACCGCTAATGCACCTTTATTATTTAATCCAAACTCTTCTGCTTGGTTAACTGATGTCATAAGTACTGCATCTTCGATTGAACAACCTGTAAATTCAATTACATTTCGGAAAGCTTGATCCATTTTTAGAATACTACCAGCTAACGTTCCATCTTCTAATCGAGCACTACCATCTTTTACATGTACTGGCTGTCCGCCAAGCTCATATAATCCATCTTCAAGACCTTTTGCACGCATTGCGTCAGTAATAACACTTACTTTTTTCGGTCCTTTTAACTTATATGCTAATTTCACCATATCAGGGTGAATATGAATACCATCTGTAATTACTTCAACCATTACATCTGGATTTAATAACACATGACCAACAACTCCTGGTTCACGGTGATGTAATCCACGCATTTGATTGTATAAATGTGTCGCATGTGTAATCTTTCTATTTTTTAGTTGCGCATCAATTGCATCTGTATGCCCCATTGTGCCAACTACACCAGTTTCAGCAAGATATTGTTCAAACTCTAATGCTCCCTCTTCTTCTGGTGCATATGTTACTAATTTAATTAAGTTCCCACTTGCTTCTTGCCATTGTTTAAATTGCTCAATATTTGCAGGAACGATATGTTCAAGTGGCTGTGCACCTGCACGTTTCTTTGAAACATAAGGTCCTTCTAAATGAATATATTCGAAATGCGCTCCTTTTTCTTTTGCTTCTTTCGCAGCAGTTAACGCTGCTTCAATTGCCTCTGGAGCTTGTGTCATTGTTGTTGGGAAGTAAGTTGTAACCCCTTCTTTTAACATTTCTTTACCTAGAGTTACTAACCCATCGCTATTTGCATCCATCGCATCAATATCGTATCCACCATGAATATGAACATCGATCATACCTGGAATTATAATCTTCCCTGTAGCATCAAAAACAGTTTCACTTTCTTGTGGTACATATTGAGCCATCAAACCAATTTCTTTAATGGTTTCTGCGTAACGAATAAATCCGTTTTCCACTATTTCTTGACCTGTGTAAATTTTGGCATTGATGACAATTTGCGTTTTCATTTTCATCGATCCTTTCCCATGAATTACCTACTTGTTATTATTACCTTTTTCGCCTAGTTCCATCTTAATATACGCACGAGTAGTTGTCTATACATTCTAATGAAATTTCCTTTTTATTCAACAGAAAAGGAAATTTCTTACGTCTCTTATAATTATAATATATATTATTCATTTTTCCAAAAAGGGACAGTATCGCCCCCTAATATAGAAATCACTTCAACAATGGCATTAATCCGCTAGATTCTAACATAATATGTTCACCATCTGTTTCCATTTCTACTGTACGTTTATTCGTTCTATATACCATTATACCGTGCCTTTTTAAGCGTTTCACTACACTTTGGTGAGGATGTCCATACGGATTATTACTCCCGTACGATAGAATAGCAAACTGCGGTTCCACTTTTTTTATAAACGTTTCACTTGTTGAAGTATATGAGCCATGATGCCCCACTTTTAACACATCTGCATGGACATCAAATTGTTTTAATATTTCATGTTCTGTCCGTACATCCGCGTCACCCATTAATAAAAAATCCGCTTTTCCATATCGCACCTTTAAAACAATTGAGGATTCATTATTTTCATCTTTTGATTTCCCGTTGTTTAATACTTGTATAGAAACATGTGGATCCAGCGGTATATATTGTCCTTCCTTTACTGAAACGAAAGGTATCCCTCTTTTTTTTATGTTATTCCGATACGTATGATAAGTAAGAGAACTATATGTTTTTCCGCTATCTAATATAAGCGATACCGGCATTTGCTCTACAATTGGAATTAACCCCCCTATATGATCCATATCGGGATGCGTACTGACAATTACATCTAAATGATTAATCCCTTTCTCAATTAATTTCTGAATAATAACCTCTCCTGCTTCATAAGGTCCTCCATCAATTAACATTGTTTGTCCATTTGGCATTATAATAAGTGTTGCGTCACCTTGCCCCACTTTTAAAAAGCTCACTTTCATTTTACTAAGATGTTGCCGATGCATATGTAAAGGAGACGTAGTATGAATGGACATCATATACCTTTTAGCTGATGCGCTATTTAAAGAAAAACATAATAAAACAGAAACTAATAATAAAATAATCCGCATACCTCTCATAACTCGTCTCCTTTTTTCATTTAGTATGGCACTGTAAATAATTGATATACAAAAAAAGCTTAGCAAAATGCTAAGCTTTTATTTCGATATCTCTTGTAAAGAACCGAAGAATAAATCTGCTTCATTCATTTGTTCATTCTCTTCAGAAAGCGGTGGTAAATCATCTAATGTTTTCAATCCAAATGTGTCTAAAAATTCTTTTGTTGTTCCGTATAAAATAGGACGCCCTGGTCCTTCTGCTCTTCCCATTTCTTTTATAAGTAAATGTGAAACCAACGTTTGTAACGCCTTATCAGTTTTAACTCCTCTAATCTCTTCCATTTCAGTCCTTGTGATTGGTTGGCGATATGCAACAATCGCTAACGTTTCGAGGGCAGCTTGTGAGAGTGAAGCAGCTGTTGGTGTATCTATTAATTTTTGATAATATGAAGCATGTTCTTTCTTTGTAGCAAAACGATATACTTTTGCATACTGTACAATTTGCAAACCACGGTTTGCACCTTCACATTCTTGTTGCATTTCTTCTAAAATATTAATTGCTTCATTCATTTCAATTTCAAGAACTTTCGCTATTTGTTCTGGATAAATCCCTTCATCACCAGAAACAAATAAAAGGCCTTCAATAATTGACTTTTGTTCTTTCCTATCCATTTCACGAGCTCCTTCCTTCTATTTTCTCATAAAAATACACATCAAAAAACCGAATCACAATTAATGCGTTCGGTTCAATATTTTTTCTCTTGTTCCAAACGATACATTAAAACATAGCATGAGATAAAATGTTGCTATCCCATTTTCACATACTGGCTCTATGCAGATTTATTAGAGCTTGATACGAAAATTTCATCAAAATTATGTTCTTGCTCAATTATGATTTGTTGGTTTTTCATAAGTTCCAGAACTGCTAAAAATGTTACAACCATTATTTCACGTTCATCATCAACAAACAAATCATAAAAACTTTGGCGACCACCCTTTATTTTTAACTGTTTTAAAATATCAGTCATTCGCTGTTCAATTGGTATTTCTTGACGAGTAATACGTGTTGTTACAGGTTTTTTTGCCTTTTTACGGCGCATTAATTTTTGAAATGCTGCTAGCATATCATATAACGTAACATCAAGAGGTAAGCTTGTCTCCTCTTCTTGTTGCAACGATGTAAAGTCAATTGGTGGACGTGTATATAGCTGTGCTCTTTCTTGTTCTCTTTCTTTTAACTCAGTAGCAACTTGCTTATATTTCTTATATTCAATTAACCTCTCCATCAATTCTTGACGAGGATCATCTATAAAATCATCACCGTTATCAAGTACATCTTCTTCATGTTTCGGCAACAACATCTTACTTTTAATTTGTAATAACGTTGCAGCCATTACTAAATACTCACTTGCAACATCTAATTGAAGTTCTTTCATCGTATGCACATAAGATAAATATTGCTCTGTAATATCTGCTACAGGAATATTATATATATCAATTTCATAACGATGTATTAAATGTAACAATAGATCTAACGGCCCTTCAAAAGCCTCTACTTTAAAATTATATTGCACAAAGCATCCCACCACATTTTTTCTATAACAACATAAGTATAGAGCATACTCATGTTCTATCCAACCTTTTTAAGAAATTTAATTAAAAATAGACCGATGCCTATGTCATCATGCCCACCACTTCATATGATAACAGTGTAGTAAGAACAATGTAGGAGGTCAAAAAACTATGGGTCACGTTGATTGTGGTTTTAGCGGTGGGTTCGCATTACTTGTTGTACTGTTTATTTTACTAATTATTGTAGGAGCAGCTTGCTTCTGCTAATATGAACAATAACGGCTAGGGGGAAACCTCCTAGTCGTTTATTGTTCATATTTCTATGATACACTTATATGTATAACCGTTAGATAGGAGCGAGAAAACATGTATCCTACCGAATACATACAATTTTTAATTCATTTCCATGGAGATTATGACTATTTTGAATGCCACGAAATACTAGAAGAGTATTGGAAGACAAAACCAAGAGGTAATCGTGATCATTACTTAGTTGGTCTCATTCAAATTGCAGTTTCTTTATACCACCAAAGACGTGCTAATTGGAATGGTTCTACAAAAATGATGAAAAGCGCAATTACAATTTTAGAAAAAAGCGGTGTGCCTTTACAACGTTTAGGAATTAATCAAGTACAACTTCTTTCCTTGCTCAATGAAAGATTGCAATCTATCCATAAAAAAGAACGTTTTGTACCTTTATTTTTACCCTTATCAGATTCATCGTTAGAGAAGCAGTGCATAGAGTTATGTCAAAAACAAAACCTCTCTTGGAAAGACTTGAATGCTATCCCAGGTGAATATATTATAAACAAGCACACTTTGCGTGATCGCACAGAGGTCATTACTGAACGAAACGAACAATTACAAAAAAGAAAGCAGAGATAATAAACTACTTATCTCTGCTTTCACGAATGTATATTTTGTTCTAGCCCTTTACATTTTTCGCAAAAACTTGCTGTTTGCTCATTTCCGCAAATTGTAAACTCAAGAAATTTACTCTTTAACTCTTGAACCATCTTCGTCCCAATCCCCACATGACGGTGAGACGGGTTCACACTCAAATGCTGAATTTCTAATACTTGATTCTCTTTTTTTACAATCCCCATTATTCCAACAAAATCTTCATTTTCTTTCCACAAATACAATTGCCAATCATCTTTTGCTTCATATTCTTTCATTGTCAATTGTAATGTTTTCACATCTTTTTCAGTTGGCATAAACGAAAGAAGCCCCATTGCAATTTTTTCATAACTTTTTTTAAAACGAATTAACATAACCCTTATCCCTTCTTACAAAAGTTACAAACTAGTAATCCCCTCAATCACTCTTTTCATATCACATTCATTTTACAATATTTTCAACAGAGTGAGAAGAGTCTAAAACAACTTGATAATCATACAAAGCGAAAAGAAGAAAGTCAAATCTATGTTTCAGCACTATTCCTTTAATAAATAGAGTTAAAAAAAGAAAATTTTATATGGAATGGAAAGAAACATATCATTCAACAGCACTTCATTTATAGTTACTCTAAAGCAGCACAATTCTAGCAAAATTAATATAACAAAAAATATTTATTGAAACATATAATGTAATGTATTCTATGTAATTGGTTAAAGGTTTGTTCTCACAAACAATATATTTTAGCAACAATACTACTTGTATGATGAGCTGTAGAAGTAGTACTCAATCTCATTAAAAATAAAAAAGAGAGCAAAAGCTCTCTTTTTCCTTACCTTATTCTTCCCAAACTTTAACTTCTTTCATTACATCGCCTTGACGCATTTTTAATACTGTTTCAATACCGCTTGTTGCTTTACCGAATACAGTATGAACACCATCTAAATGCGGCTGTGGCTCATGAACGATAAAGAATTGGCTACCGCCTGTGTTACGGCCAGCGTGAGCCATAGAAAGTGATCCTACAAGGTGTCTATGAGGGTTTCCATCAGTTTCACATGGAATAGAGTAACCTGGGCCACCTGCACCTGTACCTGTTGGGTCTCCACCTTGGCTTACGAAGCCAGGAATAACACGGTGGAATGTAACACCGTCATAAAATCCTTGCTCTGCTAATTTTTTAAAGTTTTCTACTGTTTTCGGTGCTTCTTCTGGGAAAAATTCCAAGTCGATTTTTTCACCGTTTTCCATTAATATGTATCCTAAAGTTTTCATACGTATATGTCTCCTTTCAACTATCTCAGCACTATATTACCACATTCATGACTAGAAACAAAAAGAATCCGACAATCTAGATACTTCTTTTTTGAAATGTGGAAAAAGCTAGGTGACAAATAAGAAATATATACTATAATAACTTTGTTGCCCGAAAATTTTAGAAAGAGAAAGGGAGCGATTTTTCGTGAAAACGAAATTACTAGCTCTGCTATTAGCTGTAACGGTATTTATGATGCCAACAGCTTCGTTTGCAGACATCATCGAGGGAGAATCAATTGTTACATTAGGAGAGAACTTATCTGAACAACAAAAACAAGATCTGTTAAAAGAAATGAAAGCACCGAAAGATGCTACAATTATTACTGTATCTAATGCGGAAGAACATAAATTTCTAGAAGGCATTGTTCCAAAAGCACAAATTGGTACGAGAGCAATTTCTTCTTCTATGATTACATACACAAAACCAGGATCTGGTCTTATTGTACGATCAAAGAACATTAACTGGGTAACAGATGCAATGTACACTAACGCTTTGATTACAGCAGGTGTAAAAGATGCAGAAATTCAAATTACTGCACCTTTTAAAGTTTCAGGAACTGCAGCTTTAACTGGATTAATGAAAGCATACGAAACTGCGTCCAATAAACAAATTCCTGAAGAAGTTAAAAAAGTAGCGAATGAAGAAATGGTACAAACAGCCCAGCTTGGTGATAAAATTGGTGAAGAAAAAGCAGTTCAACTTGTTGCAAAAATTAAAGAAGAAATTGCAAAAGAACAGCCAAAAACAACAGAAGATTTACGTTCATTAATTAAAAAAATTGCTGATCAACTCGGCATTACATTAACAGATGAACAGTTAGATAACTTAGTATCGTTATTTGATAAAATGAAAAATCTTAATATCGATTGGAATCAAGTTGGTAGTCAATTAAACAAAACAAAAGAACATGTTTCTGCCTTTTTAGGATCTGAAGAAGGGCAAAGTTTTCTAGATAAAGTGAAAGATTTCTTCTCAAGTATCATTGATTTTGTTAAATCTTTATTCAAGTAAAAAAGAAGCCCGCCAATGACGGGCTTCTTTTTTATACAAGTAACGGTAATTTCATAACAGCCTCTTCAACCGAACGCACTATATGATTTGCTTTCTCCTTTACATATGGATGGGCATGATGAAGAGTAAATGAATGCGGGGTTACTTCAAACATAGAAATATCATTGAAAGAATCTCCAATACAAGCAACTTCATTTGCTTCAATTTGCAAATGATCCATTAGTCGCTTTAGAGCACTCCCCTTACTCACGCCTCTTGGCATAATATCAACATAGCGTTTACCTGATATAAAAACTTCCGCTTCGCCTTGAAACGTATCTCGTAGCTCTTGATCTAACGTCACAATTTTCTCTTCTTCTCCAAAAACAAACAATTTTGCAGGGTGTACAGTCTTACCAAACTCTTCTTCTAACGCTTCAATTTCAGCGATATGCACGCCCATATACGCTTCAAAATTATGGTGATGTTCATTCTTCCTTTTTGTATATCGCTGCTCATTTGCACAAACAATATCCGCTAGTCCTTTTTTATGTATATATCGATATATTTCCTGGGCAACCACATTTTCAAAACTCGATTCATGAAATAAATTTCCATCCGGAAGTAACATTGTCGCTCCATTTAAGCCAGTTGTGTAATATGGGAATGCAAACCTTTTTACAACTTCATCAATTCTGTGTGTAAAGCGGCCAGAGGCAAAACAAATATTTGTCCCTTTCTCAGCTAACCAACACAGCGCACGTTCATCTTCTTTTTGCATATGATTCACATCGTAAACGAGCGTGTCATCTAAATCACTTACAAATAATTTAATCATGTCCTCTTCCCCTTCCATACACAATATCTACTCTAAGTGTACACAAAAAATGTTTGATTTTTGTTAAAAAATAATAAATTTTTGCTAAAAAAAATAAACGGGTGTATAATCCCGTTTATTTTTGTCTTTTTACATTTTGAGGTCTTACAATACTTGGTCGTACTTTTAAACTAGACATCGTTGGACGGAGTAAAATTTTTGTTAATGCGCCCCAATCAAATGGTAAAAACGGCCATAAATAAGGTGTTTGTAAACTTTTTATAGACGTTAAAAATAAAATTAATATCGTCATACCAATTACAAATCCCATCTCATGGAAGAGGCCTGTTAAAATAATAACAAACAATTTCCCAACCTTATTCCCTAATCCTAATTCATAACTCGGTGTTGCATATGCACCAATCATCGAAACTGCTACATACAAAATTACTTCTGGCACAAACAAACCTACATCAATTGCAATTTGACCAATTAATATAGCGGAAATCAACCCTGCTGCAGACGATAACGGCGTTGGAGTATGAATGGCTGCCATTCTTAAAAACTCAAGTCCGACCTCTGCCATTAACACCTGTAATAAAATTGGTAAATGCGTCATCTTAGTCGGTCCAATAAAAGCAAGATTTGCTGGCAAAAGAGTTGGATCAAATACAAACACTAACCAAAATGGTAATAAAAATAACGAGAATATAACACCTAAAAAGCGCACCCAGCGTAAAAATGTACCGACAGCTGGATTTTGTCTAAACTCTTCCGCGTGCTGTAAATGATGAAAATATGTTGTCGGTGTAATCATAGCACTTGGCGATGTGTCAACAAGTACTAACACATGTCCTTCTAGTAGATGATTTGCTGCTACATCTGGCCTTTCTGTATATCGAATAAGTGGAAATGGGTTATAGCTTTGCTTTACAACAAATTCTTCTACTGTTTTATCCGCCATCGTAATTCCATCTACATCGATGTTATTTAATTCTTGTTTTATAATCTTTACTAAATCTGGATTTGCAACATCTTGAACGTATGTAATGCAAATATCCGTTTGTGATCTATCTCCTACTCGAACCATTTCATTTCGAAGACGTGGATCTCGAATTCTTCTACGGATTAATGCTGTATTTACAACGATATTTTCAACAAATCCATCCCTTGCACCGCGTACTACCTTTTCGGTATCTGGTTCTGTCGGCGTTCGCCCTGGATAACTACGAACATCGATTGCAAACGCTTCCGTTTCACCTTCCACAAATATCACGATGAGTCCTGATAATACTTGGAGCATTACCTCATCCATCGTTTTCACTTTACTTACTTGTTGATGGATTAAGCGATTCTCTAAAAGCTTCACTGTATCTTCTTCTACATCCCTTATCTCATTTGTATCCACCGCTTCTTCTAAAATAGGGATAATATAATTCGTATCACAAAGTCCGTTTACAAATAACACACCAATTTCTTTATTCAAAATTTGAAATTTACGAATGCCAACATCGTATGTAACGCCTAGCCCAACTGTCTGCTTTAAATAATTTTCATTGTCACTTATGAAAGTTGATATAGGGATATCCACTTTTTTAGGCTTCGTCATAAAAACCACTCCTTTCCAAAATTAATTGAATTGCTTTCTTCGTAATAGGTGATCCCCTCTCCCATTCATCATTTCCACACATCTTACCAATGTCACCGACTCCAACGATGACAGGAACATTCAAGTCATCTAAACAATAAATTGTATCTCCGCTAATTCTGCCAATTTCGCCATCTGGAAGTCCAAATTTATCAACACCGTATTCGGTTAAATTCCCGTTCCGATCTACACTTACATCTACACGTGCCCATTCCCAATGATGCGTATTAGACGCTACCGCTAAAATACCGAGCACATCAATTTGTTTATGGGTAGCCACATATTTTAAAGCCTTTTCACCAGATCCTTCTCCAATAAATCCACTGTCATCAAACATGACAAATACAGGGTCATATGGCGTTTGCATAATAAGCTCAACAACTTTTTTCCCTGTCAATTTGGTTGGATTACTTTGTGATGCTGAAATACACCTTCCCCCAAATTCCTTCGTTAAAAGCTCAATTGTCCGCTTTGCATATTCATCTCCATCTGTGACCAAAACAACCCTTCGTCTCATTTGATTTATCCTTTCGGTTTACATATAAGTGCTATAAAAAACGAAAACAATATCGCTGCGGAAATGCCCGCAGACGTTAAACTAAACATGCCAATACCAATTCCTAAATATCCATGTTTTTCTGCTGCATGCATTGCTCCGTGCAATAGTGAATGTCCAAAACTTGTAATAGGGACTGTTGCTCCAGCACCTGCAAACTTTATTAGTTTATCGTACAATCCAAATCCATCTAAAATTGCTCCGATGACTACAAAAGTTGCCATTAAATGAGCTGGTGTTAACTTTACGAAATCTAACAATAGTTGCCCAATTAAACAAATAACTCCACCTACAAGAAATGCATATATAAAATCCACAATTCACTCTCCTTTAACTCTCTCAAATACGACACCATGTGCAATTGTTGGAATCGTTTCCTTCTGTTGCATCATCATCGGGCTTAATAATGCACCAGTCGCAACGACAAAAATTCGTTGTAAATTCCCTTTTTGCATCTCGTGTAATAAATGACCATATGTGACAACTGCTGAACAAGCGCAACCACTACCACCTGCAAACACTTCTTCTTGACTTGATTCATAAATCATCAATCCACAATCATTGTATATATGCCCAAGATCATAACCTTCCTCAAGTAAAAGTTGTTTCGCAATCGGCGTCCCAACAGCTGATAAATCACCCGTAACAATCAAATCATAATCATCGGCACTTCTTCTTAAATCTTCAAAATGTTGTTGAATTGTATGAGCTGCTGCTGGAGCCATCGCTGCCCCCATATCCAAAGGATTTGTAATTCCTAAATCTTGCACTTTTCCAATTGTAGCTGACGTAATTTTAATTGCACTTTTTTTATTGCTAATTAATATAGATCCTGCACCAGTCACAGTTGAATTTGCTGTCCCTGGCTTTTGTCCACCGTACTCTGTTGGATAGCGAAATTGTCTTTCAGCCGTTGCATTATGACTACTTACTGTCGCTAAGACACGATTTGCAAATCCACCGTCTATAAAAGCTGAGCCAACTGCTAAAGTCTCCATAGACGTCGCACAAGCGCTAAACATTCCTAAAAAAGGAATGCCCCACTTACGCGCAACATAATTTGCTGTCACTGTTTGATTTAATAAATCTCCCGCTAAAAAGAAATCAATTTGCGATGTTTTTATATTCCCTTTTTGCACTGCTTGTTGAATTGAGTCTGACATTAATCTTCGTTCGGCAAGCTCCCAATTTTCTTCTCCACAATGCAAGTCACCATATGAAATATCAAATTTTTTCCCGAGAGGGCCCTCAGCTTCTTTCGGACCGACAGCAGTACCCGTTGCATTCACATATATATCATTTTGAAATACCCACGTTTGTTTTCCGGTCAACCTCATACTAGCCCTCCTTTAAGACATAAAAATTTTAAAGGTATACCTTATTAACCCAATGATATATGCACCAACAACCCCAAATACAATCACACTTCCTGCCAGTTTAAACATATTTGTAGCAATCCCTAGAACAACCCCTTCGCTCTTATGTTCTAAGGCAGCGCTCGCCATAGAATTTGCAAATCCTGTTACCGGTACCGCTGATCCTGCTCCAGCAAATTGACCGATTTTATCATATACACCACACCCTGTTAAAATCGCGGATAATAAAACAAGGGTTGCAACAGTTGGGTTTCCTGCCTCTTGTTCACTGAAGTGAAAATAATGTATATAAAATTTCATCAATACTTCTCCAACTGTGCAAATGAGTCCACCTACAAGAAATGCTTTGATACAATTTAGTAAATAGTTTGGCTTTGGATGATACTCCTTCACTTTATTTATGTAATCATCCTTCAATTTCTGACTTGTCATTTATATACTGCCTCCTACTTTACGAAATAAATCCAGTGAAACAACGATCCTATTACTTTTCCAAGTACAAGAGCAACGAGTAAAACAATAATCTTCCCCTCTACCCCTACTCGTTTCGCTAAAATAGGCAGAACATTTAACACCTCTGTTAATGCCGCTGCAAGCATTCCGATGAATGTGCCACAAAATATCCCTAATATAACGAGCCAATACTGCGACGTTTGAAATGTAATGTTTTTCAAACTGCACCAAGCCCCTGTTAAAGTACCTGCAATGACTGCCCACTCAAAATATTGAATATGCTTTCCACTTCTCGTTAATTGGGCTAAACGGGGGATTATACCAAGTACAGCTAAAAATGCGACATATCCGCTACCTACCGCAATCCCTCCAGCTAAACCAATTAAAATAACAAATCCAGACTCAATCATCGGCAAGTTGTTTCATATTATCCTTGTTTTCATTAACGATTACATACTGATCAAGTGACTGTTGGTATTGAAACATCTCAACTTCTAACGGACTCGGCTCTTCATTAATTCGCTTTTGAAATACATGATTAAAAAATAAAACCATCCCTAAGCCAAGACCTAAAGAATAAGGGATTTGAAATAAAAGTGGTTGCGCATTAAATTCTCCAGTAATCATGTAATATAACCGTTGATGTACTTGTTGCATACTTACATCTTCATGGAAATAAATGATCGCAAGGGCCGCTCCAATGAACAGTAACAGCCATACAAGCCCGAAAAAAATTGGGTGTGTCTTCTTTTTTTCGTATATAATTTCAACAAGAGTTTGTCCAGAACCGAGTAAATTAATTTGTACATGAGATGCTTTCTGTTGAATAATCTCAATTACTTTCATAACATCAATTACAACATGCGTCTTATCATGCGCTGTTATTTTGTAAACTATCTCATTTTGTAACAACTCAACTACGGAAGAATCTCCGGCAAGTTGAGCAACATCGCCCAGCTTTACTTCATAAGTAGGAGAAACTTTTAAACGATTGCGCATTTTAATATAAATCGTTTGTTCCAACTTTCATTCACCCCTTCACTCTTCCTCGTAGTTGTAGTATGGTTATTGAATTTTTTTCTAATACAATTTTTTCATAAAAAAACATCTGCACCATTTCGGTACAGATGTTTTTTACTTATGCCTTTTTCTTAAATAAGTTTACAATACTTAATGCAAGCCCTCCCCAAATGACTACTATTCCAATAACCATCATCATAATCGCTGATCCACTCATTATGAAACACCTCGATCTTTCCATTCTTTTTCAAGCTTGGCAGAATCCGAATGAATTTGTGCATCCCATTTTTTCAGGCCAATGATTATTGCAACTATGAGGAATGCTGCTGCTATCGACCAACCATACGTTACAACAAACTCAGTCGGATAATCTCCGTAGTTCTTTTTAATATTTTGGATTGTACCATCAATTAGCATATACCCTAACATAAGCGGAGTAATAACGAGTAAACTCACTCTCCAAAACGTTCCTAATTTAATATCAGATACGAAGTTTGCATGATTTTGATAAACTGGTAAACGGCGTAAAATGAGCCCTATCGTAACTACTTCCGCAAGTGCAATTGTAATTAATCCGAAATTATTAGCGAAATAGTCGACAACATCTAAGAACATAAGTCCACCACGTGTTGCAAAAACAAGAGAAACTAACACGAGAAGGGTTCCCATAATTCCAATAGTTTTTTCCCGACTTAAACTGAATTTTTCAGATACAGCGGCAAAGCATACTTCCGCGAGTGAAATAAGTGATGTAATTCCAGCAACCGTTAACGATAAGAAAAATAAAACACCAAACAACGGTGACATCGGCAATTCATTAATAATTTGGGGAAATACTACGAATGCAAGCCCAACGCCAGCACTTGCTACTTTATCAACCGGTACTCCCATATTATTTGCCATAAATCCAAGAGCTGCAAAGACCCCAATACCTGCTAATAATTCAAATCCTGAGTTTGCAAATCCAGTAATAAAGGCATTATTTGTTGTATCCGAGTTTTTCGGTAAATAACTAGAATACGTAATCATAATTCCAAATGCTAAAGATAAACTAAAGAATATTTGACCGTAAGCAGCAAGCCATACTTTCCCATCAAAAATAAGACTCCAATCTGGTTTAAAGAATGCATCTAGTCCTTGCATAGCACCTTCCATCGTCACTGCACGAACAACGATAATAAGGAACATAACAACTAATAAAGGAATAAATATACGGTTAACAACTTCGATTCCTTTTTTAACTCCTTTAAATGCAACGCCAAGCACAATAATCCAAACGAGAGCTAACGGAATTAATACTTCTGGTACAAGTCCTCCAAATTGTCCTGGCTTATCTGCAACATGTAAGTACTCTTTAAATAAAAATGATTGCGTGTCTTTTCCCCATGCTCCAGTAATTGCAAAGTATGTATACGATATAGACCAAGCAATAATCACTGCATAATATGTTGAAACAATAAATGTTACGCACATTTGCCACCATCCAATAAATTCTGCACGCGGGCTAATACGGAAAAATGTAAGTGGTGCTGAGCCACGATGACGATGACCAAGGGCAAACTCAAACGCTAACAATGAAATACCAGTCGTTAATAATGCAAATAAATACGGTAAAAAGAATGCTCCTCCTCCATTTTCATACGCTGTATAAGGAAAACGCCATATGTTTCCTAATCCAACGGCAGATCCGACCGCTGCGAAAATAAATCCAGCTCTCGTTCCCCATTGTTGCCTCGTTTCCATGTTTCCTTCCCCCTTTATGACAAGTTCATACTTGGATTATATTTTAAATTGACTAAATTATCAATAAATTCTGTTAATTTTTGCGAAAATTAACATCTCTCTCCTATTAACGGCATAAAAAAATCGAATAGACAATTATTCGTCTATTCGATCTTTCATCTGTTTTAATATTTTCTTTTCAAGTCTTGAAACTTGTACTTGCGAAATGCCTATGCGCTCGGCTACTTCTGACTGTGTTTGATCTTTATAGTAACGTAAGTATACAATTAAGCGCTCTCGTTCATCTAGTTCTCTAATCGCTTCTTTTAAAGCGATTTTATCGAACCATTTCGTTTCAGATTGATCTGCAATTTGATCTAAAATAGTGATTGGATCTCCATCGTTTTCATATACAGTTTCATGTATAGATGAAGGGGCCCGGCTCGCTTCTTGTGCTAGAACAACTTCCTCTGGCGTTAGTTCTAGTGCCTCTGCCACTTCATTAATCGTTGGAGCCCTTCCGAATTCTTTCGAAAGCTCATCTCTCATCTTTCGAATTTTGTTTCCTGTTTCTTTTAAAGACCTACTAACTTTCACTGATCCATCATCGCGTAAGAAACGTTGTATTTCACCAATAATCATTGGAACTGCATATGTTGAAAATTTCACGTCGAAAGATAAATCAAATTTATCTACCGATTTCAAGAGCCCAATACATCCAATTTGAAATAGGTCGTCTGGTTCGTATCCTCGATTAAGAAACCGCTGTACAACCGACCAAACGAGGCGCATATTACTTTGAACGATTGTATCTCTCGCTTGTTGATCTCCATCTTGACTTTTTTGAATTAACGCTTTTAGCTCGTGGTCCTTTAACTGAGGTTTCTTCTTCTCATTTTTGACCTCTATGTCCATAGGCTATTCTCCTTAATTGCATAGAGCGTTACTATTTGATAAGTATTTTGTCAAATGGATTGTTGTCCCGAAAGATTCGTTTGAAATAACTTCTACTTCATCCATAAAATTTTCCATGATAGTAAATCCCATTCCGGAACGCTCTAATTCAGGTTTAGTTGTAAAAAGGGGTTGTCTCGCTTCATCTAAGTTAAAGATTCCAATCCCTTCATCTCGAATCGTGAGTTTCACCATTGCTTCTTCCAAAATTACAGAAATATAAACAATACCTTCTGCATTTCCTTCGTATCCATGAATAATTGCATTTGTAACCGCTTCTGACACAACTGTTTTAATCTCCGTTAATTCTTCCATCGTTGGATCTAGTTGTGCAATGAAAGCCGCCACTGTAACGCGAGCGAATGATTCATTTTGACTTAATGCTGAAAATTGAAGGTTCATTTCATTTCTCATCTATGCCACCCCCAACGTCGCGAGCGCGTGCGCTTCACTTTCTTCTAAGCGAACGATTTTGAATAAGCCCGACATTTCAAATAAACGCTTAACAGGCGGTGAAATTGCACAAACAACCATTTCTCCACCTAATCCCTTTACGTGTTTATATCGGCCTAATATAACACCTAGACCAGAACTATCCATAAACGATAAGTTCTCTAGGCTCAAAACAATATGATGAACACCATGTGTCTCAATCATATCTGTTACTTTCGTTCGCAACTCTTCAGCCGTATGATGATCTAATTCACCCTCTAGTCTCACACATAGGACGTCACGTTTTACTTCTAATTGCATGGAAAGACTCACACGATTTCCTCCTTATGCTCAAACTTTACTTATTCACATACATAAAGATTTTCGTGATACAAAATAAGAATCCTTCCTGCTGACAAAAGAAGAACTATTTCGTCATAAAGTGAAACCTTTCAGCATTATTCACTTACATACGAATAGAAAAGCGGCAAAATATTTGCCGCTATTTTGATGTTGAAAACATCCCAAAACTTCTTTTAAATAACTCCCACCAGCTCGCTGCAGCAACATCTTCTTTTGCTACAATTGTTTGTTTTAATAAAACATCTTTATCTTTTTTAATAACAAGGGTGCCAAGCGCGTCACCTTTTTTAATCGGTGCTTTTACTTTCTTTTCAGCAATTACTTCTTGTTTTACCTTGTCCATATTCTCGCCCTTCTTCATAAGAAGAGAAACATTATCTGACGCAACTAAATCTACTTTTTCTTTTTTCCCTTTTCCTACTTGAACTGTCTTAATTTTTTCGCCGCGCGTATACAATTTCTTTGTCATATATTGTCCAAATGCATAGTCAAGAAGCTTTGTCACTTGGTTGTTCCGTTCTTTTGATGTTGGTGCTCCCATGACAACTGAAATGACACGCATACCATTTTTTTCAGCCGATGCTGTTAAACAATATTTCGCTTCTGTCGTAAAACCTGTTTTTACTCCATCTACGCCAGGATAAAAACGTACTAGTTTATTCGTATTAACGAGCCAAAACTTTTTATCCGTATCTTCACGTAAATAATCTTCGTACTTACCTGTGTATTTACGAATAAGTGGATACTTCATCAATTCTCTCGCCATTATAGCCATATCATTTGCTGTCGAATAATGGTCTTTGGCCGGAAGACCTGTTGGGTTTTGAAAATGTGTATTTTTCAGCCCTAAATCTTTCGCCTTTTTGTTCATCATATTTACAAATCCTTCTTCTGAACCTGCGATGTGCTCGGCTACCGCAACAGATGCGTCATTTCCAGATGCAATTGCAATACCCTTTAACATCTCATTTACAGTCATCTCTTCCCCAGGTTCTAAAAAGATTTGCGATCCACCCATTGAAGCTGCATGTTCACTCGCTCTAACTTTATCGGTCAGTTTTAATTTTCCTTTTTCAACTTCTTCCATAATTAAAAGCATTGTCATAATCTTTGTCATACTAGCAGGTGGTAATTTTTCATTTGGGTTTTTATCAAATAAAACTTTACCTGTATCTTGCTCAATTACGATTGCTGACGACGCTTGTTCCGCTAACTTCGGCGTTGTTTCTTCTGTTTTCTCTGGCTTCGTTTTCTCAGATTGCGCGAAACTCACTGAAGTTCCAGAAAGCAATAACATGAAACAAACAAGTATTCCAAAAACTCGCTTCATGACTAACCCTCCATTCTATATCAGACCTATTTTTTCCAATTTATCTTTTTTTAATACCAATTTTTTCTATTATTTTCAGTTGACAAATACATTCGTCCCCTATATTGTATTAAGTGTATTACATATAGTAGTACACTTAATACATATGAGGAAGGAGACATTGCTCTTGCATATTCAACTTGACCCAAGAAGCAACACTCCGATATGGGAACAAATTGTTCAAAATATAAAAGAACTCGTATTGAAAAGCATGTTGGCTCCAAGTGATAAACTTCCTTCTGTACGCGAACTCGCTTCTTTACTCGTTATAAATCCAAATACAGTGAGTAAAGCGTATCAAGAGTTAGAGCGACAAGGAATTATTGAAACGTTACGAGGAAAAGGAACATTTGTATCCCAATCGATTACCCCAACATTAGACGAAAGGAAAATCGCTATGGTTGAAAAGCAATTTCATCAATTACTATTAGAAGCCTCTTATCTTGGTGTTACGAAAGATAAAATTCATGATTGGATAGATTCATACTATAAAGAGATTGGAGGAAATACGGATGCTGAAAGTGACAAGCTTGAAGAAAACAATTGATACTCAAACAATTTTAGACGATGTTTCTTTCACATTACAAAAAGGTAGTATCATCGGGTTACTTGGAAGAAACGGCGCGGGAAAAACAACTTTATTACGAACGATGGTCGGCATTTTAGACCCAGACGAGGGAACTGTTACATATGAGGATATCGACATTCATAAGAATCCTGAAACGAAACAAAAAATCGTATATGTTCCGGATTCTACTAACATACTGAACGGTTATACAGTAAAAGAAATCGTGAAGTTTTATAAAGCAGTTTATACAGCTTTTGATGAACCATATTTCTATGAACTACTAGAACATTTCAACTTACCAAATAAACGAATTCGTAGTTATTCAAAAGGAATGAAAGCACTGCTTGCCATCATTTTAGCTGTTGCTGCAAAAGCAGAATATATTATTTTAGATGAACCAACAAACGGACTTGATCCTATCGTTAAAAGACAGATTTTACAGTTTCTCGTTGGAGAAGTTGCAGAAAAAGAAATTACCATTTTCATCTCTACCCATCATTTAGATGAAGTGGAACAAATTGCAGATACAATCATTATGTTAAAAGGACATACTGTAGCATCTATTACGTCACTAGACGATGCAAAATCACAATTTGCAAAAATACAAGTAGCTTACGAGCGTTCATTACCTCAAAAACTAGAAAACTTAAGCAATATTAAAATATTAAATCAAACAGGAAAAGTATATACAATCTTAATTGAAGGAAATGTGACTACAACACTCGAGAAGTTTTATAAAGAACAACCACTGCTCATTGAAGAATTAACAATGTCACTTGAAGATGTCTTCGTTACGACACTGGAGGAGGATGGATATGTTTCATAAAGCGTTATGGATGTGGAATTGGAAGCGTGGGAAATATGCTGCGTTACTATTCTTCTTTAGTTCGCTTTATCTTCTATCTCTCGGATACTATAGAAGTGCTCAGATGGAACTCGATAAATATTACGAATTACAAGAAAAAGGGGAACAGTATTATTATTTTTATACCTTTTCTGCACGAGATGGTAATAGTTTTTGGTTAACTGTTCTTATCATTGCTTTAGCCTGCTTATTGATAGGATGGGAACGTAGCAACCAATCTAATACACTACTTATGACGATGCCATTTAAAAGAAAACATGTTTTCTTATCTAAATGGGCTTTCGGTTCCTTCTGTATTGTGAGCTCGTTACTTATAAATTGGATTATTATGTATGTTATTTATAGAACAACTATCCATTTTGATTATCAATCATTTAGTCCACTTCACCGATACTTTCTTTATGCGATAGTTTCTTATGTTGCAGTCTATACAGCTGCTCTATGTATCGGTACTTTTACTGGAAGTATTGTTTCACAGGTCATTTTTTGCATTCCATGGCTACTAATGGGCCTTACATTTATTCCACTAGTGTACACTTTTACACTAAACCATTTAGAGGCTACCGATACTAAAAATAATAAATTAGATCAACAACTATATGAAATCAATCAAAAAACAAATATAGTTGTACCAATATATCGCTTTTCTATTGATTATAACTATCAGCCAGATTCTCGGAAGAGGGACAACGATCCAACTACTTTAAGAAATCCAGCATCTCACGTATATTATTCAGCCAAATCAATGTTAGTCCCTATTTTCTATACAATATTTTATTTACTACTTGGGACATATTTATATGTGCGTTCACCAAATGAAAATAGTCAAAGGATATTTATTTTCCAAAAACATTTAAAAATATGTATATGGGGGACAACGATTTACTTTTCATTACTAGGTGGCTATAAAATCAATCAATTTTATTTCTTACCTAACTACTATATCAGTTTGTTTCTCGCTGGAATCATTACTTATGTTGTATTATCACGCCTAACAAATTATAAAGTTTTTTAAAGGAGAGATCCTATATTTCAAAAAGCACTATGGCTAAGAACGTATCAACAAAGTAAATATGTTGTATGGTTATTTTGGCTCGTCAGCTTCTATAGTTTGTCATATAAATACTATATGACTTCTATTCAACAGCAACACTTTCTAAATGACAATAAAAAATGGAACTATGTATATCATTATCACTTTGATTTAACACTTTTAGATCCTATCATGCTGTTAGGTAGCATACTGACCATTCTAGCTTGTACGTTAATTGGATGGGAAAGACAAAATAACGCTAGCGACTTGTTATGGTCTATGCCCTTTAAACGTTCACACCTTTATATAACAAAGTGGTTGTTTGGAATCTGTAATATCGCCGCTGTTGTCATTTTAAACTGGGGGCTATTTGCTATTATGAAAAGGTTGACTTTTCATAATAAATATCAAGTATTTTCACCGTTTCATAGTTACTTTATATATATGTTAATTGTATTAATCGCTATTTATACACTTGCCTTATGTATAGGAACAATCGCTGGAAATGTGATATCGCAAGGATTTCTTACTGCAGCTATATTAATCTTCCCAGCGTTACTTCCATCTCTAATATCAGGAGTCATTGCTGTTCACTCGAGTGCCGACTTTCATGAGAACAATGGCATTATACATGATGTTATGGAAAACATACGTATTTCTAGTCCAGCAGAAGATTTTACTATTAACTTTAATTATGATCCACAAAGCGCTTATACTGATCAAAATGGAGTACGTCATAACGAACCAAACTTTACAAAGATTCCGCCGGCAAAAACATTGATTGCACCTATTGCACATATACTTATTTTATTACCACTCGGTATTTATTTATATGCCCGTTCAATCAATGAGCGAAATGGTAACTATCTATTATATCCAAAGTTACAAAAGTTAGTAATGGCATGCGCTATTTTCTTTGGTGGGATCGTTGGAGGTTTAATACTAAGTCGCGCGCACTCATTGTCCAGCTTTTACATCGGATTTTTAATAACTAGTTTCATTACGTATTTCTTCCTACCTAAAATATTAAAATGGAAAGTCTCTTGGAATTTCAAATAAAATAACCTCCTCTCGATGAGGAGGTTATTTCACATTCTCTCTCCTATCCCCATACACCATCTCTTCTTTCATTCCAAATCCATCACCATTTTGCACAATTTGCTCTGTCGGGGCAACTACACTTTCGGCAATTTTCCATTCCCCACGCTCTTTTACGAATACTTGTAGAAAATAGTTCATGCCATCTAATTGATATGCATTTTCTTTTTTCACATTATAGTGAATCGCAATGTAGTACACTTGAATGTTTTCTTTCCCTATTTTTGATACGTATTGCGATAGTCTCGGTATATAAAGTGCTGCTTTCTGAAAAGATAGTTGCTTCGCTTTAACAAGCGATGAACTTGTTACATTACGTAATGTGTCCCGATTACGAATATTATCGCTATGGTGAAATAATACTGCGTTTTGCATAGAACGAACCCATAATTTCGAATATAAGACTGTATTATCATTTTCAATGTACTTCACTTCTTTTCGCACTACTTGGATAGGCGTATCTGCGTACGTGAATGTTTGAAAACAGAAAAAACCACCAAATAAAATGGTAAGTGCAGCAATATATTTCATAATCTTTCCTCCGATCTTTTAATTAAAGTATCGGAGTTTCAAAATATTTTTATTCAAAAGAAAAAGGATAGGAATGCTTTCGCTTCCTATCCTCATTTATTATAATACGCGGCCAAATAGTTCTAAGACCATTTCTATTTCTTGGTCGCTCCAACCTTTAAATCTCTCTTTATAATATTCTTTACGCACAGCTTCAAGTTTTTCAGTTACTTCTCTTCCGTGCTCTGTAATTTCTAAGTACACGATTCGACGATCTGAATTAGAACGTTTTCTTTCTACTAATCCTTTTCGTACGAGACGATCTGTAACAGCTGTAATATGACTGGAGGTTACGTTTACTTCACTCGCAATTTGCGAAGCCATCTGTGGACTGTTTAAAAATAACGCACGTAATACAGAAAATTCATTATATGGCATATGTTCTGCAAAACGTGTATTAATATCATTTTGTAATAAACGTATCATTTTTCGAAATGATGCAGATAAATCTAAAATCAGCGTTTCTCTTTTTTCGTTCAATAGCCTCGTCCCTTTTTTATCATATTTACACATATTATAATCTATAAATACCTATGTTGTATATGCTTTCTTTCCTCAACATTCTCATTTATGTAACTTTTTTCATATAAATTTCTTTTTTGTTCACACATATACATATAAAAAGGATGGTGATGGAAAATGCAGGGTGGAATGAATCCTTATTTACACAACGTACGCACTGCTAATACTGGTAAAGAAGCTACTATTACTGTACAAGGAGAAGGTGTTGTAAAAGCAAAACCGAATGTTGTTATATTAACACTCGGCATTCGAACAGATGATAAAAATGTAAAACAGGCTCAAGAAGAAAATGCAGTGCAATCCAAACAATTGTTGGATGCACTTAAACAGCTTGGTATTGCCGATAAAGATATAGAGACGATTTCTTATACAATTACTCCTCAATACGAATATGTAAATGATAAAGCCTTGCTGCAAGGATACCGCGTGGAGCATTTGTATGAAATTACCGTTTTAAATGTACAAAAAGCTGGGGAAGTATATGATATAGCCGTTTCAAATGGTGCAAATGTAGCAAAAGGTTTACGTTTCCGAGTATCTCATCCAAATAAATATTATGAGCAAGCTCTCATTCAAGCTCTGCACCAAGCAGTAGAAAAAGCTCGTGCTATTGCGAGTACATATAATTTAAATATTAATCCTGTTCCCCTCTCATTCGTTGAAGAATCTGCCCAATTACCAAGGGAGGTTACGTCTTATGCTACTTTACATGCGCAAGCAGCTCCACCCATTCAATCGGGAGAGTTAGAAATTATTTCAACAATACGGGCAATTTTTACGTATTTATAAATAATTTCATTTATAAGTAAACGTTATCATTTTCCTTGTTGTAAAAACATGATGTTCTGATATAATAAAGGACGGTGAGCTCTTACGAAAGAGATATCACGGGTGGGAGAGGGATATGAAAAAGAAGGTTTAACATGAAAGGAATACTTGAAAGAACATTTAAATTAGGTTTACACGAAACATCACCAAAACAAGAAGTTTTAGCTGGAGTTACGTCATTTTTCACGATCGTATATATTATGATTGTAAATGCATCAATTTTATCCGATGCTGGCATTCCTCTTGAAGCTGGAATTTTAGCAACTGTTTTCAGTTCATTTGTCGGATGTCTACTCATGGCATTTTGGGCAAATGCACCTGCTATTCTTGTCCCTGGTATGGGTGTAAATGCATTCTTCACGTACACAGCTGTGCATACGCTTGGACTAACTTGGCAAGAAGCATTGGCTGCTGTCTTTATCTCTGGTATTATTTTTGCAATTGCCGCTTTTACACCAATCGCTCGCGTGCTATCAGTATCAATTCCAAAGTCATTAAAGGAAGCAATTACTGTCGGCATCGGATTATTTTTAGCGTTTATCGGATTGCAAAAAGGTGGCTTAGTCGTTTCGAACCCAAATACTGCTGTTGCAATGGGTAAATTAAGTAACCCTGTCGTTCTTGCGACCGTGCTTACTCTTATCGTTGCACTTGTACTATTTATTCGTAACGTACGTGGAAACTTTTTATGGACGATTGCAATAGGAACTGGTATTGCATGGCTATTTGGCCTTGTTGATACAAGTCAAATCGGAAATAGTTCATTCTCATTCGCTAATTACGGGGATGTGTTTGGAGCTATGTCATTTGGCAAACTTTCTTCCTTACCGTTTTGGATTGCAACATTCTCCTTAAGCATGGTGCTTATTTTTGAGAACATGGGACTTCTGCACGGTTTATTAGAAGATGACCGTAAATTCCCACGTGCTTACCAAGCCAATGCAATTTCAGCAATGACATGTGGTCTATTTGGCACAAGCCCTACCGTATCAACAGTAGAGAGTGCCGCAGGTATTACTGCAGGCGGAAAGACAGGTCTGACGTCTATCGTTACGGGGTTGTTATTCTTTGCATCATTGTTTGCACTTCCGTTTGTCAAACTAATTCCTGATAGTGCCATTGCACCAATCTTAATTATTATTGGCGGCCTGATGATTACAAGCATTCAGCAAATTCCTCTGAACGATTTTTCAGAAGGATTTCCAGCGTTCTTAATTATCGTCATGATCCCGCTCACATATAGTATCGCTGATGGCATTGCGTTCGGATTTATTGCTTACCCTATCTTAAAAGTTGCTCTTGGAAAGCGTAAAGAAGTCGCACCATCTATGTATATCATTACATGCTTATTCTTAGCTATGTTTGTATTACATGCTATTGGTTGAAAAAAAACACCGAGGAAATCCTCGGTGTTTTTTTACTTAAACCATCCTTTTTTATAAAACCAGGCCATCATTCCGCCGCCAATTAATGCCATTAGAAGAAGACAAATAAAATAACTATATTGTCCACCAAGCTCTGGCATATGCGTAAAGTTCATTCCATATACTCCCGCAATAAATGTTAATGGCATGAAAATAGTCGAGAATACAGTTAATGTTTTCATAATGTTATTCATATGATGTGAGTTTAATGAAAAATAACTATCCCGAATATCCGCCGTTAACTCTCGACTTGCCTCAATCATTTCCGTAAGTTTAAGTAAATGATCATGTATATCTTTAAAATAAATCTCATGATCACTTATACCGTAAAAACGAGTGGAATTCAAAATACGATACAATAAATCACGCATTGGAATAATTGTACGTCTTAACTTAGATAAATCTGCCCTAATATCAAATACTTCTTCTAGTACGGCTCCTGCTGTCTCACCTGTTAAATTATCATCAATCGCATTTAAATGATCTTCAATGTAATATACAGGTGCGAAATAATCATCTACAATTTGATCAGTGATCGTATGTGCTACATGTAAAGGTCCTTTCTTAATCCGCCTCTTCTCACCAAGTGTTTTCCATACTCTTTCAATTGCATTATTATGAGAAAAATGGAAAGAAACAATATAGCGATCACTAACAAACAAATCAATTTCATGTGGTTCTAGCCCATCTTCTCCAAACGCGTGAAGAACTAAAAAGTTATATCCATCATAAAAATCAACTTTTGGCCTCTGTACGTATTCTAGACAGTCTTCAATTGCAAGGGGATGGAACTTAAAATGGTCTTGCAGAATATATGTATACTCTTCTTTCGTTGGCTTATATAAATCTAGCCAATACCATACAATATGGTCTTTCTTTGTTTCTTCTAGAGAAACATCATATAATACTTCATCTGTTTTTGTTACTGCACAAATTCTAATCATAATTTCACCCATTATTATTATAAACAAAAAATAGTAAAAAAAGCCAAGGAGAAATTGAACTGCACCCCAATTGT
>NZ_QOSA01000024.1:0-18345 GCF_008368795.1 Bacillus sp. BF2-3
CATATTTGTTTTCGAAACGTGTCCATTATGTCCCCATACAATGGTTTTTCCTAAATGTTCTTCAGTCCACTTCGCATTTTCATACATTGCAATATCATGTTTCAAATAAAAATCCGCTGGTTTATCAGGAGGTGTCGCTAACATTGTAGTAAACTGTTCAATAATACGAGCATTTTGCTTTATCCATGCAAACTCTTTAGATTTTCCATTTAAATAGCTTTTATTTTCCTCTAATAAAGCACTAATTTGTTTAGCATCTAAAACATACTTTTCTTTTTCTTCTTTCGTAAGGCTTTCAAAAGTATTCATATCCTTTGTTACAGGAATAAGCCCTTTTATCTTCTCTTCTACTCTAGGCAACAGTTTTGAATTATTCGCTTTAATATATTCTATTATATTATTATAAACATTTTCGTTTACTGATTGAATGTCCATCCCGATGACACGTACTTTCGATTTATGTTTTGGATTAGCATTATATTGCCGAATCCAATCAAGTAAATCTAGCATTTCTTTCGTCTTAAATGTAGGTGATAAATGTTGGCTTGGGTTTCCCTTGCCAGTAAGAACATATCGATCAAGTTCCAAGGCCCTGTCCCATCCCTCTTCTAAAACTAGATTGGTAAAGCCCTTTTCAGATACTAAATACTTAACAATGCGGTGTTTCATCGTAAAAACTTCATGAGCCCCATGCGTAGCTTCACCTAAACCTACAATTGAGGCTGAACCTACCATATCCTTAAGTGGTTTCAAATCATTAAGAGATGCAGTTGGATTAGTTGTTTTTAAAGGCTTTGCATGTGCTTCTAACCATTTCACTATTTGATTTGTATTGTAGGGAGCTGTAACAGAAACCTCTGTTTTCGAATCTGCATAAGTATTTCCTACAAAATGAGACATTGTTATAGCAGAAGCAACAATTGCAATAATCATTTTCTTTTTCATAAAACCCTCCTGAAATACTTACTTATTAGTTTTTTGACATGCTCTAAGGATCCCAGTTTAAACTATTCCCCCCCTATTACTGTTAAGATACATTTATTCTAATTCCTAAAACTCACTTTTTATCTGGTTTTCCTTTTTACCTACTTGCTAAATTCAGCAAGTAAAATACTTTTAAATGGATCAGGCCTATCAGCTTTAAGACTGTTCAAATTGACGGCCAATGTATGCTTACCTCCAAGTGTGCCACCAGCAAAAGTGGTAAAGCCTAGAACTTTACCCTGGTGTCCCCATATCGAGACACCGTTTGGAAGCTTAGTTTCATAGATTCCAAGACCATATCCGGTTCCTTCTCTATCTGTAGGAACTGTAGTAAGCATTTGTTTTAGTTGCTGTTCCTTCAGTAATTTACCATCTAGTAAGCAAGAGAAGAATTTGTTTAAATCGTCAGCAGTAGAAATCATATCTCCATCCGAGCTACCTGGGTTAATATAAGTAACGTCTTTTAGCTCACTTGCTCCGTCTAGTTGGAAATAGCCACGGGCATGCTTGGTGCCTGGAATCACGCTTGAATTGCCAGGTAGGAATGTATTTGACAAATCAAGCGGTTCAATAATTCGGTTTTCAACCTCTTCGGCATAACTGTTGCCGGTTACTTTTTCAATAAGGATCCCCAGTAATACGTATCCTGTGTTTGAATAAGACCAACCCTTTCCTGGGGCAAAGTCCGGGGGAAGTGAAATCCCCATCTTTACGAATTCTTCAGCCGTATACGATTTTTTTGTATCCATAATATCAAAGTCTTTTGAATTTACATAGTCAGCAATACCACTTGTATGATTCAATATTTGCCGGATCGTAATCTGGTTACCATCATATCCGTTTCCTTGAATAACACCAGGCAACCATTTTTCAATGGAGTCGTCTAGATTCAAACGGTTCTCTCCAGATAATTGAAGTAGAACTGTTGCAATGAACGTTTTCGTCACACTGCCAATGCGAAAGCGAAAATCTGCTTTCATTGGTTTCTTAGTTTTCAGATCCGCTACCCCAGCACTATAACTCCAAGTTTTACCCCCCTTAGAAATTTTAGCGAGTATTCCCGGGTATCCAAGTTGCAGTTCATCTCGCATTGCTTTCTTAACAGAAGTACGATCGTTTTGCGTACTTGTTTGTAACGAACTAGATACATTTTGCGTAGGTTCTGCTTTTACAATTGATGTTGGTGTTATGTATAACAGGGAACTTCCAGCTATTAAAAGTGCTAGACTTGCACATGTAATTTTACTGCGTGTTTTCATAAAGAATTCCTCTCTTCTATTTAAATTGTATTGATGGTTAATAGCTATGTCATATGCTAACCACACAGCTATCAACTCTCCCAATGATAAAAGTCAACACTGAATTTGCAATCATCTATGCACCAATTATTTCTACAAACAACTTTCTGACCTAATAAATGATTAATCCCTCTTTTTCAGATGTATGTTAACCTCTGTAATTTCTTCTTTTCTTCCATAGAGTTTTGTTAATGAATTTGTTTTTATATAAATATATAGTATCTATTTCCCCTCTCGTTCTTCTCTACATTTTGATCATACACAATGAAAATCTCTTTTTTCTTACTCCTTTCTTACAAATTCCTTACGCTCAAAACCACTTCTATAATTCGGTGGTTTTTATTTTAAGAAAACTCAGTTCTATTAACTTGATAGGCATAGGGTACTGCCATATGTCCATCAAATTAGGAACCTGCTTTACCCCAAATGTAAAAAAACGTTATCCTTTCCTATGATTCTAGAGAAAGAATAACGTTTTTCATGTTACAGAGGATTTTGTTTTATTAGCTTAACAGCATTTACTGCCTTAATTTTAAAAAACTTTAAAATTAAGGTGTTTTTTGAACCAGAAAAGGATATTTTCAACTATAAAAACTATGACAAAATTTATCTATTTTTCCTTTTTGTCTACTTGCTAAATTCAGCAAGTAAAATATTTTTAAAAGGATCAGGACTATTAACTTTAATGCTGTTCAAATTGACGGCTAATGTATGCTTGCCTCCAATTGTGCCTCCAGCAAGGGTAGAAAAACCTGGAGATCCACCTGTGTGTCCCCAAATCGAGACACCGTTTGGAAGTTTATTTTCATAGATTCCAAGACCATAACCATCCATTCCTACTATTCCTGTAGGAACTGTAGTAAGCATTTGTTTTAGTTGCTGTTTCTTCAGTAATTTGCCACTAAGTAAGTAAGAGAAAAATTTGTTCAAGTCGTCAGCAGTAGAAATCATATCTCCATCCGAGTTACCTGGGTAAGAATATGTAACGTCTTTTGGCTCACTTGCTTCGTCTAGTTGGAAATATCCACGGGCATGATTGGTACCTGGAATAACAGTTGAATTACCAGGTAGGAATGTATTCGACAATTCGAGCGGTTCAACAATCCGATTTTCAACCTCTTCCGCATAGCTGTTTCCAGTTACTTTTTCAATAAGCATACCTAGTATTACGTATCCTGTGTTTGAATAAGACCAGCCCTTACCTGGAGCAAAGTCTGGTGGAATAGAAATTCCCATCTTTACTAATTCTTCAGCCGTATACAATTTTTTTGTATCCATAATATCATAGTCTTTTGACTTTAAGTATTCAGCAATCCCACTTGTATGATTCAATAACTGCCGAATCGTAATCTGGTTACCATCATATCCGTTTCCTTGAATGACGCCAGGCAACCATTTTTCGATGGAGTCATCTAAATTCAAGCGGTTCTCTCCAGCCAATTGAAGTAGCACTGTTGCAATGAATGTCTTCGTAACACTGCCAATACGAAAGCGATAATCTGCTTTCATTGTTTTTTTGGTTCTCAGATCCGCTACCCCAGCAGCATAACTCCACGTTTTTCTATCCTTTGAAATTTTGGCGAGTATCCCTGGGTATCCAAGTTGTAGTGTATCCCGCATTGCTTTCTTGACGGAAGTACGATCTCTTTGAGTATTTGTTTGTAACGAATTAGATACATTTTGATTGGGCTCTGCTTTTACAATTGAGCTTGGTGTTGTATATAACAAAGAACTTCCAGCCATTAAAAGGGTCAGACTTGCACTCGTAATTTGCCTACTTGTTTTCATAAGATTCTCCCTCTCCTCTATTCATATTGTGTAGATGGTTATTAGCTGTTTCATACTAAGCACACAGCTATCACCTCTATTAAAAGTTCAATATTACATTTGTAATTATCTTGCTAATTATTTTTTCATAAATGCAATTGTATTCTAACAAACGATAAATCCCTCTTTTTCCGCATGTATGTTAACCCTAGAAGAACCACTCTTATTACTGGTTTGTTTTTCATAAATAAATCATCCCTATTTCCCCTTTCACGCCTCATTATATTTTTTAACATACACAATGTAGATCTCCCCTCCCCATTTATTGTTAATGCGTTAAAAACTGCTCCTTGATTCTAAATGTTTTTCTGTCACACACGGTAGTGTCAAAATGTCATGACTTTTATGACATAACTATTAATACAGCCTTATCCACTCAATTTTGTTCTCCTTTATAAATATGACAAAAACTCACTACCTACTATGACTGGCCTCTTGCTACACTCTGTTCATACGCTAACGGGTGCTAACTCGTTTCGCTAACAAAAAAACAAATCAATTAAAGGAGCTTACAAAAATAAAACAAGCAATTAACAAACTGGGGATCGTTGCAGTTCTTCTTTCTTCTTCAACCATGATTTCTGCGTGTTCCCAACAATTATTAGAAGCTGAAAAATCAAAACCATTAACATCCTCAACTAATATTCAAATGATGGAAGGACCTACTAATAAAAAAGAAATAGAATCTTTTGCAGACCCGTTATTTGAAGAAAAAATGAAGAAGTATAATGTGAACGGTTCTAGTTTTGTCGTCGTTCATGATGGAAAGGTCGTTGTCAATAAAGGATATGGATATGCCAATAAAGAAAAGAAAATCCCTGTCACTAAGGACACGGTCTTTCAAATCGCTTCAGTCTCAAAAACCTTTACTGCTTTGGCTGTGATGCAGCAAGTCGATAAAGGAAAGCTTAAACTAGATCAAGATGTACAAAAATACCTTGGTGGATTACAAATTCCTAATCAAACAGGGAAACCTCTCACCCTGTTTGATATGCTTACTTATACTAGCGGGGTAGATTTTCCGGATCTCACAAATATAACTGGACCCGAATACGTTCATAATAGTATACCCATGAAAGAATTTTTCTCTAAGCATATGCCAACGGTGATACGGCCACCAGGGGAAGCTTATACGTATGACAACGTCTCATTTGCGCTCGCAGGGTTTGCAGTAGAAAATGCTACTAACACCCCTTTCTCGAAATATATGGAAAAAAATATTTTCAAACCATTAGATATGGAATCTACGAGTATGAGTTTTACGCCTGACCTTCTCAAAAGAATGGCTACACATTATGGTCCCACAGGTGATCCGATTCCAACAAGTGGGAGCGGTTTAAGGGATACACCACAAGGAGGCATTTTATCTACTGCGGAAGACATGTCAAAATACATGATTATGCAACTACAGAAAGGAACGTTTAAAGACAAAGAAATTGTAAGTAAAAAAGGCATAGATATGATGCATGCCTATCAAGTTTTTGATGATAAGACAGTCCCTGTTGCGACAATTGGATTTGAAACGCCTTTTAATAAATTTGCTAACGGTCAACATGTTGTAATGAAAGGTGGAAGTATGCCTGGGCATCAATCACTGCTGATTTTAGTGCCTGAACAAAAAACAGCATTCTTCATGTCTTACAATAATGATTCAATGATGAGTATAGACATATATGAAGCTCTCATGGATCACTATTTCCCCGCTAAGAAGAATGAAGTAAAAACAAGTTATCTCCCGTTAGAGGAAAAAGAGGCTCATAAATACTTGGGTTTATTCCAGAATACGCGTTTCGCTGCCATTCGCACTCATTTTACTTATGAAAATGGGAATTTGATCATGGAGTGTGGAACAACGGGAAAACAAGTTCTCAAAATGATTCATCCATTGTTATTTGAGGATTCAGAAGGCAATAAAGTCGCTTTCAAAAAGAATTCAGCAGGAGAAATCACATATTTTCACTACACCTCTCCTAAAAGCCTTGATTTTGTAGCAGATGCTCAGAAAATTAACAACAAATCACCGTTTGATGACGTGCCAGCAAAGAGTAAATATAGAAGTCACATTGATAACCTTCATGCTCTAAACATTATGGGTGCTAAAACAGATAATCTATTTAATCCGATGGACACCATGACACAAGGAGAATTTGCGGATACGCTGTTACTTGCTCACGGATGGAATGGTTTTCCAGACGAATCCAAGGAGGCAAGGGAAAAAATGATGAATGGAATTCCAGAGTATATTCGTGCTACTCCGATTACCCGACAGGTCGCAGCAACCATGATTCAAAACGTTAAGCAAATTCAAGACTTGAAACCGATTCAACCTGATAAAGCTATTAAAGTTAAATTACTTGATGCCGCAGACGACTGGGCAGTCCAATCGATTCAGGCACTTGCCTCCCAAGGAATTCTAGACCCTGATACTTCCATCAATGCTGATGGGTCCTTTATGTTCCGTCCGAAAGATCTGTTACTGCGTCAAGAATCAAGTGCCTTGCTGGATTTATCTTTTGGTCATTATGCACTGCCTATCAAACGGTAGTAGATATTTTATCCTGGATTGAATCATAAAAAAATTGGATGCTAGTATCTTATCAATATAAAGCTAAAATAAAACAAGAAATTTTTAACTTTATAAAATTTGTATGAAAACGCAAACGATTTGAAGTATAACTCTATATTTGAAATTTTCGCCTTAAAAAAAGGAGCCTATTAGGAAATTTAATAGGTTCCTTCCTTTAATTTAATAGGCGTTATACACTGTAAATATGTTGAGTTAAATCTTTAACCTCCTCTAAAATAATTTTCTTAAAAGATAGAATTCTTACATGCTTGTAAGGTAAATGTAAGACAATTCAATATGAGGACTATAATGCTTTAGATTAAATTATATATAGCCAATAAAAGAATAGGAGATAACAACTATGAGTATATTAACAGTCCGTAACTTAAGTAAAATTTATAATACAGGAAAAGTATCTTATAAAGCTCTTTCCAATATTGATTTGACAATACAAAAAGGAGAATTTGTAGGAATTATGGGAGCATCAGGCAGTGGCAAATCAACTTTACTGAATATGATTTCTACTATTGATGCACCAACATCAGGAGAAGTATTTATTAACGAAAAAAATCCCCATTGTTTATCTTCTAATGATTTAGCATTATTTAGACGCCGTGAACTAGGCTTTGTCTTTCAATCCTTTAACCTTATGAATACTCTAACTGTAAAAGAGAATATTGTTTTACCACTTACATTAGATAATGTAAGTTTGAATGAAATGAACAACAAAGTAGAAGTCATTTCCAAAAAACTAGGGATTGAACAGATTTTAAATAAAAGAACCTATGAAATTTCAGGAGGACAAGCTCAACGAACCGCCATTGCTCGTGCCCTTATTCATTCTCCTCAATTAATATTAGCAGATGAACCAACAGGAAATTTAGATTCAAAAGCGGCAAATGATGTGATGGAACTCCTAAAGAAATTAAATCAAGATCAACAAGTAACTATGATGCTAGTGACACATGATCCCGTAGCTGCGAGTTACTGTGATCGAGTAATCTTCATTACAGATGGATCTTTTTATAATGAAATTTATTGCGATGACAATCGTTCAAAATTTCACAAAGATATTACAGATGTACTATCTTTACTAGGAGGTAAGTAACATGAATTTTCGTCAACTTGTATATAATAATGTCACTCGTAATAAACGATTATACCTTGGACATTTTTTGAGTAGTACATTTGCCGTGATGATTCTATTTACTTTTGAATTGCTTGCATTTCATCCTAATTTCACTGGAAATCTTGTATCGACCAGTGAGACCATGAGTTCTTTAAGTACAAAAGGATTTAAAATTGCTCAATATCTAATTATATTTTTCTCCTTCTTTTTCATTCTCTATTCTATTACTATGTTTTTAAAAACAAGGAAAAAGGAATTTGGGATTTTATTACTCCATGGCATGTCTAATGCACAATTAAAAAAGCTAATTTTCATGGAAAATATGTTAATTGGATGTTCTGCAATTATTGTTGGGATTGGACTTGGATTAGTTTTTGGAAAATTAATCTTACTGATAAGTGGTTCCCTTTTCCTGTTAAAAGGTGGGCTTCCATTTCATTTTCCTACTAATGCAATTTTAGTGACATCTCTTATGTTTTTTATTTTATTTATACTTGTCTCTTTTTTCACTGTACGAGTAATGAAGGTATCACAGCTAATTGAACTCATGAAATCTGAAGAAAAACCAAAAGCGGAACCAAAGTCATCTAAATGGCTAGCTTTCTTCTCAATTCTTTGTATTTGCATTGGATATGCCTCAGCGTTTTATTTGGATATAGCATTAAAAAAAGGAATTGAGATATATGTTCTATTACTATGTGTTTTCTTAACTGTATTAGGAACATACTTTTTATTTACTCAGCTCAGCTTTTATGTCATTACAATATTGAAAAATCGTCAATACACTTTCTTTAAAAAAACCAATATGTTAATGATTTCAGAGTTAACATATCGAATGACAGATAACGCACGAACACTCTTTCTAGTAAGTATACTTTCCGCAGTTGCCTTTACCTCTATTGGTGCTTGCCTTTCTATTGGAAATGGCGCATTAGCGGAAGTTAACAGTCCTTATGCATTTGAATATAAATCATATAAACACAACAAGGAGGAGGCATTTCATATTGCTCAAATAGAGAAACAATTACATAATGATGGATTCTCATATAAATTAGTAACTTCTACTGGTTTTAATACAACAAGTCACGCAACACCAATTATGAAACTGACTGATTACAACGCAACTGCCAAAACACTAGGATACCCAGCAGAAACGTTAAATAAGGAAACAGACAGTCTAATCCTACCATCAAAAATATATTTGAGAGCAGCTTCTCAAGAGGAATTAAAGAAAATGTCTTCATCCCTTACACTGGAACACGGTAATATGAATTATAATTTTTCTGGTAATAAAATATTAATGGATAATATTATCAGCCCATCTAATAATTTTTCTGTCGTTGTTTCGGATTCAATGTACGAAACAATTCTAAATACACCGTTAGAAGAAGCAAAGGTCGATCAGTATATAGACTATCGTTTCTTAATTAAAAACATGTATGAAACAGCAGATGTGGCTAAAAAACTTACAGAGATAATTCCAAATGATTATAGAAACGGACGCCCACCATTTATATTTGATTCCCCGGTATTAAAATGGTTAGAAGGTAAACAAGTGAATGCGATACTATCTATTCTTAGTGTACTAGTAGGAGTTGTATTTTTCGTGTTTACAATTAGTTTTCTTTACTTCCGTTTATTTACAGATTTAGATCGAGATAAAAGCCAATTTCAAATGCTTTCTAAATTAGGGTTAACTAAAAGAGAGATAAAAAAAATTGTAACCCAACAAATTAGTATATTATTTTTTATACCTATTGTGATTTCTGTTCTTCACAGTAGCGTGGCTTTCTTGGCAATAAGGTTTTTAGCACAGAGCAGGCACATAGACTTACCTATTGCAGGAAATTCTATTTTCATCTTCACGAGCTTTATTAGTGTACAAATAATTTACTACCTTATTATTAGAAGAAATTATTTGCGTCAAATACTGAAGTCCATATATTAAAGTGGAAAATGAGAGAAATGCTGGTGGTATTCTGTATATATACCTCTTACTTAAAATCAATTTTTTAGTAAGCTAATTAAATTCTTTATTTTACCAATGGAGTAACAACATATCTCTATCAAGCTAAGAAAATAAAATTCCTCTTAAAATGAAAAAATACGTTATTCCTTCTGCATAATTAGAGAAAGGAATAACGTATTTTTTACTTTATGGATAGTGTAAAATCTTAGCTTGAAGTCGATGTGATGTGCTCCTTTTTTAATTGATTCATGTTTATTCATTATCCGTGCAATCTTTTTTATCTATTATTCTTTATAAATTGCAAAATTTAAAACAGGCAAGGAATTCTATTTTTTATAAACAGGTGGAATACTTTATGGGAAATTGAAAATATCTTCTGGATCGTATTTAGCTTTCACTTGAGTCAATCGTTTGAAGTTTTCACCATAATATAAATCTGACCAATCTTTCATTATTCAAGGTGAAATAAAATTGTTTGCAAAGAGATTCTTCCGATATTTGGTATCATATACCTTAGCTAAATTAGGTAGAGAAATAGAATTTTTTTAACAGGAAAATAATTTATAGTAGGAAGAATATAATTATATTAATGTGTTTTGAATTGTACCTTTAAGGAGACGTTGTCAATGAGAAAATATTTCTATTTCATTGAGCGAAAAAACAAGTGGATAACGTATCACTAACCCATAAACTACGTGGTTCCTCCTCAACATTGGAAGGAGAGTATCAGATTGAAGAAAATTTATTTAAAGGCTATTGACAAAAGTAATTGGAAAGAAGCAATTAGACTTTCTGTTAAAAAAGAACAACAAACATTTATTGCATCCAACCTTTATTCTATTGCAGAAGTTCAATTTCTAGATAACTTCTATGCAAAAGGTATTTATTTTGATGAGAAAATGATAGGATTTACTATGTTTGGGATAGACCCTGATGATAAAAATTATTGGATTTATAGACTTATGATTGATGAAGAATTTCAAGGGAAAGGTATAGGCAAACAAGCTATATATCTAATTATTGATGAGATAAGACGAAATAATTACACCAATATTCCGTTAATCATGATTGGATATAATCCTGAAAACCTTACTGCAAAATTTGTATATAAAAAAGCAGGATTTATTGAAACCGAATTATCATCTTGGGGTGAACAGTTAGCTGAGTATTCCCTATAAGCACTTAAATTTTCCACAATGACTTTTAAACTTAAAGTAATGGGTCAAATAGTTGAGCAATATAAGTAGAAATGATTAAACTTTTTATAAAAAATAATCAACTGAAAATATTAAGAACGTGTTTTGGTTATTTTTTTCAAAACACGCTCTTTTCTTTGTCTACCTGCTAGATTCAGCAATGAAAATATTTTTAAAAGGATTTGGACTGTTAGCACTACACATACTGTTTAAACTGACAGCCAACGTATGTTTACCGCCAAGTGTACCTTCAGTAAAAGTAATGAATCCTGGAATGTCACCTGTATGTTCCCATATTGGGACACTGCTTGGAAGCTTAGTTTCATAGATTCCAAGACCGTATGAATAAAAAAACAGAAGGAGTCTATCGTGACAGACCCCTTCTAAAAAAACAATGATTATATACATATTGGAAATAAATTTATTTTACTAATAGTGAATATTCACCATTTTTATCATCAAATTTATACACATTCAGATAATATTTCCCTGGTTTCGCTACGAATTTCCCCTTTATAGTATTTCCTTCATCTTCACCACAAGCTACATAATTTTGCATATCTGATTCATGATAAAGTACCCATGTCATCCCAATATTTTGTTCATTTACCACAGAAATCTCTACTTCTTTTGGATCTGTAACATTAAACGTATAAACATCTGTTTGATCAGGAGTAATCAGATTTCCTTTTACAAGTTTATTAAACGGGAGTACCTTCTCCTCTTCAAGGGATTCACCTATTTGCGGATCTTGTTTTACAGTAATTTTTGTTTGTTCTTTACTTTCTTTACCTCTACTATCTTTTACTGTTAGTTCCACAGTATAAGTTCCTTTTTCTCCATATACATGGGTAGGATTAGCTTCTGTACTTGTTGTACCATCTCCAAAGTTCCATAGGTAAGAAATAACTTTTCCATTTTCACTTTTTGTACCATCGCTATGAAATTGAATCTCTTCATTTACTATCCCGCTGTATGGTCCATTCATATTTACTATAGTAGTCGTTTTTTCTTTTTCCTCTGTCGCAACACCATGAAAAACAATATCATATTCAAACTGGTTAGCTGCATTTACACGATAGTTTACAAAATAAGCTGTAACTGTTTTATAGCCGCTCCACCCTTTTTGGGATAACTGCTCTAAAGTTTGGTTTACTTGTTTACTCATCGCTTTCCAATCTTCAGACTCACCTTTTGATGTACCACCTGTGTACTTGCCTTCCACAATAAATGTATTAAAGAATTGCGACTCATATTTTGTAATTTGTGCATCTTTTATATTTGCTACATCCACAATTTCATTTTTCACTTCAGCTAACGGCTTCGGTGCGTGTTGAATTAAATAATCATTTGTTACTTGCGGTATATTATATTTATCTTGATTATCAATCAACTGCTGCATATACGCTTGATATTCTGCATTCAATTGTGTATTGTTGCTCAATGATTCACGATACGAGTCATACTTTTTCACATCATTTGCACGAATTAAATCTTGAAGCTTATCAAATGTTTCAAATTGATGATTATACAAATAAGACTGTAGTGCAAAGGAATACTTATAAAAGTCCCATGATCCATATTTTGAGAACAAAGTTTGCTTTACTGTATAACGGCTTGCTGGATCAGATGATAAGCCACTTATCATACTTTTACGCGGAACAACATTATTTGTACGTGTAGATCCTGCAAAAAATTCTGCATTCCCTTCTTGGAACCAAGTTAATCGTTCATTTTGATACATTTCTCCGCTTCCAAATAAACCAGGAACCTCATATCTTCCTTGTAAATAGTGAGTGAATTCATGACGGAACAACTCTTCTAAACTATAAATACTCTGCTTTGGCGTACGCTCATATGTAAAGAAAGTCCCCTTCTCTTCAATATAAATTCCACCGTTGTTTGTTTCATATCCATATAATTGTCTATTTAATTGATATTCATCTGGATTATTATAAATTACTATTGTTAGTACATCATCAGCATTACCCGGTTCTAGTGCTTTATCATTTCCAATTACACGGTGATATTGTGCTTTTACTTCCTTGGCTGCCCAATATAATCTCTTAATTTTTTCTTCTGTTACTTTATCTCCCGTCTTAAAGACAATAGATCCGTCATCAAATATAATTTTTTCAAATACGTAGAAATATGGTTTAACCAGTAATCAATGATCAGATCTTCTTAACTTAAGTAAACCTAAATCTATTTGTCTCCATACAGAAAGAGATAAATAGTTTTGTTCCTATTCATGAAATAGTACAATATATGCAAAATTACATATCTAATTAATTGCTTTTAATGTTATATTTTAATAGCGATGAATGCTATTATTTCATAAGTTGTCAACAAGCGTTATGTATGTATAAGAAAAAGGAAGGAGCCAAATAGGCCCCTTCCTTTTTCTACTAATTAACTAAATTACTCTCTGGTAAAAATTTAAATAGTAATGCTCATTTACAGGCGTCTCATTATGCATTAAACATGCTAACTTAGCTTGCTGTCGGAAAAAATAAAAACGATAGCATTAAGTTATTAAGAGACAAAAATTCATCAACACGAAGACAGATTTGTCTTGGCCAGATAAATTTGGTGATAAATACAGGAAGTAACTCTTACGATTCAATGATTCTTTTTCCTGCCTTCTACCCTTGCCACTTCTGTTTCATGACTTGTAAATAGAGATCTTCAAACTCGTTAAAATGGACGCGAAAAACACCTAATGTATCGATATAAGCAGAAATCACATCTTTTTCATTAAAATGGATACCTTCCTGTGCTAAGTCATAGCTATCATTAAGGCTGTATAAATCAAAATATTCTTCTTCCCAATACAGGCCTCTATTTACTAGTAATCGAGTAGAGCAAGTAATAGCTTGTTTAATATTCCATTTCTGAGCTACTAACTTTTCATTTAAGACTGAAAGAAGGATGTTTACCGAGGGGTTTTCATCAACTATGCGGCTATATGACAGTAAAGCCGATTCTATATATATCAGCTTTGCTTTAGACATTAAAGATATCTCCATAATTTCATATGGCGGGTGATCATTTGCTTCAATCAACCTATCGCACCATGAAATAACCTCCTCTCTATTCCAAAGTCCGCAGCCTAGTCCTAATGCATACAAGTGGGCTAAAGTTTGATAAGATTTCAATATGGTTCACCTTCAATTTAACTGTATAGTGGTATTGCATTCATTTTGGAAATAATCACGCTTAGTAATAAATATAATAAGCTGCCCAAACGGACAGCTTATGTGCATTAAAAACGCTACACATGAACTTTTTCTTTTTTTCGACGCACAAGCCACCAAACTAAAGATAGCAGTACTAGGGGAAACGGAAATATCTGAATAAACAAAAATACTTCCCAAAAATCGTGCATCGTACTACCAGGGGAATCTGTTGCCATCCCGCCAATAAAAAAAGACAATGGAATGACAAGTATATTTATACCTAAGCTAATCATTAGGAATGATAGATTTTTCTTCCAGATTACTGGTAATGCAGCCACGATTAATAAAACCAATGCAGTACCCAGTATAAGAAACAGTGCTCCAAATAAAAATACAAAGTATAAAATAGCATTGATTAAAGGTTCCACAATAGCCCTCCTAAGGATTCATTCTATAGAAACACTCATGTTATTTAGAAAGTCAGGATGCTATACCTCTTAGTTGTCTTTCAATTTCTTCATCGCTATAGTCTTCATTTATCTGCTTAGAATACTTAATCTACTTGCTTATATTCTGGACTGCGTTAGGACATATGTTTCTATTGTACAACCAGCTAGCAAGAAACCCACACTTATCCCTGCTAATACGGTACCTTTAAAGGCTCTGTTCATATTCATTTGCCCCTTTTATCTTTTCGTATTTTTTCTCCATCCATAGACAGTCCATTATGAACGTTTTCATTATAAGTATTGTCTGCTCCTTACTATCTGTTTCGGCCCTGATTCTTCTCGTTTACCGTTTCAGTATTACGCTTCAATTCGCATTATCATCACATAAAAAGGACATACCTATTCATATATATACCTTTATTATTTTATATTGAAATAAATAATGGTTCAAAGTTATTTTGTGAAAATTATACAAAAATTAATAATTCATCAATTACCCAACAATAGATAATATGGATAAAGAAAAAATACTAGAGAATATCACATTGTAGTAGTCTCTAGTATCTTTTCATAGTATTTTAGCGGCTATGCAATACGGAGGGATAAAAAAGGACCTCTTACGGAAAGATAAGAGGTCATCAAAAAGATAAAAATGTTGTATTTGAAACACGCGAGTTTCTAATTCACATCATAACACAATATATTTGTATATTCAATATATACATTAAAGATAAGGAATATTACATCATTGAAGATTACGGTGAACCAGGAGATAGTGTTGAAAATGAACCTACTTTGCGCAACATTTTCCCGAAAAAGTATGCGGATGTAGCACCTGCTAAGACATTTTGAATAATCTTTGCAGCTGCTACATCAACGGGTAATTTATTGTATTTCCAATCTAGAGAATCAATTGTCCAATCCCATACTTTTAAAACTAGTGAAATAGATCTTTTTAATTACATACTTAATTTATTTTTTAATGTCCAATATTTTTCTCCATTAGCTTCAAAAGAGAATTCTACCCATCCATTCGGATCTTCACGATAAATAAAGATGGTTGTTCCAGGAGTTACTGTACCAACTTTATTCTCCTCGACAGCTACATCTGGTCTACTTTTAATTTTTAAATTAAATGGATAAGGTACCTGATAGTAAGTAGCTGATGATACAACATTTGAGCTTGAACCGTCTGCATACATTTTATATGGAATTTCATTAGATAACGCGTCGACATCTAATGTTTCAGGATTCTTTGGTAATTTTTTTGCATATGTATAGTCTTCTACACGAAACGGTTTAATACGTTCCATAATACCCGCAATTTTCTTAGCCCAGCCTTTATCTGATGCATATTTCACGTTCATGCCAGTTAATGTTGACCCGTTATAATACATACCACTTTCTTCTAAATATCTTTCTCGTACATAATTAGCGTTATAAGCAATACTATCGCCGTAGCTTGGTAAATATTTCGCATATTTAAACGGATCTCCATCATATGCACGTAGACCGAATAAATTATGTTTTTGATATGCGATTTCTGATTTTCCGTATCCAGATTCTAAAATCGCATGCGCCGCTAAATAATGAGCACTCACGCCATATTGATTTTGCGCATTGATAAAATCTTGTCCATGTCCAACTAAGGGACTATCTGAATGATATTTTGCAATAAAACTATCAATCTCTTGAGCTGTAATTTTCGAAGCCACTGTTAAATTTAAATCTTCATATGAGGTAGCAGTAATAACCTCTTTTTCATCGTTTAAATTTTGTTGTAACATATCTGTTTTTGCAGTAAGTTGAGCAGCTTCAGCACGTGTTATAAATCTATTTGGTTGCCAACCGTTCTCGGTACCATTAGAAATTTTTAAATCTATTAAAATATTGGCATGTTTTTCTCCCCAATGCCCTTTTAAATCTTCAAATCTAACCTGCTCGTTATGATTTGCTGTGCTTTGTAGTTTATATGTATTTACTAGCATGGTAGCCATAGCAGCACGAGTTACTTTTCCGGATGGATTAAAGATTCCATTACCTTCACCTTTAACAATACCAGCTTTTTCAGCAGCAGCAATATAAGGAGTAGCCCAGTGGTTTTGTGAATCTGTAAAAGATGGTTTTGCATTAGGCTCAATTTTTATACCTAAAACTTTTGTCATAATTTTTGTAGCCGAAGCTCTGTCTAAGGAGTCATTTGAACCAAAAGTTCCATCTGGATAACCATTTAATACCTGTTTATCAACTAAATAGTTAACGGATTTATCAGCCCATGTAGGAACATCAGGGAATTTATGAGTATCTGCTAAAATATTAGAAGAATAGGATAATATAGCTCCTGCAAGGATACCTGTTGCAATTAATTTGTGCTTCATTAAAATAAACACCTCTACCATTGTATTTATCAAATTGAGATTTTCTATTTTTATATTTACATGTTTGTAATAATAATAAAATCGTATTATCACGCATTCAATTTGATGTAACGAGTATAGTTACTTATATACACAAGTGTCAATGAATTTATTTTACAAAAATACATAATATTTACATGATTTTATAATTGACTTATGTATAAATTTTGTAAAGGACCTTTTGATAGATTTTACCTGAAGAAATCTCTTTAGTTGTTAATTTGCCAATCTTTCTCGTTTACTATTAATCAATTAAAAAAAGAATTTTTTGTTTGAAAATCTTAAGTTGATGGATGTGTGAACGTACCGCTACTAAAATTCTTGCTTTTAATTTATTATTACTGTATTATATTTACGTATCAATATAAGGATTATATTATATAAAAAGGAATCAAGTCTATAAGTAAGATTTAAATCCTTTTCCAATTCAAAAAGATTTTGCCAAAATCTAATATAATTTATGCTTATCTTTTTAGTATGTATCTAGTAAAAACATATTTTTTATCCATAGAATTCTGTTTTCAATGATATGAATTAGTGTTCTAAACAAGGAATCCTACAAAGTGATCTGAAAAACCTGAGAGATATTGTATGTAGTTTGCTCATCTCCAGGTACTACAATAAAAGAGCCTTACCTCTCTAGGCAAGACTCTACTAGTTTAGTTGTATACTATTTACATGATAACTAAGAAACAGAAAACATATAACACCAAATAACAGCACCCTATTACTCCTCCTACAGCTAATACCTGTTTAACCCAACTCTTAAATTTTTGATTACTGTAAATCGCTTGCACTCTTTCCATATTTCCTCCTATTAAGGAGAACCCTTAAAGACTCTCACCTCGCTATAGTACCATTAAAAAATGAATAATAGAGATCTAATGTATAAATATGCAATATTGCATACGGAAATGTATTGTTATTATTGTAAGCGCTTACTATAATAAAGTTATAAAGATTTATTACATTTTAATACGAAAAAGAGGAGAGAATAATATGGAAATCGCAATGGCAGTTTTAAAATTTATAGGTGGAGCAATCCCATTAATTCAAGAACTTCTAAAAGCATTTATGTAAATTCACTATTTAGCAATTATTTATAAAAATTATCATACAAATGATCTGTATATCAAAAATGAATTGGCTTACAGATCATTTGCGTGATCAAGGTCCCTTTAACATGGCTAAGGGGCCTTTTTAAAATTTTTAAATAATTAAGGTTACGTCACATCACCCTCAAGTTAGCAAAATAAAATGAAACTTTAACTTGATGGTGATGGGGTAACAGTTGTGATTTAGAGATAAGATTATAAATGCTAGTTTAAATG